>JAHJIN010000010.1 GCA_018823415.1 Chloroflexota bacterium | reverse complement strand
GGGTAGCGTCGTACCGCTCCGCCGACGGCCAGGTGGAGGTGGACGCCCTGGCCGAGGGGGAGCAACGCTGGGTGGTGGAGGTCCGGTGGCGGGCCCGGCTGGCCCTGCCCCGGGACCTGCGCCGACTGCAGGCGGTGGCCGTGGACCTGGACGCCCGGCCCTGGTTTATCTCCAAGGCCGGGTTCACGACCGCGGCCCAGGACCTCGCGCGGCAGGCGGGGGTCATGTGCTCGGATCAGCACGATGTCGAGCAGTTGATCCGGATCGTGCAGCGCGCTGGAGCCGAGCGCCGCAGAAGGGAGACTGGAGCATGATTTCTGACGTACTGGCCGAGGCCCTGGACCAGATGGAGGGCTACCTGACCAACCCGGCGTTCGCCCCGAGCTACGCCGAGCCGGACATCCAGGCGCGGCTCGGGGCGGTCGTGGCCCACATGCAGGCCGTCCGGCAATTCCTGGACAATCCGCTGCCGGCCGAGGCCTGGCCACTGGGCCACGACCCCACGCTGGCCCTGGTGGCCTGGCTGCTCAACCTGGATGGCGAGCAGCCCGACTGCTATGATCTGTGCTGGCGGGACTATGTGGGCCAGCGCCCCGACGAGGTACTGGCGGATTGCCGCAACGGGGCCGGGTGCCCGTTCGGACGGGTGCTGTTGCTCTACCCGCCGGCAGCGGTGGCCCGGGCCGTGCGCGCGGCCGGGTGAAGCCGCTGGATCTGACCGGCTGGATCAGCTTGGCCATCATGGCCGGTCTAATCGCACTGGCCCTGGGCTGGTCGCTGGGGCCGGGCACTATGCCGCCCGCGGTCAGGCCCCTGGCACTCACGACCATGGTCGTTTTTGGACTGCTGGGCCTGGGGGCGGTCCTGGCAATCATTGTAACCCGCCTGCGGGCGGCAGTGCTGGCCGCGTTACGGCAGCCGCAACACCAGGAGCTGGCAGCGTTCCTCGGCTTGGATGATCCCCCAAAATAAGGACACGTGCTAAGTGAGCATCTCAGCCTACGTCACCGACCTCCTCAATAGCACCGGGCTGGGCCAACCCAGTCTGATGTCGGCCACCGCCTATGACACGGCCTGGGTGGCCCAGGTGCCCGCCGAAAAGGGCCCCGGCCCGGCCTACCCGGCGGCCTGGCAGTGGGTGTGTGAGCACCAACTGCCGGACGGGAGCTGGGGCGCAGCGCGGGTGGAGTATGTCCACGACCGCGTGATCTGTACCCTGGCGGCCCTGCTGACCCTGATTCGGCACGGCGAGGACGGGCACAGCGAGCGCGTCCAGCGCGCCGTGCGTTACATCGACACGCGGGCGCAGTTCCTGGCCCAGGAGGTCGAAAGCATCGCCTTTGAACTCCTGGCGTTGCGCCTGCTGGACGATCTGGACCACCTGGGTCTCGCCGTGCCGCGGCAGCACTTTGCCCGCTACGAGCCGATGCGCGCGGCCAAGCTGGCCCAACTGCCGCGGGAGATGGTGTACCGGCGAGACCTGACGTTCGCTTTTTCGTTAGAGTTCCTGGGCGCTGACCTGGACCCAACGCTGGTGCAGCCAGAGGCCAACGGCTCTATCGGCGTGTCCCCCTCGGCCACGGCCTATTACCTGTGCCACCACAGCCACGATGCCGCCGCGCGCCGTTATCTGGCCGCCGTGGTCCAGGCCCACCAGGGCCAGGCCCCCAACATGGTGCCCATCGACGTCTTCGAGACCACCTGGGTGCTGTGGAACCTGCAGTTGGCCGGCGCGGGCCAGCACCCGGCTGCCAGCCGCCACTTGACCGACCTGCAGGCCCTGCACCGCCAGCGCGGCGCGGTGGGCTCCGCGGTCGCGGGCTCGTTTGCTGATGCCGACGGCACGGCCATCCTGCTGGCCGTGCTCAAGCGGGCCGGCGGCGAGATCGACCTGCGCGTGCTGGCGCCCTTTGCCCGGGAGACGCATTACGTCTGCTTTCCCTGGGAACGCAACGCCTCCGCCTCGACCAACATCCACGTCCTGGATGCGCTGCGGGGCCTGGACTCGACCGCTGAGCAGATCATCGTGACCTACCTGGCCCAAGAGCAAGACCCCCGGGGCTTTTGGGTGGACAAATGGCATGTGTCGCCAGTTTACACCACCGGCCACGCGGTCGTGGCCCTGGCCGGGCTGGCTGGTCCGGCGGCCGAACTGGTCCGGTCCGCCGCCGGGTGGCTGCTGCGCTCCTGGCAGGGCGAGGGGGCCTGGGGCCACTATGGTCCTACGGTTGAGGAAACGGCCTACGCCGTCCAGGCCCTGGTGGTGGCCGCCCGGCAGGGGCTCTGCTCCCCCAACCTGGCCCGGCCGGCTATCCAGGATGGGTTGGCGTACCTGGAGGCGCATATTGACGACGAGATACCGCCCCTGTGGATCGGCAAGTGCCTGTACGCGCCACTCCGGGTCGTACGAGCGGCCATCGTCAGCGCCATTCTCATGGCGCAGGATTACCTGGGCGGGCGTGCTAACTTTTAGCGGCACTGGGCTAGACTTTTAGTTGCAGTAGTGGGGCTTTTAGTTGCCGTGGTGAGACTTGGCGCTGCCGTGGTCAGCTGGGCCCCCCGCAGCCCTGTTGGGCGCACGACGAGGATGACTCACGATAATGAGTAAAACACTTCCAATAAGCAAATCTTTTTTGCGCGAAGAAACATTGGCACACAGTATTAGAGAGGCACATGGTCTCTCAGATGTACACTGCCAACTTATCACAGCGAGCATGCGTGATGTATATCTCGTCACGTCATACAAAAAGCGCTATGTCTTGTATATCTATCGGTGTGACCAAAGGACGCCCGCTGAAATCTTGGCAGAATGGAAGTTTGTGGATTTTCTGCACACAAATGGTATCCCTGTCGCTCCTGCCGTTCCGAACAAGAATGGCGAATTGCTTATGACTTTCGACGCGCCAGAAGGAACGCGGCAGGGCGTATTAGCACCATTCGTAGATGGAAGGCATTTACGCCAAAGGCCAAACATCGGTGCGGTAAGAACTTATGGTCGTATTGTTGCTCAAATTCATGCTTTGGCTGACACAATGCCATTTGACCTATCTCGTTCTATAAATGATTGGGAAACACTTATGACTCCTCTGCAAAAAGTCTCCGGTAGTAGCTAGAAATCGCGAAACGATGTAAAATGCATGGGCCTGGAATCCCTTCAGTGGAGGCCCCCGATGTTCAAGAAGAATGACGGTCATCTCCTGCCGTCGGTGTTTGATACCGTGGCGGCGTTGC
>JAHJIN010000112.1 GCA_018823415.1 Chloroflexota bacterium | reverse complement strand
TCTCGCCAGCACAAACATACCATCTGGACAACGCCACTGCTGTGCATAACAGCACCACACCACCACAATTCTTACTAACAGGACTTGCGCAGTTGGACGGTAGCCCCACACTTGACCGTGGAGTAGCGAAATCGCCCCCACCTGGGTCCCCAATTTGGGCAGAAGACTGGGATTTCCACCCACTATTGCCCCAAGTCCAAGGCTGAAAGGTGAGATGCATCTCACCTTTTGGGCGACCACGGTTCAATGGGGTGCTACCCGTTTCGGGATTCCTGACTAATTTGCTAAGAGATTTCTGAAAGTGGCTAAAAACCAGCCAAACCAGATTGGGATAGCCTCCACCAGTACGTCCCAATAGAATATAACTGCAGCCAGACAAACAAGTACAATTAATAAGAATATTACGCCCCAACACCCACCGCAACAACTCCACTTGCTAGAAGTAGTCTTTGACCCTGCAGAAGAATCAGCGTAGAGCTGAGGGCGTGAGGGTACCCTACCCGGTACAGTAGATGTACGTTGCGTCTCGCCGTCGCGAAATACTGCATATTTGTAGCCACAGTACCTGCAACTTTGGTACTTGATGCTGTCAGTATACCAGGTTTCTTTCTCACTCCAGTCACCAGGCGGTCCGACACGTTTGACCACTGAGCGGCGTTCATCTTCCGAATCGTAGACTTCCATTCCGTGATTACTCTCGCATATTGGGCACTTATTACTATCTCCCGTGATGATACCAACAACGATCATCGAACAGATAGTCGCCGCGATAGCTATCACACACGAGTACCAACCTGGCATTGTTGAAATCCACTCTAGTGCTGGTGGCATTCTTTATCCCTCAAAGTGGAGCGGTTTGTTCGAAGAGAACGAGCCATCCTTTTCGGCATAGAACCGTTTTGAATTGGGTAGTTATTCTCATTCGGATAGACTATGGGATCGTGCATATATTGTATCACGCCTGGTCAATCTTGACAAGAGAGACTATGTTCGACTTTCTAAACCCGTTCAAGTTCATCGCCTTTGTGGGTGTGATCCTACTGGCCAACATCGCCTGTTTTGTCGTGGTCTACGTGGCCTTGATCGGCTTCACGGTCATGAACCTGCCCTTTGGGCGTGAGGTGGCCCAGCGCTGGATGTTGGGAGAGCTACCCGGCCGCGTCATCACCCTGGGCGATGACCTCCCGTGGCCGTTCGCGCCGAACCCGTACTACCGGGTCTTCAGCGCCGGCCCGGCCCTGGTGCCCTGGCTCACGCCGCTGCAAGGCGACCTGCGCATCACCGCTGGCTTCTTGGACCCGGTCTACCAGCAAGAGTTCGGCCGGCCCCACTACGGCGTGGACCTCTCGTGCCCGGCCGGCACCCCGGTCTATGCCACTCACGGCGGCCGGGTCTACCATAGCGGCGACGTGGGCACCGGCCTGGGGCTCTATGTGGGCCTGGGCAACGACCACTTTACCAGCGAGTACGGTCACCTGAGCGTGGCCCTGGTCCACCACGGCGACGTGGTGCAACCCGGCGCGCTCATCGGGTACAGCGGGAACACCGGCACGACCACCGGGGCACACCTACACTACTCCGTCATGTACGACTATGACTGGGTGGACCCAGCCCAGTTCTGGCAGGGGCCGGTGTCGGAGGTGGTGCTCTTTGACGGCCAGCGCGTGCCGCTGCCCTCGGAGGCGCTGGCGGCGCCGGGCGGCCTGACCGCCGTGGATCCGTTCACCGTCCCGGCCGGCGGGGACAGCGTGTACCTCCTGGGAGGCGCGATGGGGCAGTACTTTCCCAGCAACCCGCCCCCGGTCCCCGGCGACTGGGCGCACCGGGGCATCCCATACATCACCGGGGCGCGGGACAAAGAATGGGCCGTGGTCTATGCCCGCCGCCTGTCAGACGCCGAGAACCACGGCAACCTACGGTTGTATGGGCACGTCCTGGGACCGCATGGGCTGGGGCTGGGTGGAGTGGAGGTGCGCTGCTTCTCCGACGCCGGCTGGGAGAGCGTGACCCGCACCAATGCCGACGGATCATACGAGTTCGCTGGCTTTTCCCGGGAGGCAGTCCTGAGCCTGGAAGTGGTGGGGGAGAGCCAGCGAGTGTACAACCTGTGGTTCGTGCACCCGTCAGCCGGGGGGCATTGCAGTTATGAGGTGGTTTGGCGGAAGCAGAAACAGTAGCTGAAGGGTCAACGATTCGCGGTTTTCTAGATATGCTCGCGCGTAGTTTCAACAGTCGTGAATGTCTGTTAGCACGTGATATTGCAATGCGATGGACGGATGTATATGGCTGCTATTGACTTGCACCGCCTATAAGAAAGACTTGAGAGGCATCCACTCCTGACTTTACCAGTAACTTGGGCACGTTCTCTTCAGGGATGTTTTCGAGTAGTAAAGCGGCTATCCCTTGGTCAAATGCCTCTTGAACAGAACGACCAAACCCGATAGCGCGGTAGAATGATGCTGTGAATATGGTAGCTGCAGCCTCTCCTACTGCATCATCCATGCCAATTGCACAGTCAACGACCTCAGTAATTGCCTCGGCTTGCGATTTTGAGTAACAGGCATCCAAAATGACCACCCTGATGTTATCCTTTAGGGTTTTGAAGAGGGTCTTGATCGCCTTTGTGCTGATCGGCCTAGACTGATCATTGTCACCAACGACAAGGATTTCCCCTGCTTGGCTTCCATGCCCGCTGAAATGCACTATGTGTGGTCTGTGTTCATTCAGGGATTGAAGTAGGTCGTCGGGGCGAACAGCCCAAACAGATACTAACTCTAGCAAGTCGCGGTAATCTGTTGCGCGAATTTTCTCGGTAATTGCGCGAATTTGTTTGTCCAAGCTTAGTTTCTGAGTATCGGCGGGGTTAGCGGCGAGAAATAGTGCTTTAATCTTATGCATAGGAAGCACCTCTTTCTGGACGAGGGAGGGTGCGAGTCCAAATGTAACTCTTGATCCTCCCCCCGCCAACTCAAGAGCATCTAGCACTAGGACAGTCAGGTACACACTGTCGGGACAACCACTGTCTACCCAACATCCTGATCGATCCTGAACTGACCAAAGCCAATCTCTTGCTGCAGAAGCAGCTAGCTCCCATCCTCTGGGTCTTTTCATTGCGAGAGCATGTATCACCATTGCAGTAGTATCCATTGCTGGCTCCGGATTGTCTGCCCAGCAACGCCAGTATCCCACTGTGTCTTGGTGTTTCAGCAAAGCTTCGAGTGCTCGATCAACAAGTTCAGTATCGCTATGATGTGGGCAGAGCCGTTCGTTCGCAAAAACGATACTAGCAGCATAAGTGAAGTGGTCAATTGCTCGAGGGGTATCTTCTCCCCATGTCCACCGACGCCAAGGGTAAGGTTGTCTGGGTTCCGAAAGCTCGATTGCCTCAAGCATTCTGTTGAAGGCCTTGCGCATCAACTGGATTGCATAATCAGATCGGCACATATTGAATAGAAAAAAAGAAGCGGGGATTGGCTCGATTCCTCCTTGAGTGACCGCTTCATAGTGCTCATTCGCTAGCCTAAGCCACCATTCATCGAAACCCCCTATGTTGCACCACTCGACGGTTCGCAGCATTGTAGCATCAATGGAGAACTCCTGATAGTCAGAACCGCCCCAGAAATCACGCAACCAAAAGGGCGATTGATCTAGAATATCACTGGCTTCCGCATAATGCTTTCCCGGCAGGATCACTTCTCCCCATTCAGTAGTACCGGTCTTAGAGTCGACCACAAGGGGTCTAACTTCTCGCATGCAACCTTCTATAGATCGCTGTGCGGCATGTTTCCATGTGGAGACCACGTCTCTGATACGCTCTGCACAATCATATCCCCTGCTCACTAGATACACGATCGCTTCTTGGTCTCCATAGCATTCATAGTCGTCAGCGGCATACATGAGCCATGCCTCTGCTCTTTCAAGTGGCTGTAGGCTCTGTATTGACTCAATGAATTCTTGATATGCTTGTCGTCTTTGCCTATGGATTTGCTCCAGCTTATCCAGCGAATGCTCAAGGTCTCGTGATGACTTCTTGCCCTTTTGTCGTGTCATACTTCACCTACTTGATGATGGGATAGATGTTCCCGTGTGCAAGCAATGCGCGTAAGCAAGGTCAACAACTCGTCGCCCCTACAAGAGGCTCACAATTCTATTATACCACACCACCCCCAGCCCCTCAACACGCAGTGCCTGGCGACATCCGCATCCCCCTGCCTGAACCAAGCAGCCGCGCTCCGTGGGAGAAAGAGGTATGCTCATGACAGACAACCCATCCCCGCATAACGCCTACCACTGCCCAACCTGCGGCCAGACCTACCGCACCGCGGACGCCGCCGCCCGGGGCTGGACCTGCTGCGGCCAGCGCCTGCCGGCCATCCCGGCCGGCCCGGCGGCCCAACCCATCAGCCCGGCCACCCGCCTGGAGTTGTGCGAGATCCTCCCCGGCCGCGACAGCGAGACCGCCGGCCGGGGCGCCGAGAATCTCTTCGCCAGCCTGGGCGCCGACGAGCCCTACGCCCTGGAGATCTGGAGCGAGCCCCACGGCCACCACCTCCTGGTCCGCGCCCCCTCCCCGGTCGTGCCCTTCGTCCTGGGGCCCATCCGCGCCGTCTACCCCCAGGCCGGCACCCGGCCCCTGCCCTGTGCCGCGCCCGGCGACCCGGGCTACCGCGCCCCCGGCGAGGCCCTGGTGGGCGTGGAGCTGCGGCTGGAGTCCCCGGCCTACCTGCCCCTGCGCACCTTCCGCGACGAGGACTATGCCACCGCCGACCCCCTGGCCGGCATCTTGGGCCGCCCCCTGGCTCTGGCCCCCGGCGAGCGCCTGCTGGCCCAGCTCGTCCTGCGCCCGGCCCCGCCGGACTGGGGCCGGGCCTGGGCCCACCTGGCCCAGGAGTCAAACCCCTTCGCCACGGCCCCGACCCTGCGCACCCTGGGCGGCAACGTGCGCGCCTTCCTGGTCCTGCTGCTGGTCATCGGCGGCGGGGCGGCG
>JAHJIN010000111.1 GCA_018823415.1 Chloroflexota bacterium | reverse complement strand
GATCATTCGCAAAGCATTCCCGGATGCCTTGGGGCTACGGGATAGAGGGCTCGTAGTTGGCCCGATGCCGTTGGGCAGGCGCAGCCCACTGTGTGTGAACTGAAGCCATGTCACATTTGTCTATGGTAGATGGAACTATCGTGCTCTTGCCTCGATATGCTATAATAGTTCCAGGTGTCGAGTCTCATAAAGTCGTACCGCCCATTGTCTCATAAAGTCGTGCCGCCCCATTGTCTCGGGAAGTCGTACCGGTCTACTGAGGTTTGGCGACAGAAATTGTGCCAGAATGCTATTTCGAGCAGTTCCACAATGATCTAGGCCTGTCTGGCTGCTCTTGGGAAACTCATCCCCATACCTTCATGACGACGATGAGCAGAGCCTACGGCTAAACCGGCACGACTTTGTGAGACTTTGACCGGCACGACTTTACGAGACTCAACACAGGCGACGTAACAACCACTGACCATTCGAGCACGGCCGCGGGCCAGCCACTCTGCGATTCGCCACGTCCGCGAGGGAGGGTGTCATGGCGGAAAGACGTAGGGTCAAGAGACGCTACCTGATGTACTCTACCCGGGTCTTTGATGCTCACACGGGGGCTCTGCTGGGGAACCTGGTGGACATCACCGAGATCGGGGTCATGATCACCGGCGAAGCGCCCATCCCGGCCGACACGACGTTTCGGCTCCAGATCGAATTGACCGATGACGTCGCTGACCAGCTGCACCTGGAGGTTCAGGCTCGGAGCCTGTGGAGCGAGCCAGACATCGTCCCGCGCTTTTACACCACCGGCTTTGAGTTGTTCGACGTGACGCCGCAGGATGCCGAGATCATCCAGCGCATCGTTACCAAGTATGGGTTCCGGGACAACTGAAAAGTCGTCTGCCCCTGCCGGCCAGTGCCAACTGGACGAGTTTGGGCCTGTGTTTTCCCAGGATGAGAACAAGTCAAGGGCCGGGAATCTTCCCGGCCCTTGTTGTTGATGAGCGCACAATCCTAAAGGACAAGGACAGACATTTGCTGCGTTACGGCGACACCACCTTCGCGGCTCCCAGCAACATCTCGGCAATCGCGTACATGTTGCTCACCTCGCCCACGGCCAGCTTGTCCTTCAGTTCCAAGTAGCCCAGGCAGGTGCCGCAGACCAAGATCTCGGTGCCGCCGGCGACCAGGGCTTGCAGGTCTTCTAGCACCGGCGAACCCTCTGCCGCCAGCTTGACGCCGGTGTTCACCAACACCATCACGTCCGGCTTGGGCTCCACCTCGTTCAGGGTATGCAAAAAGGCCCGGATGAGGATGTCGCCTAGCTCCGGCTCGCCCCGCCCCATCATGTCGGCCGAGATATAGACCACCAGCGGGCCGGCGGCCGGTATGGCCCGGCCCACCGTCATCTCTGTCGTGACCGGTCCCGGGTCACCGGCAAAGCGGATATAGATGCCATCGCCCTGGGCCTCCACGGTCGGCGAGTGGCCTATCTTGGTCGCCATCCGGGTCACGTTGTGCTGCGCCGTCTCGTTGTCCACGATGCACACCACGTCATTGTGCTGGAGCAGCGCTTGCTTGGTGAGGATCACCGGCTGCGGGCACGGCAATCCCCGGGCGTCTATGATTTCGGACATGGGTTTTACTCCTTGCTACTCGTTGTTGATTGCCCGTCTCTCCCGGGCCAGTTGGCTCACGGCCGTCAAGGCGATGTCTACCTCTGGCAGCGTGTTGAACACGCCCAACCCAAAGCGTACCGCGCCGCCGGGGAACGTGCCCAGCGTCCGATGGGCGGCCGGGGCGCAGTGTAGCCCCACCCGGCACAAGATGCCGTGCTCCTCGTCCAGCGGCAACCCCACCTCAGAGCAGTCCAGCCCGGCGATGTTGAACGATACCGTGGCCGTCTGCCGGGCCGCGTCGTGGGCGCCATAGACGATGACGCTGGGGACATTGAGCAGGCCGTCGATGAGGCGCTGGGTCAGGGCCGCCTTGTGGGCCTTGATGGCCTCCTGGCCGCGCTCCTCGATATACGCCAGGCTGGCGGCCAGGCCGGCCAATCCCACGGCGTTCCCGGTGCCCGGCTCGAACTTGTCCGGCAGGAAATCCGGCTGGTGCTCTTCTTCGCTGCGGCTGCCGGTCCCGCCCCGGGCCAGCGGCTCGATGCGGTCCGGGTCCACGCGTGGCCCCAGGATCAGTCCGCCGGTGCCCGTTGGCCCCAGCAGACCCTTGTGCCCGGTCCACGCCAGCAGGTCGATGCCGTCGTCCAGCAGGTGGATGGGGACGCTCCCGGCCGACTGGGCCACATCCGCCAGCAGCAGGGCGTAGGTGCGCTGCACGATGGCCCCAATCCCGCGCAACGGCTGGATGCTGCCGCAGACGTTGGAAGCGTGGTTCACGGCGACAAGCACGGTGTCCGGCCGGAGCGCGGCGGCGATGTCGGCCACCTGCACAAACCCGGCGGCATCGGCCGGCACGATGGTCAGCCGCAGGCCCGCATCCTCTAGGGCGCGCAGGGGCCGCATGACGGCGTTGTGCTCGACGCCGGTGGTCACCACATGGTCGCCGGGGCGCAGCAGCCCGCGCAGCACCAGGTTGATAGCCCAGGTCACGTTGGGAGTGAATACCACGCGCAGCGGGTCCGGTGCGCCGAACAGGTTTGCCACGCGCTCCCGAGCCTCGTAGACGACGCGCCCGGCGGCGATGCTCAGTTGATGCCCGGACCGGCCGGGGTTCGCCCCCACCTCGTTGAGAAAATATACCATTGCCTCTGCCACACCCGGCGGCTTGGGCCAGGACGTAGCGGCGTTGTCGAAATAGATCATCTCCAATCCCCAATCTATTTGCCGATGAGCAGGCAGAACCCATCCTCGGTCTCGTCCGCCTCCACGTTGTAGCCCTTGGACCGGGCCATGCGGCTCACGTTCTCTCGCGAGGTGACGGTTTCCACCAGCACTTGCAGTTGCTCGCCCTCTGGCAAGTCCTTGAGGGCGTTGCTCGTGCGCAGCACCGGTTCCGGGCACGATAGCCCGCGCGCGTCTACGGTGTTCATGGGATTTCCTCCTCATACTATGTGCTCAAAGGGGACGACAGTCCCCGCTCTGTTTGTAACTGACCGCTGACGGCAGCCCGCAGACCGCCT
>JAHJIN010000110.1 GCA_018823415.1 Chloroflexota bacterium | reverse complement strand
GTTGCACTTGCACCTGCACGGTGCCCGCACTGGTGAACTTGAGCGCGTTGCCCACCAGATTGACCAGGATTTGCCGCAGCCGGCGGGGGTCACCGACCAGCGTGGCCGGCACGTCGGGGGCGATGTGGCTGGTCAGAATCAGGTGCTTATCCTCAGCCAACACGGTCATGGTGTCGATCACCTCTGCCACCAGGTCGCCCGGCGCAAAATCACGGCGCTGGAGGCTCAACATCCCGGCCTCTAGCTGCGCCTGATCCAGGATATTGGCGACCAGGTCCAGCAGTGCCCGGGCATTGACCATGATCCGGGTCCCGGCCTGGCTCAATGTCGGCCGCAGTGGGCCGTAGACGCCCTCCAGCATCATCTCCGCGTACCCCATGATCGCATTGAGGGGGGTGCGCATTTCGTGCGAGACCATGGAGACCAGATGATCTTTCATGCGGTCCAGCTCGGTCTCGCGGGTGTAATCGCGGAACACGGCTACGGTACCGATGACCTCCCCCGAGGCCAGATGGACCGGAGCCGCGCTGATCGAGAGCGTTTGCGGGCCCCAGGCGACCTTGATGCTGGCCACGTCGCCAGCTAGCAACCGGAGGAACGCACTTTGCTCCTCGCTGCTGACCCGGTCGACGATCAGGGTGCGCATGTCCCCGCCCTGGATCGCCGCGGCCGGCACCTGGAGCAGGCCCACGGCCGCGGGGTTAGCGAGGATAGCTTGGCCATTGGTCCCGAACACGACCACACCATCCGCAATATCGCGCAGGATGGCCTCGGTCTGGCTCAGAGCCTCGGCCAGCTCCCGGGTCCGGTCCCGGACGCGCTGGTCCAGTTCCTGATTGAGAGTGCGCAGATCCTGCAGGGCTTTTTCCAGACCAGCGGCGGCCAGCCAGGCCACCAAAGCCACCACCAGCAGGGCGGCCATCACCTCGATGCGGGGATAGGCGGAGGCCGTCACGAAAGCTAGACCGGTCATGCCCAGCACCCCCAGGGCGGCCGCGACGAAACCGCTCCAGGGCGCCGCCACGACGCTGGCCAATACCACCGGCACCGCAAAAGCCAGGGCGGAGGGGCCGTGTAGGATGTATTGCGGTTCGGGAATCACCAGCATGGCCAGAATCAACAATGGCGGGAGCACCAGCCCCACCAGCCGGACCTGGCCCCGGCGGTTGAGCCGGTACAGGCCGCCAAACACGAGCCCGGACCCGACCAAGCCCAGAAACTGCGCCATGGCGGCCGACCCGCCCCCCAGCACCCACTCGCTCAGGTTGAAGGCGGCGACGGCCCCGGTCATGATCGCCATACTCAACAGGATGATGGCCGACACCCGGCCGCGGCGGGCCAGATCGGGATCGGTGGTGCGAATGTATAACAGAGCGTTCATGGGATCTTTCTCCGGGTTTTCGCCATGCAGGTCGCGAAAAAATCCACTGCAACTAAAAGTCTCGCTACTGCAAGTAAGACTCGTCACTACTGCAACTAAAAGTCTAGCCCAGTGCAGCTAAAAGTTAAAAGTCACCAGTAGTTAGCACTCACCCCAGGTAATCCTGCGCCATCAAGATGGCGCCGACAATGGCCGCTCGTACTACCCGGATCGGCGCGTACAGGCATTTGCCGATCCACAAGGGCGGTATCCCGTCGTCAACATGCGCCTCCAGGTACGCCAACCCATCCTGGATCGCCGGTCGGGCCAGGTTGAGGGGGCACAGCCCCTGTCGGGCCGCCACCACCAGGGCCTGGACGGCGTAAGCGGTCTCCTCCGCTGTAGAGCCATAGTAGCCCCACGAACCGTCGGGGTACCAGGACAGCAGCAGCCAGTCCAGTGCCGCGCAGACCAGCTCCGTGGCCGGGCCATCGAGGCCGGCCAGGGCAATGATGGCATGGCTCGTCGTATAGTAGGGGGAGCTATGCCACTTGTCTGACCAGAAGCCCTGCTGATTCTGCTCGGCGGCCAGATAGGCCACGATGATCCGCTCTGCCACCGGGTCCAGGCCGCGCAGGGCTTCCAGGACGTGCACATTGGCTGATACTGACGCATTGCGCTCCCACGGAAAGGTCACGTAATGCGTCTCCCGCGCAAAGGGCGCCAGCACGCGCGGGTCTACGTCGCTGCCAGCGCGTCTGAGCACGGCCATGAGCACGGCCGTGCCGTCGGCGTCGGCAAATGAGCCGGCGGTCGCGCTGCCCACGGCCCCCCGCTGCCGATGCAAGGCCTGCAGGTCGACGAGCTGGCGGTCCATCCCACGATGCCGGACGCCAGCTACCTGCAGGTTCCACAGCACCCACGTGGTCTCGAAAATGTCGATGGGGGCCATGTCGGGCGCCTGGCCGTCGTAGGCCTGGACCACGCCGGTGAGATAACGGCGTGCGCGGGCATCATCGGCATGGCACAGGTAAAAGGCCGTGGCCGAGGGCGAAACCCCAACCGAGCCATTGGACTCTAGTTCCACCAACGTGGGGTCCAGGGCTGGCCCCAGGAACTCCAGGGAAAACGCGAACGTCAGATCGCGCCGATAGGTCATTTCGGGGGGCAGTTGGGCCAGCTTGGCTGCCCGCATCGGCTCGTAGCGCGCAAAGTACTCCCGTGGTACAACCAACCCCAGGCGCTTCAGATCATCCAGGAGCTGCAACGCCAGGAGCTCAAAGGCGATGGACTCTGTTTCGTGGGCCAAAAACGGCGCGCGCGCCGCGATGTACGACACACCGCGTTGGACGCACTCGCTGTGCCCGTCCTCGCCGTGCCGGATCAAGGCCAATAAACACGCGAGAGTGCAGATAATACGGTCATGCACGACCTCGACCGCTGCTGCCCCCCAGCTCCCGTCTGGCAACTGGTGGTCGCGCACCCATTGCAGAGCTGCTGGGTAGGCTGGTAAGCCGTCAGCGGTGAGGACCTGCCCCACCCAGGCTGTGTCATACGCTGTAGGGGTCATCAAACTGTGGGTGCCCAAGCCCGTGCTGTTGAGTAGGTCTGAGACGTAGGCTGAGATGCTCATAGCGCGTCCTTATTTTGTGGTGTCGGCCAAGCCGAGGAACGCTGCCAGCTCCTGGTGTTGCGGCTGCTGTAACGCGGCCAGCACTGCCGCCCGCAGGCGGGTACCAATGATTGCCAGGACCGCCACCAGGGTCAGCAGCCCCCAAACGCCCAGCGCCGTGAGTGCCAGGGGCCTGGCCGCGGCCGGGATGGCGCCCTGCCCCAGCGACCAGGCCAGGGCCAGCGCGATTAGGCCGGCGGTCAGGGCCAAGCCGAGCCAATCGGCAGTCTGCATCGGGCCTGGGCCGGGCTTGCGGTTATCGGTCATTCCCGCACGCCTCGCTCCAACAGCACCGCCGCCACCACGTCCCCGGCGACCAACAAGCCCAGCAGCAGCACGGCGCTCGCCGGGTCCAAGGCCACCAGACCCCGGGCCAGGACGCCGGCCAGCAGCGTGACCACCACCACGTTTCCCAAGGCAAAGAGTAAGAGTCGGCGGCGCCGCTGGGTCATGTCTACCTCCACTATGCGGCTTTCAGCCCGTGCACGACCCGGGCCACGGCCAGCGGCGGGTAGAGCAGCAGCACCCGTCCGAACGGGCACCCGGCCCCGTTGCGGCAATCCGCCAGCACCTCGTCGTGGCGCTGGCCCACATAATCGCGCCAACACAGATCATAGCAGTCCGGCTGCTCGCCGTCCAGGTTGAGCAGCCAGGCCACCAGGGCCAGCGTGGGGTCGTGGTCCAGCGGCCACTCCTCGGCCGGCAGCGGATTGTCCAGGAATTGCCGGACCGCCCGCATGTGGGCCATGACTGCCCCGATCCGCGCCCGGACGGCCGGCGCGGCGTAGCTCGGGGCGAACGCCGGGTCGGTCAGGTAGCCCTCCATCTGGTGCAGGGCCTCGGCCAGTACGTCAGAAATCATGCTCCAACCCCCCTTTTTCTGCGCTCGTCTCCAGCGCGCCCGACGATGCGGATCAACTGCTCGACATCGTGCTGGTCCGAGCACATGACCCCC
>JAHJIN010000109.1 GCA_018823415.1 Chloroflexota bacterium | reverse complement strand
GGCGATCAACATGGCTATCGGGGCCGCCCACATGGGGGCGCGGGCGCTGGTGCCAACCTCGGGCGGGGGATTTGCGCTGATGGTCGAGGCGTTGGGTCTGGCCGGTATGACGGAAACGCCCGTGGTCATCTACAATGCCCAGCGGCCGGGCCCCTCTACCGGCCTACCCACCCGCCAGGAGCAGGCGGACCTGCTCTTTATGCTCCACGCCTCGCAGGGCGAGTTCCCCCGTTTCCTGCTGGCCCCTGGCACCCACGAAGAGTGCTTTGAGGCCGGTTGGCGAGCCTTTAACCTGGCGGAAAAATATCAGACCCCGGCCCTGGTGCTCAGCGACCACTACCTGGCCGTGGCCGTTCGCACGCTGGAACTGGATAGTTTCGACTTTGACGCGGTAGAGATTGATCGGGGAGCGCTGTTGAGCGAGGCCGAGTTGGACGCGCTGGATGGAGAATACCTCCGCTACCGGCTCACTAAATCAGGCATCTCGCTCCGGGCGGTGCCCGGACATCCCCAGGCGGTCTACGTCGCGGCTGGCAACGAGCACGACGAGCGCGGGGCGATCACTGAAGAGCCAGAGATGCGCATGGCGCAGGTTGATAAGCGGCAACGCAAGCTGATCGGTATGGCCGGGGAGATGTCCGGCCCACACCGATACGGTCCTCAGGCGGCCGAGATCACTTTTGTCAGTTGGGGGTCTACCTACGGGCCGCTGCGGGAGGCGGTGGATCGGCTGAACGCGGCGCAAGTTGATCGGGCCAATCTCGTGCACTTTGGAGACCTGTGGCCCTTTCCGGTCGAGGCGGCAACGGCGGCCCTGGAGCCAGCCCGACGGCTCGTCGGTGTGGAGAATAACGCGACTGCACAACTGGCGACGCTCATTCGAGCCAATACCGGCCGGGCGATGGACGGCACAATCCTCAGGTATGATGGCCGGGCCTTTACTCCCGAGTATATTCTGACCCAGGTGAAGGAGATGCAGTGATGGTGACACGAAAAGATTTCGACAGCCCCGAATCCCCTACCTGGTGCACGGGATGTGGCAACTATGGCATTTTGAACGCGATCAAGATGGCCCTGGCCGAGCAAACAATTGCGCCTCACGAGCTGGTCATATTCACTGGCATCGGATGCGGGAGCAAGCTGCCGCATTATATGAAGGTCAACGGTTTTCACACCATTCACGGGCGGGCGTTGGCAGTCGCCACCGGGGCCAGGCTGGCCAATCACGGCCTCAAGATCGTGACCGTCCACGGCGACGGCGACGGGTACGGTATGGGGCTGGGTCACTGGCTGCACGCTGTACGGCGCAATATTGGTTTGGTGGACATTGTGCAGGATAACCGGGTCTATGGTCTGACGAAAGGGCAGTACTCTCCCACCAGCGATCTGGGTATGCGCACGCCCACCTCACCGGAGGGAGCCATTGACCGGCCCGTACAGCCGCTATCGCTGGCCATCGCCGCTGGAGCTACCTTTGTGGCCCGAGGCTATCCAGGTGAATTGCATCATCTGGTCTGGCTCATCGGCGAGGCGTTGCAGCATCCAGGCTACGCCCTGGTGGACGTGCTTCAGCCCTGTGTTTCCTTTAACCGGGCCAGCGCCTACGACTTTTACAGCGACAGGGTTTACAAGCTGGAAGATGAAGAGGGGTACGATTCCCAGGATCGAACGGCGGCCTGGGTCAAGGCCCAGGAGTGGGGAGAACGAATTCCCATCGGCATCGTCTACCGGGGCGAGCCGGTCCCAACCTACGAGGAGCAGGTGCCGGCGCTAAAGGTGGGCCCACTGGTGCAACAGCCGCTGGAGAAGCTACGACCAGACCAGGTAAAAGCCCTGCAAGCAGAGGTCATTTGAGCGTGGCAAGAAGCGCGCTGGAGTAGATCGAAATGTCCCTAGAGATGCTAAAGTCTGTAATGACCACCATAGCCCTGGTGCTGGCACTGATACAAGCCTTGGGGATGGCGCAGGTGCGTGGATATGTACGTCTATTGCCCCTTGAAAAGAAGCGGCTGCGGGAGTGGCACCACTGGGGCGGCATTGCTGTGCTGGTTCTGACTCTGGCAGTGGCTGTGATCTGCGTGTTTGGCGAGAGGTATGCGTACTACTCACTGCGCGTGCAGGCCCATGCAGTGATGGGGACTCTGCTGATTCTGGTCTTGCTTCTGAAAATGGCGATCACACGGTTATTCCGTCGCTATTTACGTTTCACTCTGGCTCTAGGAGCAGCGGCGGGGGT
>JAHJIN010000108.1 GCA_018823415.1 Chloroflexota bacterium | reverse complement strand
GTCAAAGAGGGCGGTGGCCTCCCGATAGCACGCGTCGTGGATGCGGGTCTTGGCCGTCGTGCCCAAAGCCTGACATTGTTCCAGGTGCCAGGTAGCACAGCGCTGGCACTCGGCCTGCAAAGCGCCGAGTTGGGCAGCCTTACGGCGGGATAGGCGCCCCAGCGGGATGGTCAACGTAATGGTCACTTTCATGTCTGACCAGCCTGTTGGTTCTCGGTGTACTGGCGAATGGTTGCGGCGCTGACCGTGCCAGCCGTGCCGATGTAGTAGCTGGGTGTCCAGAGCTATTGACGCTGAGGACGGCGGCGTAGGGCCGGAAACTCCTGGCGCAAGCGGCGGGACGAGATACCCTTGAACAAGTTGACCAGTTGAGCTGGTGAGTACCGCGGCGGTGCAGATACAAAGAGATAGATGTGATCGGGCATTCCTTCAAACGCCAATATCTCCAGCCCGTACTGATCGGCAATGGCGACCAGGATCTCGCGCAGCCGCACAGCAATAGGACCTGTCAGTACGCGGCGCCGATACTTGGGAATCCAGACGACATGGTAGTTGAGATTGTATACTGCGTGTCGCATTCTTCTTGTCTGGGTCATAGCCACAGGATAGCACAAATGTTCGGCGCAGCCCCCTGTGGGTATTCTGTCAACCGGGTTGGGCTTTCATCCCCGCCGTGAATGGCGAGGTTTTCAGCCCAAGAGTTCTATAATAGCCGCCTGCAAATGGCCGACATCGGGAGCGCCAAGTACCTGCTCCTGTTACACGACGGCGGCGACTTTACCGTGCGCCTGGAGGCCGGTCCCTCGTGGTCGTGGCTGGTTGCGGACCGGCTCACCGATTCGCTGGACTACACGCTGCTGTTTCTCCCACAAAGCGAGGGCGATCTGGTCACGCTCCCGGTGGCTGGTGTAGCCCTGATTGGCGTGCTCCTATTCCTGTAGCGCAAAAGAGGCTCGGCCCGCACGCTGGCGCTGGCCGGGCTGGTCGGCCTCGCGTTCGCCGCGCTGCACGGGCTGTACGTCCTGGCGCGACTGGACCACGTGACCATCATCTCCAAACCCATCGTGACCAGTCCCCTGTCCGTGTTCGACACATTTCTGCTGGCCGGCTGCGGCGCGTTTCTGTTCCACCACGCCCGGTCCTGGTGGGCCAGGGGCATCGCCGTGCTGCTGGCGACGTTCCCGGCCTGGTCGCCGCTGGTGTTCATCGTAGCGATCCTGGGACTGGGTAACGTGCTCTTTTTCCAGCCGGAACTGGGCGCCGATCTCTACAACTATAACCTCGGTCTGCTGGCCCTGGACGCGTTCGTGTTCGAGTGCGCGCTCTTGGGCTCGTCCTTCATCCTACTACACCGGTGGATCTCGCGAACCGGGCAAAAGGCTAACCCATGACCGAGAGTCTGGAAAGGGGGGCGCGATGAATCGCAAGATAACGGCGCTATTGCTGTATGCTCCGTCTATCTCCTTTATCATCCTCGCCCTCTTTTACTACTGGTTTGCAATAGCAGACCGATATGCAGTCTTTTTGTACGAGCACCTGGGGGCCACGCCCTTCGATGAGGCGACGAGCAGTCGCTACTGGATGGCCGGGCTGGTGGCTTGTGGATTCGTATTGGTGGGGTACACCAGCGTGAACTGGCTGCTGGGCCGCCTGGCGACGGAGTATCGACCGCCAGCGTGGTGGCTGGTGTGGGCCTGTTGCGTGCCCTCGCTGCTCATTGGGATCCCGGCCATCACCATGAACCTGAGCTGGCCCACACTGCCCCTTCCCAACACCCTGACCAGCGTGGCAGCGACGCTGGCCGGCCTGGCCCTGGCGCTGATGTCCGGGGCCTGGGCCGCCCGCCGGCCCTGGGACCTGGCGTGGCTCGCCCTCGACGGGCTGGGCCTGCTACCGGCGCTGACGATGCTGCGGGCAGTGGAGCTGGCAGACCGGGGCCTGTCCAGCCCCCTGACTCACCCGCCCCTGGTGTATCTCGTGGCGGCGGTCCCCACGCTGGCCGGCGCGGCCTGGTTGATCGTCATGACCGGCCTGCGTGTCTGGCGCCGCACGCCGATGCCGGGGACCGGCGCACTGTTCGCTGCCGGGCTCGCCCTGAGCTATGTGCTCATGCCCCTGGCGCACTATATCCTGGCTACTCCCCCGGAGTACAAGTACATCACCACCGCATCGAACTTTTTCGCGTTTGACGTAGCCATTCAGTTGTTGGCGTTTTCAGTGGCAGCAGCTCTGGCGTTTGGGATTGCCGGGCTGCGGCAGAGAGTACACTCGGCATCGATCATAACATCATTGGAGGTGAAACCATGACGACTACTCGTGTACCACCGTCGCAAGTCAAACCACCGCAGAGCCGAATGGGCCTCATTGGCCTGCTGTTTCGGCTGTCCATCATCGTGTTGGCGCTATTGGCCCTGAGCCTGGTCACACTCCTGGTAGGCCAGGCCGTGATCTACAAAGTTCAGCCCAACGAGTTGGCCTTGCACACTAGAGGCGGGGTCTTTGTCACCGTGGACCAGCCCGGCTGGCATATACAAATCCCCTTCTGGGACAGCGTGACCATCGTGGACGTGCGCGAGCGGCAGGGCTATGTGGAGCGGATCCAGGCCCTCACATCCGACGAGGTGACAATGTTGGTCTCGCTCCAGTACACATACAAAGTCACCGACCCGCAGCAGTACGTATTCGGAGTCAATGACTCGGACAGAATCATCTTCGAGTTCGTCCAGGGCCGGCTGCGCGACGTGCTCAACGCCAAGACCATGTCGGTCCTGATGCACGACCGCGCCGGCATCAGCGAGGACGTGCTGACCACGCTCAAGGAGAAGGAATCCAGTTACGGCATCGAGTTCAAAACCGTGCAAGTGCAGAGCGTCTATCCCCCAGCTGAGGTGGAGGCGGCCATCAAGGACCGGATGGTGTCCGAGCAGCGCAAGACCACGGCCCAGGCCGACGCGGAACGCACCCGCATCGCCGCCGATGCCAAATACTATGAGGCGCAAAAGGCCGTGGACGCCGAGGCCTATCAGATCACCAAGACCGCCGATGCCCAACGCACTGCCGCCAAGGCCATGCTGTCCGAGTTGCAGGCCTATGGCGACCTGGCGACCAAGTACATCGACTATTTGATGGTCCAGGAACTCAAGGCCAACAGCAAGTGGATATTCGGCGGCAGCGGCACGCCCATCATCGACCTGCGCGGCGAGGACACGGCGCCGCCGCTACCTTCCCCCACCCCGGCGCCCAGCGAGTGACGGCACGTCTGGAGGTGCTATGATGAAACGAACCGTGATCCTGGCAGTGGTACTGCTGGTGAGCCTGTGCGGCACGTGCAGTCTGCTGGGCGTGGCGCTGACCGCCAACCCCGGCCCGTACCAGGCCGCCGACCTGCGGGAACTGCGCATCTATGCCTACCGGGACTGGCAGAGCACCGGCGTGTACCTGAACCCCGGCGACGTGTTCACCGTGCGCGCCAGCGGCGAGTGGAGCTATACGCCCGACGAGTTCAACGGCCCGGCCGGGCACCGGCGCTATGCGGCCCCGGATTTCTACCCCATCCCCAACGTGCGCGGCGGCTGCCTCATCGGGCGCATCGGCGAAGAGGGCCAGCTCTTTGTCGTGGGCGACCATCTCACGCGTCCGGCCGGCGCCGAGGGCCTGCTCTACCTGCGCATCGACGACGACATCCTGTCGGACAATGTGGGCTGGTTGGCGATAGACGTGACGGTGCAATCGACCACCGAGACGGCTGTGCCCGGCGTCAAGACCATCGACACCGGGTATGGGAGCCGCTAAGTCGCGACCGTGCGACCGCGCAGGCTGTTGACAAGTCCGCGCCCATTCGCTATAATTCCCCTGTGCAAACACAGGATTTGATCGCGCCCAAGGGCGTGCGCGACTAGAGACCAACGAGGGTGGTCCAGATGAGGAGACAATCTTGGTTTTGGTGCCAGCAATAGGCCACATGGCAAAACGCCGGGGTAACGCGATCCATTCAGGGTCGCACGATCCCCATTTTTCAGGACCAGTCATCAAGAGACTGGTCCCTTTTTTTGCCCGGCGAGCGTGTCAGAAACCCGTTTTCTCGGAGAAAACGGGTTTCTGGCGGCCGGAGGATAGCCCATGACGATCCGGCTCCCCGGACTGGCCGATGTCCACGCCCACCTGCGCGTGCCCGGCGGCGAACACAAGGAGGACTTTGGCAGCGGCACGGCAGCGGCCCTGGCCGGCGGGTTTACTACCGTGCTCGCCATGCCCAACACCAGCCCGCCGCTGGTCACGGCCGACCTGCTGCGCCGGGTGCAACAGCAGGCCAACGCCGAGGCATTGTGCGATGTGCACCTGTACGCCGGGGCATCGCCGGCCCATACAGATGAATTGCCGGCGCTGGGCCGGGCCGCCGTCGCCCTGAAAATCTACTTGAACGAAACGTTCGGCCCGCTGCGCGTTACGGATCTATCTACCCTGCTGGCCTGCTTTCGCCACTGGCCAATCGGCAAACCCATCGCCATGCACGCCGAAGGGCCGGGCGTGGCCGTGGGCCTGGGGTTAGCGGCCGCGTTCGGGCGGCCGGTCCACATCTGCCACGTGAGCCGGGCCAGCGAGATTGCCCTCATCGCCGCCGCCAAAGCGCGCGGCGTGCCGGTGACCTGCGAGGTGACGCCGCACCACCTGTTTCTCACCCAGGCCAATGTGCCCCGGCTCGGGCCGCTGGGCGACATGCGCCCGCCCCTGGCCGAGCCGGCCGACGTGGCAGCGCTCTGGGCGCACATTGACACGGCCATCGACTGCGTCGCCACCGACCACGCGCCGCACACCCTGGCGGAAAAGCACAGCGAGAACCCGCCGCCCGGCGTCCCGGGCCTGGAAACCGCGCTGCCCCTCATGCTCACCGCCGTCGCGGACGGGCGGCTGACGCTGGACCGGCTCGTGGCGCTGCTGGCGCAAAATCCCCGGCGCATCTTCCACCTGCCCGAGCAGCCGGATACCTGGGTTGAGATAGACCCGGCGGCCAGCTATCAGCTATCCAACGAAGGACTCCTCACCAAATGCGGGTGGACGCCGTTCGCCGGGATGACGGTGCGCGGCCGGGTGCAGCGGGTCGTGCTGCGCGGCAAACTCGTGTTCGAGGACGGCAAGGTTAGAAGCGATAGAGACGTGAGACAGAGACATTCACAAGACAAAGGAGGACGATCATGACGAAACCAACGAAAACATTACCCCGGCTCTTTGACTTTGACAAGATGCCCCGACGAGCCACCATCAGCAATGGCCTCACCGGCCAGGACATCCTCTCGGTCAAGCAGTTTGACCGCGAGCGGCTGGCCTACATCTTTGGCCGGGCCCACGAGATGCGCGAGATGGTGGAGCGCGTGGGCGCGTGCGACCTGCTGTACGGTCACGTGCTGGCCTGTCTCTTTTACGAGCCCAGCACCCGCACCAGCGCCTCGTTCATCGCGGCGATGGACCGCCTGGGCGGGCGCGTCATCCCCATTACCCAAGGCGTCCAGTTCAGCAGCGTCGCCAAGGGCGAGAGCCTGCCGGACACCATCCGGACCCTGGAGCAATACTCCGACGTCATCGTGCTGCGCCACCCCGATATCGGCTCGGCCCAGGTGGCGGCAGATTACGCCGGCGTGCCGGTCATCAACGCCGGCGACGGATCCGGCGAGCACCCCACCCAGGCCCTGCTAGACCTATTCACTATCCAGCAAGAGCTGGGACAGATCGACGGGCTCAAGGTGGCGATGGTGGGCGACCTGCTCAATGGCCGCACGGTGCACTCGCTGACCCAGCTCCTGCTGCAATACGACGTCAGCCTGCGCTTTGTGTCACCGGAGAGCCTGCGGCTGCCTATGGTCCTGATGAACGAGCTCATCGACCGGGGGCGCAAGGTCCGCGAGACCCACGACGTGGCCGACGTCATCGAGAACGCCGACGTGCTGTACGTCACCCGCGTCCAGAAAGAGCGCTTTAGCGACCTGAGCAAGTACGAAGAGGTCAAGGACGCGTTCGAGATCACACCCGAGTTGATGCGCCAGGCCAAGGCCAAGATGGTCGTCATGCACCCGCTGCCGCGCGTGGGCGAGATCCATTATGCCGTGGACAGCGACCCGCGCGCCGCGTATTTCCGCCAAGTCAAGAATGGAATGTACATCCGCATGGCGCTGCTGGCGGCCGTACTGGGAAAAGCATAGGAGTCAATCATGCTAGGTTTTGTCGAAAAGCTGACGGGCGCCATCGAGCGGAACGATTCGCTGCTGTGCGTGGGGCTGGACCCGGACCACATCGCGCCGGGGCCGGCCTCGGTCGAAGAGCAGTTGGTGCGCTGGGGCGTGGATATCATCGAACAGACGGCGGACCTGGTCTGCTGCTACAAGCCCAACTTTGCCTTTTACGAACAATACGGACCCCCGGGCCTGAGTGCGCTGCGCCGCATCGTCGCTGCCGCCGAGCAGGCGGGCGACATCCCGGTGCTCCTGGACGCCAAACGTGGCGACATCGGCCACACTGCCGCCGCCTATGCCCGCGCCGCCTTTGAGGTGTGGGGCGTGGACGCCATCACCGTGAGCCCGTACCTGGGCCGCGATGGCGTGACGCCGTTCCTGGCTCACCCGGGCAAGATGGTCTTTGTGCTGTGCTATACCTCCAACCCCTCCGCCGCCGAGATCCAGGAATTCGGCCCCTATCCTCTGTACCAACTCATCGCCCGGCTGGGGCAGACCTGGGGCGATGGGGCGCAACTGGGCTTTGTAGTGGGGGCCACGCAGCCGACGGCGTTGGCCCGGGTGCGGGAGTTAGCCCCGGACCGCTGGCTCCTGGCCCCCGGTGTTGGCGCGCAGGGCGGCGACCTGGCAGCGGCGCTAGCGGCCGGCCTGGATGCTCGCGGCCGCGGCGTCATCGTCCCGGCCTCCCGCGCCGTGGCCGGCGCCGCCGACCCCCGCCAGGCCGCGCTAGACCTGCGAGACCGCATAAACGCACATAGAATCCCCTCCCCCGCACGCGGGGGACCATGGTCCGGCGCAGCCGGGGGGCCGGGGAGGGGGCCATCCGGCCTCATCCTCGCCCTCCACGACGCCGGCTGCATCCAGTTCGGCGAGTTCACCCTGGCCTCCGGCAAACAATCGCCTATCTATGTGGACCTGCGTCGCGTAGCCTCGTATCCGGCCCTGCTCCGGCAGGTCGCCGACGCCTACGCAGCCCTGATCCGCCCGTTGACATTCGACTGCCTGGCGGCGGTGCCCTATGCCGCGCTGCCCATCGGCGCGGCCGTGGCCCTGCAGATGGACCGGCCCCTGGTCTACCCCCGCAAGGAAGCCAAGGCCCACGGCACCGGCCGGGCCGTCGAGGGCGTGTTTGCGCCGGGTGACACCGCCCTGGTGCTGGAAGACGTGGCGACGAGCGCCGGCAGCTTGCTCCGGGCCATCGAGACGCTGGAAGCCGCCGGCCTGACCGTGCGCGACGCCGTGGTGCTCCTGGACCGGGAGCAGGGCGGCCCGGCGTCATTGGCAGCCCGGGGCTATCACCTCCACGCCGTCCTCCAGATGACCGAGGTCCTGGACGTGCTGCGTGATGAGGAGCGCATCTCGGGCGAGGAACACCAGACGGTCGTGGCATACCTGGGGACCGTCGACCGCGCCCGATAGGGGGCGCCGACTGAGGACTAGCGACTGATGACTGACCTGACTTGCCACCTGCTCGATTTGCGCTTGCGTAATCCCATCGTCCTGGCCTCCGGCGTCATCGGCTCCAGCGCCACGCTGCTGCAGCGCACGGCCGAGGCCGGCGCCGGCGCGGTGACGGCCAAGAGTTGCGGGCCGGTGCCCCGGGCCGGGCACCCCAACCCCATCACCCTGGACTGGGGCGGCGGGCTCATCAACGCCGTGGGACTCACCAACCCAGGCGCAGAGCAAGAGGCCCGCGTGCTCGCCCAGGCCCGGGCCTTGCTGGACCCGCTGGGCGTCCCCCTCATCGCCAGCGTGTTCGGAGGCACGCCCGACGAGTTCGCCCAGGTGGCCGCCATCGTGGCCGCAGCCCGGCCCCACCTTATCGAGCTAAACATCTCGTGCCCCAACGTCCGTGACGAGTTTGGTACCCCCTTTGCCGCCTCGCCCCGGGACGCCGCCGCCGTGACCGCCGCAGTCAAGGCCGTGGTAGATATCCCCATCAGCGTCAAGCTGGCCCCCAACGTACCGGACATTGGCCGTATCGCCGCCGCTGTGGTTGCCGCAGGCGCGGACGCCATCACCGCCATCAACACCATGCCCGGCATGGTCATCGACGCGGCGGCCGGGCGCCCGGTGCTGTCCAACCGAGTGGGCGGCGTGTCCGGCCCGGCCCTCAAGCCCATCGCCCTGCGCTGCGTGTACGAGATTGCCCGGGTTGTTCAGGTCCCCATCATCGGCACCGGCGGCGTGACCACCGGCCGCGACGCTGCCGAGATGATCATGGCCGGCGCCACGGCCGTGGGCGTCGGCTCGGCGGTGTGGACCCGGGGTGTGCCGGTCCTGGGCGAAATCGCCTCCGAGTTGGCCGCATTCATGGGCGCCGAGGGCTATGAGACGCTGGAAGAGATGCGAGGTTTGGCTCACCGATGACGCTTCATCGCCCTTTCACCGTGTCCCAAATCCGCGTCGAGAACGCGCGCACCCGGACCCTCGTCTTCCGCGAGCCATTGCCGGCGCAGCCGGGCCAGTTCATCATGGCTTGGCTGCCGGGCGTGGACGAAAAGCCCTACAGCATCGCCAACGCCGAGCCGCTGACGCTGACGGTGGCGGCCGTGGGGCCGTTTTCAGAGGCGCTGCACCGGCTGGATATGGGCGGCCGCGTGTGGGTGCGTGGCCCGCTGGGTCAGGGGTTCCATGTCGCCCCGGCGGCCGAGCGACTCTTGCTGGTAGGTGGGGGATACGGCGTCGCGCCGCTGCTGTTCCTGGCGCGAGAGGCTGTCACGCAAGGCTGCGCCGTGGAGGTCTGCATCGGGGCGCGGACGGCCGAGGACGTGCTGCTGGTCAGCGATTTCGCGGCGGCCGGGGCCACCGTGCGCATCGCCACAGAGGACGGGTCGCTCGGCGTGCCCGGGCTGGTCACGGCGACGGTAGAGGCGGCTATCGCCACCGCCCGGCCCGACATGGTTTGCGCCTGCGGGCCGGCGCCCATGCTGGAGGCCGTGGCCCAGTTGTGCGCCGATCACAAACTGCCGTGTCAGCTTTCGTGGGAGGCGCACCTGCGCTGCGGGCTGGGGCTGTGCGGGAGCTGCGAATTGCCGGATAGTGGGTGGCTGGTCTGCCGGGACGGGCCGGTGGCGGGGGGTTAAAAAGTTGGCCGCCGACGGGGAGGTCGGCGGCCTGCGGGGAGATGGTTACGAGGGTCAAGCCCTCGTCGGAGAGGAAGAGAGAATATAGGGTATCCCTCCCTATATCCACGTATATCATAGCACGGCGAACCCCCCGGATCAATCGGCCTGGGGGCTTGTTTTGTCCTACGACCTGGGTCTTAGCCCAATCGGGCTAGGCCAGCCTGGCACGTGACAAAACGCGCGATTTCGTGTACACTAGACTCAACCAGTGAAATCCTTGTACAGCGAGCAAGAATTCCCCAAGCGACAGCCAGCATCAACCTGATTGGTTCTGGTATATCCAGGTTAGGACCATGAAACAGCGCCGCCTGCTGGTGTTGGACAATCAACGTCTGCGTCCGGCCCTGCACAGCCTATCGCTGAACGCTGCCGAGCTGGAGCCGGGCGCGTGGGCGCCGGGCCAATTCCTGCACGTCCTGTGCCGAGAACCAGAGGCCCATTCGCCGTTCCTGCGCCGGGCCATGCCCATCCACCGTCTGGACGCGGGGCGACTGGACC
Organism: Chloroflexota bacterium; assembly: GCA_018823415.1. GTDB lineage: Bacteria > Chloroflexota > JAHJIN01 > JAHJIN01 > JAHJIN01 > JAHJIN01. The sequence goes on along the minus strand of JAHJIN010000108.1, from coordinate 11,870 downwards.
TGCTGGTACGGCCGGACGAGCTCGGACACGCCTGGCTGGCGCGTCGCCGGGCCGGCGACGCGCTGGACGTGCTGGGACCGCTGGGCCGCGGTTTCGACCTACCGGGCACGCCGGGTCACCTGCTTCTCGTGGCCCGGGGGCTGGGAATCGCGCCGCTGGTGGGCCTGGCCGATCAGGCCGTGGCGCATGGCTGGGCCGTCACCCTGCTGGCGACGGCGACGCGCCCGGCCGATGCCTACCCGGCCGCGCAGCTATCGCCAGCCATCGAGTACCAGGTCTGCCCCACCGATGCGGCGCTCTGGGACTGTACACCAGCAGCCCTGGCCTGGGCCGACATGGTGGCGGCGGCCGTCCCGCCAGCCGAATGGCTGCCCTTGCGCCAGCGTATCGAGGCGGCGCGCCTGACCCTGGTGTCCGGGTTCGCGCAGGTGTGGGCCGATGTGCCCCTGGCCTGCGGCGTGGGTCGGTGCGGGGCCTGCGCCATCGAGACGACGCGTGGCTGGCGGCACGCCTGCTCCGATGGCCCGGTGTTCGATTTGACCGAGGTGACGGGCCTGTGATAGAACCTGTCGAGTTGCTGGCCGAACACAAACACGGGTTGCGGCTGCTGTCGCCGGTGATGGCCGCGGCCGGGACCGGCGTGCGCCCGGCCGATGCCGCTGGCCTGGGCGCGGTGGTAGTGGGCACGCTCACCCGGCGTCCGCACCCCCCGGCTCCACTGCCGCGCCTGGCCGAATCCCCAGCCGGGCTGGTGCACCGGCTGCACGTGGGCACGGCCAGCCTGACCCAGGCCTTGCGCCGCCACGACTGGGCCACCAGCGCCGTACCGGTCATCGTGAGCATCGCCGGCACACCGGCCGACTGCGCGCACCTGGCCCGGCACCTGGACGAGACGCCCGGCATCGCCGGCATTGAGCTGCGCCTGTGGGACCGAGACGCCGACGAGGCCCTGATCGTGGTGAGCGCGGCGCGTGAGGCCAGCACCCTGCCACTGCTCGCCAAGCTGTCGCCGGCCGAGCCTGACCTGCTGGCCCTGGCCCAAGACTGCGTGGACGCCGGCGCCGACGTCCTGGTGATAGGTGGCCCGCTCCCGGCCGAGGTCCCTGCGCTGGCCGGGTGGCTGTCGGGGCCGGCCCTGTTGCCGTTGGTGGTGCCCCGGGTGCGGCAGGTGGCACAGGCAGTAGACGCGCCGGTCATCGGGTGTGGCGGCGTGTGCGTCCCGGCCGACGTGCGCGCTTATCTGGACGCCGGTGCCCAGGCGGTCCAAGTAGGCAGCGCGTTTCTAATACACCCATTCGTGCAAGAAATCTTCGCAACGTACAATTATCCCAATCCACTGAAGGAGGACGATCAATGACTGATCAAGAGGTGCTTGTTCCGGTCGAAAAGCTGGAGCGATTCATGGTGGACGTGTTCGTGGCCCTGGGCGTGCCAAAAGAAGACGCGGCCATCTGCGCCGACGTGCTCATCGCCTCGGACCTGCGGGGCATCGAATCCCACGGCGTGGGCCGGCTCAAGATGTATTATGACCGCATCAAGGCCGGCATTCAGTACCCGGTGACGGATTTCCAGGTGGTCAAAGAGACGCCCACCACCGCCCTGGTGGACGGCGGCCACGGCATGGGCCACGTCATCGCCTACCACGCCATGCAGATGGCGATAGACAAGGCCCGCGAGTACGGTCTGGGCGCGGTGGCCGTGCGCAACTCGACGCACTTTGGCATCGACGGGTACTATTCCCGCATGGCCATCAAGGAAGGGATGATCGGCCTGTCGTTCACGAATGCCCGGCCCTCCATCGCCCCCACGTTTGGCGTGCAGCCCATGCTGGGCACCAACCCCATCGCCTTTGGCGCGCCCACCGACGAGGACTGTCCGTTCCTGTTCGATGGGGCCACTTCTATCACCCAGCGTGGCAAAATCGAGGTGCTGGACCGAGCGGACAAGCCCACGCCGGAGGGCTGGGTGGTGGACCAACAGGGCGAATACGCCACCGATACGCCGGCCATCCTCACCGGCCTGGTGGTCGACGAGCACGCGCTGCTGCCCCTGGGCGGCCTGGGCGAGCTGCTGGGTGGCCACAAGGGCTATGGCCTGGCGGCGATGGTCGAGATTTTGTGCGCGTCGCTGCAAGATGGTGCGTATCTGCAGGACCTCAAGGGCTTTGACCCGGACGGCCAGCGCCGGCCGTTCATGCTGGGGCACTTTTTCCTGGCGATCAACATCGCGAGTTTTATCCCGCTGGAGCGATCCGAGGCCATCACCGGCGACATCGTGCAGCGACTGCGGGCCTCGACCAAGGCCCCGGGCCAGGACCGCATCTATACCGCCGGCGAGAAGGAATGGGAGATGGAAAAGGTGGTCCAGGAACAGGGCGTGCCGGTCAACGAGGCCCTGCAAAAGAACATCCGGACCATGCAGCGCGAGCTGGGGTTGACCGGCTACGACTTTCCATTTTGACCGGCCCATGACGACAAGCGCCTGACACAAGGTACAAACGAAACGAGGAGGCACCATGCACAAGATCGATCCTTCCGAGATCACCCCGGAACACGTGTACCTTTCCAGGCGCAAGTTCCTGAAGGGCATGGGAGCCCTGGCCGCCGGCGCGGTGCTGCTCAGCGCCTGCGACGGCGAGGCCCCGCCTTCGACCCCAGCATCCGTAATGGCCCCGCCGACGGATGAATTGACGCCCTACGAGTCCATCAACGCCTATAACAACTATTACGAGTTCTCCCTCGGCAAAGAAGCGGTCGCCCGCCTTTCCCAGGGGTTCAAGACCGACCCCTGGACCGTAGAAGTGGAGGGATTGGTCGCCAAGCCCAAGACCTTTGACCTGGATGCCCTGGGCCAATTCGCCGCGACAGAGCGTATCTATCGCATGCGCTGTGTGGAAGCCTGGTCCATGGTGATCCCCTGGTTTGGGTTTCCCCTGGCAGCCCTGCTCAAAGAGGTCGAGCCCACGTCAGAGGCCCAGTACGTGCGTTTCGAGACAGTGTACGCGCCGGAGCAGATGCCGGGCCAGGAAAGCACGCGGTTCAGTTGGCCCTACATCGAAGGCCTGCGCCTGGATGAGGCCATGCATGACCTGACGATATTGGCCACCGGCATCTATGGCAAGCCGCTGCTGCCGCAAACCGGCGCGCCGATCCGGTTGGTCGTGCCCTGGAAATACGGCTTCAAGGGCATCAAATCCATCGTCAAGATCGATCTGGTAGCCGACATGCCAACGTCCTTCTGGATGGCCCAGGCCCCCAACGAATACGGCTTTTTCGCCAACGTGAACCCCAATGTGCCCCACCCCCGCTGGTCCCAGTCCTCCGAACGTCGGATCGGCGAAAACAGCCGCCGCCGGACCTTGCTCTTTAACGGGTACGAGGCCGAGGTGGCCCAGCTCTACGAAGGGATGGACCTGACCAAATGGTTCTGATGAACAGGTTAAAGGCGCATTGGCTCCAGATCCTGACCCACGGGCTGGCGCTTTTGCCGCTGGCGCTGTTGGTCTGGGATTTCACGCAGAACCAGTTGACGGCTGACCCAATACGCGAGGTCACGCTCCGGACGGGCCGGGTCGCGCTGACTCTGCTGGTGCTTTCCCTGACCTGCACGCCCATTCACATCGTGTTTGGGTTCCGGTGGCCCCTGCGAGTGCGTCGCCTGCTGGGGTTGTATGCCTTTTTGTACGCGATGCTGCACGGCCTGACGTTTGTCGGGCTGGACTATCAGTTTGATTGGGGTCTGATCGGCGAAGAGATCCTCCAGAAGCGCTTTGTCCAGATGGGAATCCTGACGTTTCTGATCTTGCTGCCGCTCGCTCTCACGTCCACCAGGGGCTGGATGAAGCTATTGGGCAAAAGGTGGAAGCGCCTGCATCGCCTGATCTACTTGGCGGGCTTGTTGGCCGTGGTGCATTTCACGTGGGCGGTCAAAGCAGACATCAGCGAGCCGCTGCTTTACGGGCTGGTCGTGATCCTGCTGCTCATCGTGCGCATCCCGGTCGTGCGGAACGCCGTGCAGCACCTGCGCGACCGGCTGAGCGGCAAAAGCCGGACGCCAGAAGAACCAGGTGCGTCCAGTTGAGATGAAAGAACATGAGCCGGGGAATCTCCCCGGCCCGTACGATTTTCGTGTTGCAAGGAGGTTCGCACATGAAACAACCGAGACTATTCTTGCTGGCGGCGCTCGCGGTCGCCATGCTGGCCGGGCTGACCTGGGCGTCCACCACCGCCGGCCAGACGCCCACGACCAGCCCCACGCCCACCGTCGCGCCAACCCTGACGGTTGGCCCCACTACCAAACCCACCGGCAAAGGCCGCGTGGGCCAGTTGCCCGACTATCCCACCCAATACCCCCAGAAACAGGTCACCGGGCTGGTCTTGATGACCGACCCCACGGTGACGGTGACCGGCACCCAGGCCATCGTCTCATTCACCACGGTCATGCCTTGCCCGGCCGCCAGCGCGTATTATGGCATCTACCAGCCGGACCAGGTGCCGCCGCTGCCCCGCTACGTCCTGACCGTCCAGGAAACCCTGACACAGACCAGCACCAGCCATCGCCTCACCCTGGACCTGTCCAAGCTGGTGCCATACGACCCGGCCCTGAAGGATGGCGGCGTGGTGGCCTACCGCGTGGAGGTGTATGTGCCGCAGCAAGCCGCCAGCGTGTTCTTTGCCCGGCGCTTTGCCTTCGCCAATGGACAAAAGGTGCCAGCCATCGTCGAAGGGCCGTTTGTGGACCAGGTCACGACCACCGACGCGGTCATCTCCTGGGACACGGACGCGCCGGCCCGCGGCGTCGCCTACGTGGGCACCCGGCCCGTCCCGGCCGGCGACGCGCCGGCTACCCACTTTGAGGTAGCGGTGACCGGCCTGCGCCCGGGCCAAGTCTACCCCTACCGCGTCGAGATCAGCGACGGCACGCGCACGGCCTCCACCCCCGAGTTCTCCTTCCGCACCCCTGCCCGCGACGCCCGGGCCTTTGCGTTTGCCGTGCTGGGCGATGGCCGGGGCGGCGTCACCGAAGCTGGGCACGCCCTCGGCGGCGTCAACCACCAGACGATAGAGCAGCTCATGCTGGACGCCCTGCACCGGGACGCGGCGTTCGTCGTCCACACCGGGGACCTGGTGAACGGCTATACCACCAGCGTGCCGGATTTCAAGCTGCAACTGACGGCCTACAAGAACGCGATAGAGCCGGTGGCCCACTATATCCCGGTCTATGAGGCGATGGGCAACCATGAGGCCGTGACAGACCTCTATGACGACGGCAGTCACTATGGCATCGAGTTCGACAAGGCCGGCGACGACAGCGCCGAGGCCATCTTTGCCGCGACGTTCGTCAATCCCGCCAACGGGCCAGAGCCGGCGGTGAGCGGCGCGCCGCCATATCGGGAAAACGCCTACTATTTCAACTATGGCAACAGCCGCCTGGTGGTGATGAACAACAACTACTGGTATTCCACCGACCCGGAAGAGTATGGCGGCAACCTGGAGGGCTATGTGCTGGACGACCAGACGGCGTGGCTCAAGCAGGTGTTCGCCGGGGCCGCGGCCGACCCGTACATCCAGCACGTCTTTCTCTTTACCCACGAGCCGCCGTTCCCCAACGGCGCGTACGACAGCACCTCCATGTGGTACAACGGCGGCGACCCGGCCCAGAACGACGGTATCGACCGGACGTACGTGGTGCAGCGCCGGGACGAGGTTTTGCGGGCGTTCGTCGAGACCGGCAAGGCCGTGGGGGTGTTTTGCAGCCACGAGCACAGCTACAACCGCCTGCTCATCTCGTCGGTGCTGGTGCCGGACCTGGCACGCCCGGCCTGGCAGGTCATCTCTGGCGGGGCCGGGGCCACGTTCACCGCCCAGAACACCACGGTACCCTGGGCCGCCCACGTGCGGGCCTATAGCACGCAGCGGCACTATTGCCTGATTCAAGTGGATGGGGCCAGGGTCACACTAGAAGTGTACGGCATCACCGGGGACCTGATCGACGAGGCGGTGCTGGCAGAATAAAAAGACTGTTTGGGTGCGTTGACGTTACAGGTATTCTTCTATCCGATGCCGGGCCGCATAGGCCGCCGCCTGAGCCCGCGAGGTGAGTTCCAGCTTGCGCAGGATCTCGCTGACATAGTTGCGCACCGTTTTCTCGCTCAGATGCAGCACGTTGCCGATCTCGCGGTTAGTCTGGCCCTCCGCGACGAGGGCCAGGATCTGCATTTCCTGGGCCGTCAGATCGGCAAAGGCGCTGGCGCGGTCACGCTGGCGCGCCTCACGCATGCGGGCAAAGACCCGGTCCGTGACAGCCGGGTCCAGCAGGCTCTCCCCGCGCCCCACGCGCTCCAATGCCCGCACCAGATCATCAGACCCGATCTGCTTGAGCACATAGCCGTCAGCGCCGGCCGCGATGGCATCAAAGAGCACCTCGTCATCCGGGTACGAGGTGAGGATGATGATCTGGGTGCCCGGCCGGCGAACCTTGATCTGGCGACAGGCCACCAGGCCAGTGTCGCCTGGCATGCGAATGTCCAGCACCACCACGTCCGGCGCCAACCGCTCGGCCTGCGTTACCGCCTCCTGGGCTGTGCCAGCCTCCCCCACCACTTCCATCCCCGGCTGCCGCTCGATCAGCGCCCGTAGCCCCACGCGTACCACCTCGTGATCGTCTACCAGCAAAACCCGTAGAGTGGTCTGGCTCATGCTCCCACCTCCGCACCACACGGGAATAGCACGGTGATTTGGGTGCCTTGTTCAGGCGCGCTCTCGAACGCAAACTCGCCCTGCAACAAGGCCGCCCGGGCTTGCATGTTCGAAATACCGCGCCCCTGGTGAGCGCCCGGCCCGGTTGTTGTCGCCGGCATCCCAATCCCATCATCAGTGATGGTCAATCGCATCCGCCCCTGCTCGCAATGCAGACTTGTCGTCGCGTGAGTGGCCTGGGCATGTTGGCCTATGTTGCTCAGGGCCTCCCGGATGATCTGGATCAGGTGGGCGGTTTGGGCGGTCGTCAACTTGCCACAGCGCAGGTCGCACACCTGGAGATCCACGTCCAATATCGCATCCAGCCGGAGCTCGTGAACCAGATCATCCAGCGTGCCTCTCAGCATAACGATCTGTTCCTCCGCATACAGGTCAAAGATATAGGTGCGAATATTCTGGATAGTCCGGTTCAGGGTAGCCATCACCGCCTGGATCTGTTCCTGTGCCTGGACTGGGTCCCCCTCGATGGCATGTTGGGCAGCCTCCAATCCCAATCCGGCGGCATAGATGTTCTGGATGGTGCCGTCGTGCAGTTCGCGCCCGATACGTTCCCGGTCGGCAGCCAGAAGATGGGCCTGTTCTATCTGTGCGATGCGGTGGTCGCTTTCGGCCTGAAAAACCGTAAGCGAGCGGGTGACGAAAAACGCCATAGCCAGGCCGCACAATGAGCGAAACACCGGCGCCGGGACGTGTATGGCCTGGTTCAGCAGATCGTGATTGATAATGCTGGCCGGCAGAAAGGGCGCGGTGGGTACGATGAGCCCACCGACCAACCCATACACGGCAAAGGCCACGGCCGCCCCGGTCAGATAGCGATCGATGCGCGGCAGCCCCATCTCTCGCACCCGCCGGGCCTGTCGGTACAGTCCCACGGCCGCCAGCATGGCCCCGGGAAAACACAAAAAGTACCGGCTCCAGCCATCCCCGATAGAAAGGATCAGGTCCAGAGGCTCTTGCAGCCACATCGCCCGGAGCACGAGCGCTCCCAGCCAGAGCACCAAGACCGCGCCGGGCACGTCACGCAACCAACGGTGCTTGGGGAACAGGGGCGTTGGCAACTCGACTCCAAACTGGAACAGGAAAAAGAACGAGACCGCCAGCAGCATCAGGTGCCCCAGGTACACTACTGTGGCCATGTTGGTGGGCATGGATACGGTTTGCAGGGGCACAAAGATATAGCCCCACTCGTTGAGCCCGTGGGCGATGCCAAAGGCAGTCAGCCAGGGCAGCGCGCGGGCCAGCTCCAGGCGGCTGTGCCGACGCCATTGCAGCCCGGTGACCAGGCCCATGACAAAGAACACCTGCCCGTAGAGAAAGTACAGGATGACCCACTCGACCGTCATGCTACCTAGCAAGAGTGTGCTCCCTTCTACGGAGATTATACCATCACCACAGTTACTTGACAACAAGAGTGCCGCATTGTCCCGAAAAACTGGGGACAGGTGTCACTACTAACGACCCGCTTGATCATTTATAATCTACAAGTGGACCAAGTAGGTCTTATTACGTCTATTTGCCCAGGGGGAAACGGATGGAGTTGCGGCGAGGCACAGACTATGCGATACGCGCCATGGCCTATGCGGCCCGCCAACCGGCCGGGGCCGTGCTCATCACCGATGAAATCGCCAGCCAGGAGAACATTCCCCAGTCGTTCCTCCGCAAGATCTTGCCGCGCCTGGCGAGTGCCGGGCTGATCCAGACCCGGCGTGGTACCGGCGGCGGCATTACTCTGGCCCGCCCGCCTCGCGAGATCAATCTGTACGACATCGTGGTGGCCATGGAGGGGCCGATTGGTCTCAATCGTTGTTTGCAGCACCCGGGCGAGTGCCCCCGGGAGGCTACTTGCGTCGTTCACGATGCGTTACACCAGGTTCAACAAACTCTGATCCATCAATTGCGCTCGACGGACCTGGACAGCATGGTAGAGTCAGGCCCCGTCGACCGGGGAACGGAGCGAACGAGTTCATGAAGCCGATCAGCCGGCGAACCTTTCTCAAATTGGCCGGTGTCAGTGTGGCCGCGGCGGCTCTGTACGAGTCCACCGGCTCGATTTTGCATGCGCTGAACCTCATCGACCAGACCACGCCGCCGGACCAGGACGTGTGGGTGCCCAGCGTGTGCCAGTTGTGCCCGGCCGGCTGCGGCATCCGGGTGCGCGTGGTGAAGGGGCTGGCCGTCAAGGTGGAGGGCAACCCCCGCAACCCCAACAACCAGGGCCGGGTCTGCCCCAAGGGCCAGGCCAGCCTGCAACTGCTGTACAACCCGGACCGGGTGCAGACGCCGCTCAAGCGGGTGGGCGAACGGGGCGAGGGCCGCTGGCAGGCCATCTCCTGGGACGAGGCCATCGGGGCGGTGGCCTCGCAACTGCTGGCTCTGCGACTGGCCGGCACCCCGGAGCGCCTGGCCTTCCTGTACGACCGGCCGCCGGGCCTGCTGGGCGAGGCTATTGGCTATTTTTGTCAGGCGATGGGCACGCCCAACGCCATCGACGCCCGGCCCGACGCCTTCAGCCAGGCCATGTTTGCCATGCAAGGCCGGGCCACACAACCCGGTTATAACCTGGACCGCACACGCTATCTACTGAGTTTCAACTATTCGCTCCTGGAGTCGGCCCAGCCCACGGTGCGCCTGCTGGCGGCCTACAGCTTTATGCGGCGCGGGCGGCCCGGCGACCGGGGCCGCATCGTCCAGATCGAGCCGCGCCTGTCGGTGACGGGCATCAAAGCCGACGAGTGGGTACCCATCCAGCCCGGCACCGAGGGCGCACTGGCCCTGGGCCTGGCCGGCGTCATCCTCCGCGAGCACCTCTACGACCGCGCGTTTGTGAGCGACCATTGTTACGGTTTCGAGGCGTGGAGCGAGGCGGTGTTGCGGGACTATTCCGCCGAGCGCGCGGCGGCCCTCACCGGCATCGACGAGGAGACCATCAAGCGGCTGGCCCGCGAGTTTGCCGGCACCTCGCCGGCGTTGGCCGTAGCCGGCGACGCCGTGGGCCAGCAGACCAACGGCCTGTCCAGCCTGATGGCCATTCACGCGCTGAACGCGCTGGTGGGTTCCATCGACGCGCCGGGCGGCGTGGTGATGCAGCGCCCGGCCCCGCTGACGCCCTGGCCCACCGTCTGGATGGACGAGACGACGACCCAGGGATTGGCCCAGCCCCGGTTCGACGGGCCGACCAGTTACCCGTTGGCCCTTTCCGCCCCGGGCCATCTGCCAGAGGCCATCCGGTCCGGCGAACCCTACCCGCTGGGCGCGCTCTTGCTCTACCGGGCCAACCCGCTCCACGACGCCCCGGACGCCGAGGCATGGCGCGAGGCCCTGACCCGGGTGCCGCTCGTCGTCAGTTTTGACTCGTTTGTCGAGGAAACGTCGGCGTACGCCGACTATGTCCTACCGGACCACACCTTCTTTGAGCGATGGATCGTCCAGCCGTTGTGGCCGTCGCTGGGGTACCCGGTCCTGGCGGCCGGTCAGCCGGTCGTTGAGCCGGTCCACGATACGCGGGCGCTGGGCGACGTGCTGATCCAGCTCGCGCGCGGGGCGGGCGGCGCGCCGGGGGCCAGTTACTCCTGGGCCGACTATCGCGAGTTGTTGGGCTTTCGCATCGACGGCCTCATGGCCGCCGACCAGGGCTCGATTCAGGCTGAATCGTCCGACGAGCTCTGGCGCGAGCTGATGACGCGCGGCGTGTGGGTGAACTCGCCGTACCGTTTCGCCGGCGGCGACAGCGGCGACGCCGGGGAGTGGAAAACGGTCCTGGCGACGCCGTCGGACAAGTTCGAGTTCACGCCGCAGGTTTTCGAGACGCGTCAGGTGTCGCTGCCGGCTCCTTACTATGCGCCGCCGCGCTATGTGGGTGAAGAGGCCGAATACCCGTTCCATTTGCAACTGTACACCGTTATGGCCCAGGGGGAAGGCCCCGGCGCAGCCGATCTGCCCCACTTGGACGAGTTGTACGGCCTGCACGTCAAGCAGATGTGGGGCAACTGGGTGGAGCTGAACCCGGAAACGGCTCACGAACTGGGCATCGCCGACCGAGACGAGGTGTGGGTCGAGTCGCCGGCGGGCAAGATCAAGCTCCCGGCGCGGGTCTATGCCGGCGCTCGGTCGGACACGGTCAACATTCCCGCCGGGCTGGGGCATACCGTGGGCGGCCAGTGGGCCGCCGGCATCGGGGCCAACCCGGAAGCGCTGGTGGACGGCAAAGCGACAGACGAACTGACCGGCGTGGCAGCCCGCCAGGGGATGCGAGTCAAGGTGTATAAAGCAGAGGCCGGAGAGTAGCATGACCAGATGGGGTATGGTCATCGACCTGGACAAGTGCACCGGTTGTCAGGCGTGCAGCATGGCCTGTCGGATGGAGAACAATATTCCGTTCGCCGGACCGGAGCAGGCCGACCTGAGCCGGGTCAAATGGTGGCACAAGGTCCTGCGCCTGGAAGAGGGCGAATACCCTCGCGTGCGCATCACCCTGGTGCCCCGGCCCTGCCAGCATTGCGACAACCCGCCGTGCGTGCGGGTGTGCCCGGTGGGCGCGACCTATCGGGACGAAGAAGGTCTGGTGCGCATGGATTACGACCGCTGCATTGGCTGCCGGTTCTGTACCACCGCCTGCCCCTACACCGTGCGGCATTTCAACTGGTACGAGCCCGTGTTCCCGGAAGAGATGCAGTCCTACCTCAACCCCGACGTGCCGGTGCGGCCCCGGGGCGTGGTGGAAAAGTGCACGTTTTGCGTGCACCGGCTGGAAAAGGCCAAGCGCCAGGCCGCCGAACAAGGGCGCGACTTGCGTGACGCGGAACTGGTGCTCTTGCCGGCCTGCAACCAGACCTGCCCGGCCTCGGCGCGGTATTTTGGCGATCTGGACGATCCGGAGAGCACGGTTTCGCACCTGGCGCACAGCAAGCGGGCTTTTACACTGCTGGAAGACCTGGGCACCCGGCCCAAGGTGATCTATCTCAAAGAGGGCCAATAAGCGAACAGTCCTCACCCCCCGGCCCCCTCTCCCAAATTGGGAGAGGGGGTGCCCGCAGGGAAGCGGAGGGCGGGGGTGAGGGACTCCTCGCATTGAAGGAAGAGTTGGCATGGGATTTGCTCGTCTGGGCAGCCAGG
>JAHJIN010000009.1 GCA_018823415.1 Chloroflexota bacterium | reverse complement strand
ACGCGACCCCACGCCTTTTCTGCGCCACCTGCGTTCTTCACGGCGCCAGCGGCCGCTACAACTCGCTGCCGCCGCCCAGCGTTTCACGGGCCTCCTCCCGGGTCTTACCCCAGCCCTGGGCCCGTAAGTTGACGCATATGTGGTGGGGCCCGCAGGGAGGGGGCACGCTTCGCAGTCGCGTACCTCGGCTGGCCCCACACCTGCACCTACGGCGCACGCGCAGGTGTGTCGGCGTTGGTGGCCAAGGTGGTGTTCTCGAAGCGCTCGCGCTGCACGGCCCGGGCGTGCTCCACTCGCTCGCCGCTCTGCGTGCGTGCCGACGGCTCGCCCCGCCGGTCGTCGGCCAGCTTGTCATAGTCCACCCGGGGCACATCCACGTGGATGTCGATGCGGTCCACGCGAAGCGGGGGGCCGGAGGATGCGGCGAACCCCTGCGGGGTTCGTTCTGGTAGCGGGAGATCATAGTCGTGGAGCAGGTGCATTCGCGGACCGGGTCCTGAAAATAGCCACAAGGGCAGGGTAGTAACAAAAGCGTGTTTTTGCTCAACTTTGCGGTTACCTCTGGCTGGGACGGCCTCACTGCTAGTTGCGGGAGAGCGTCTCCAGCAACGCCCGGGCCTCTACCAGATCCGGCGTATCAAACCCCTCCGTGAACCAGCCATAGACCGCGGTCAACAGGCCCCGGGCCTCCTCGGCCTGATCCTGCCCCTGCCACCGCCGGGCCAGGCTCACCGTCGCGCGCAACTCTAGCCAGCGATTCCCCTGGCGGTAAGCCACCTCTATCGCCTGCCGAAAGCACGCCTCTGCGGATTGATCGCTGACTGTTGACTGCTGACCGCTCGACAGTAGCAGCTCCCCCCGCAACCGGTGCACCTCGGCCTCGTGGAGGCGCACGTCGGTCTGGTCGATCCAGGCCTGCGCCTCGTCCAGGGCAGCCAGCCCGTCTGCCACCTGACCGGCCCGGGCACAGCCACCGGCCAGGAGCAGGAACCCCTGCACCCGGCCGATGCCCGGCCCGTCACTGCGCAAGGTTTCCAGGCCACGGCGCATCTGCGGCAGTCCATCATTGACCTTGGTCTGGTTGCGCTGGCCGGCCACCAGGTCCGCCAGCCCCTCCAGCATCACACCCATGTCGCTCGGTCCCGGCAACTCTTCGAGCAGCCGCGTAGCCGTGGCGATATCACGGCCCAGAAGGAACCTGGTCGCGGCGACCTGGAGCCGGGCAAAGGCCACGCTGGGCGGATGGGCGGTCTCGTCGGCTAGCTGTAACGCCTGGTCTCCAGCCTGACGGGCCTGATCGGGATAGCCCGACAACCACAGCAATATCGCCCGAAAGACCAGGCAGAACACGCCCAGGTCCTGACCATAGAGCAAGGCCAGCGGCCCATGCGCCGGTTGGTCATAGCTCGCCAACGCCTGGTCCAGGTGCGCCAGCGCCGGCCCGAGCTCGCTGCGGAGGCTGTGGCCGAATCCCAGGAGCCAGTGGGCGATGAGCAAGCGCTGCGGGTCCGGGTCGGCCTGGGCCAGGTCGAGCAATTGGGCGCCAAGCGCCAGGGCCTGATCCGGGTTCGCCGACCAGACCGCACGGTGGGCGATCAGGGCCAGGGCGGTCTCCCGGCGCGGGCTACCGGCCAAGGCCGGCTGTTGCGCCAGCTTGGCAATGCGCGCCAGCACCGCCATCCGCTCCGGGGACCAGAACCCACCCGTGAATCGGAGGGGAGTATCCAGAAATAGGTGCAGGTCCAGTTCCAGCTCGACCCGCGCCGGGGAGTCTGGCACTGCAGCCAGTTGCGCCAGGCCCTGCCGCAGGTGGTGGATCGCCTCCTCGTAGGCCAGCAGGCGCACCGCCTGGATGCCGGCCTGGAGGTGATAGGCCGCTGCCGGCAGGGGTAACCCCGCCGCCGCAAAATGCCGGGCCAATTGGCCGGCCTGCGCCTCCAGGGCTGCCGGGTCCGCCGCCATCAGCGACTCGACCGCCCGGCCGGTCGCCTCGTGCAGCCGCGCCCGCTCCACAGGGTCCAGGCGACGGTACAGGTAGCGTTGGAACAGGTGGTGCCGAAATTGATAGCGCGACAGGCGTTGTCCGCCGGGGCGCAGCCGTTCCAGGCTGTGGGCAACCACCAGGCGATGCGATTGACTCAAGCCCCCGCTCAACTGCTGCACGACCTCGTTCGGGTCCTTGCCCTGCACCTGGGCTACCACCTCAGCGGAGAATACGTCACCCTCGACGCTGGCCGCTGCCAGTAGCGCCTGCCACTCGGGCTGGAGTTGGCCGATGCGCGCGGCAATAACGGCCTCGACCCGGACCGGCAGTCGGTCCCAGTCCAGGGTAGGACTTTCCATCCAGCGGCCCGTCTCGTCTTGCAACAGATCGCCGCGCTCGCGCAGGTCTCGCAATAGCTCCACGGTAAACAGGGCCTGGCCGCCGGTATGCTGATACAAGGTGTCCCGGAACGCGGTCCCCAGGCAGTTCGGCTCGGCGTCCAGAAGCGCAGCCACAAAGGCATGGCCCTCGGCCTGATCCAGGTCTACAGTGATAGCCCCCCACAGGCGTTGAAACTCGAGGACGATGGGGGCCAGGGGGTGCCGGTCGCCCAGGCGCCCCCGGGCCACGTCGTCCGGCCGATACGTGCCCACGATGAGGATACGGCTATCGGCCGGCGCGAGCCGCCGGCCCAGGTGGAACAGCAGGTCCAGCGAGCCGGCATCGGCCCACTGCAAATCGTCCAGCACCAGGACCAGCGGTTGCTGGCGCGCCAGGGCTTGCAGCACATTCGTGACCTGGTCGAACAGGTTCACCTGTAGAGACGCCGATTGACTGGCCGCCGGGCGCGCCTGGCGCTGTACCAACGCCTCCAGCCGGGCCAGCCACGCCGCCCCGGCGTCGGCCCGGCCCAGGGTGAGGGTGCGGGCGCGCGCCAGCAGGTCGGCGCCGGACAGCAGCCGGCCCACCAAGTCTGGCCCCTGGTGTACCACGGCCTGGGCCACCGCTGGCAGCCCGGCCCACAGACGGCGGGCATGCTCGGGGGCGAGAGCGCCGCTCACGTATTGGGCTTCGACGTCGCCGGTGAGCATGCGCAGGACGTCCCGGAACGGCAGATAGGGGTCGCCGCTGCCGGTGGGGGCATTGCAGCGTCCGCCGGCCACCACCAGTTCGTCATGGGTAGCCAGGGCGCGCCGGGCGAACTCTTTCACCAGCGCGGTCTTGCCGCTGCCAGCCTCGCCGATGACGAATACCACCCGGCCGGCCCCGGCGCGGGCCTGATCCAGATAGCCGGCCAGTTGCGCCAGTTCGTGTTCCCGGGCCACAAAGGGCGTGGGAGTGGGCGAGTATGGGGGTGTAGGAGCGTGGGAAATAGCTCTTACAGGCGCCTCCCATACTCCCACACCCACAAACTCCCCGTCGCGGATGCGCTCCATCAGCGACACCGTCGCCCGTTCTGGCTGCACGCCCAGCTCGTCGGCCAGCAGGCGGCGGCAAGTCTCGTAATGGGCCAGGGCCGCGCCGCGCTGACCGTCGAGCGCCAGCAGGCGCATGAGCTGGCGGTGCGCCTCTTCGCGCCAGGGTTCCAGTGCCAGCTGGCGCCGCACGTGGGCCTGGGCGGCCGCATACTCGCCCCGCGCCTCGTGATAATCCGCCAGGTATTGGAGCGCGCCCAGCATCTCGCGTTCCAGTTGCGCCCGCTTGAGCAGCGCCCATTCCTCGAACACCGGGCTATCCTCAATGGCCAGGCCTTCCAGGAACCGGCCCCGATACAGTTCGATTGCAGATTGCAGATTGCAGATTGCAGATTGTGAGCGGTCGGTTCCAAGTCCGCAATCCCACTCCGCTTCGCCCCGAAGGGGTGGACTAGGGTCCGAAATCCGCAATCCGAAATCCGCAATGTCCAGCCAGTGGTCGCTGGCCGGGTTGAACTGGAGGGTCTCGCGGGTGATACGCAGAAAGGCGGGCCGGGCCTGGGCGTCACCGAGGGCCCGGCGGAGGTTGGCGAGGGCGTGGCGCAGGTTGCCCAGGGCAGCCGGATTGGGTCGTTCCGGCCACAGCAGCCCAGCCAGGGCTTCACGCGAATGGGGCCGGCTCGACTCGACGGCCAGGTACGCCAGCAGCGCCCGGACCTTGTTGGACTCGAAACCCATGACGGGTGTTCCGTCCAACGTGGCCTGGAATGGGCCTAATAGGGACAATGATAGACGAGCCAACGCCACCTCCGGCGAGCCGCGCACCCCGCACTTGCATTATACGGCATCGGAGGAAATTTCTCAACCTCACGTTTTCCACACGTTTTCCACACGATGGATTGGTATAGTGGGAACTGGCTTGATCCAGGAGGGTGTCTATGGACGGCAAGCGGCGTGAGTATCACTCGTATCTGTTGCGCTTGTGGGAGGTTGACGACGACCAAGAAGGTCCTATCTGGCGGGCGTCCCTGGAAAGCCCCGGCACCGGCGAGCGCCGGGGGTTTGCCAGCCTGGACGCCTTGTTCGCGTTCCTGGCCGAGACGACCGGGGCGGACACGGGGCATCCGGCACCAGCGCGCAAGAACGGATCGGTTGAGGATCGGTAGACTGGGAATCAGTAGATTGGATATTGGAGTTTAGGGTTTCAACCATCGTGCTAACCAACAAAAAGGAGATTCAGATGAAAACCAACCCCGTACGAAACAGCCTCGCCGTACTCGCGATCGTGGTCGCGCTGAGCGCGGTTAGCCTGCCGGCGCTGGCCAACCCGGCGCCCCGACCCCTGTACCAGGCCGGCGCGCCCACGGTGGTCAGCTACCAGGGCCAGGTGCTCACCGGCACACCGCCGACCCCATACAATGGCACTGGTCACTTTAAATTCGCGGTGGTCAACGCCGCTGGAGACACGACCTATTGGTCCAACGATGACACATCTAGCATCGGCGACGAGCCGACGGCTGCCGTCAGCCTGCCGGTGAGCAACGGCCTGTTCAACGTGCTGCTGGGCGACACGGCGCTGATGGACGAGCTCCCAGCCACGGCCTTTGACGGCACGGACCGCACCCTGCGGGTGTGGTTCAGCACCACGGGCGCTGTCGGCTCGTTCACGCTGCTGTCACCCGACAGGCGCATCGCCGCCGTGCCCTATGCCCTGCAGGCCGAGGAGGCCAAGAATGCGGCCACCGCCGGCGATGCCGACACGGTAGACGGCCAGCATGCCAGCGCCTTTACCCCCGCCGGAACGACCTGGGCACTGACCGGCAACGCCGGCACTAATCCGGCGACCAATTTCCTGGGCACGACGGACAATATGAGCCTGACGCTGAAAACGAACAACACCAGCGCGGTGTGGATCAACCCCAGCCAAAACGTGGGCATTGGCACCAACGCGCCGACGGCAAAACTGACCGTGCAGGGCAACACCCAGGTGCTGGGTTATGACGCCCCGGTTGCCCGGGGGTTCATCACCACGACCACCCCACACGCGCCCCGCGCGGTGACCGTCGCCGGGCAGTATGCCTACGTCGTATCGGAAAGCGGCAATAGCCTGAGCATCTTTGACATTTCCAATCCAGATGCCATCACCGCCCGGGGCGTCATTACCACCGGCCTGAATGTCGCTAGAGCGGTGGCCGTCGCCGGGGATTACGCCTACGTTGCATCGTATTATAACAAACGCCTGGTCGTCTTTGATGTGTCTGACCCGGACACCATTGTGTGGGCGGGGGAGGCTTACGTGAATGGGCCTAACGCCGTGACTGTCTCCGGGCGCTACGCCTACGTTGTGTCTTACTACAACAGACTGACTATCTTTGACGTCTCCGACCCCGCCAACCCGATCGCTGTGGGAACCACCACCAGCAATATGAACAATCCAACTTCAGTGTTTGTCTCTGGGCGTTACGCCTACGTCACGAACTACGTTAGTCCCTACCTGTCCATTTTCGACATCTCAGACCCCAGCAATATCGTACCCAGAGGCTATACGGATACTTCCCTCTACGTTCCTTACTCCGTGGTCGTCGTCGGGCGCTACGCCTACGTCGCGTCGTGGTGGAATAGCCGCCTGGTCGCCTTTGATATTTCCGACCCGGATAACCCGGCACTGCTGGGTTATACCAGCACCAATCTGAGCAGACCCTTCTCCGTGGTCGTCGCCGGGCGCTACGCCTACGTCGCCTCACGCAACAACGACGGTTTGGCTGTGTTTGATGTCTCTGACCCTACCAACCTGGTCGCGCGCGGCTTTACCACCGCCAACCTGGATGATCCCCAAAGCGTATTTGTCGCCGGGCGCTACGCTTACGTCGCCTCAGCCGCCAACAGCCGGCTGGCTGTATTCGATCTGAACCATCTCGAAGCGCCCACCGCCGATATTGGCAGCCTGCACACGGGCGGGCTGCATGTCGGCGAGAGTGCCATCGTCGGCAATAACCTCACCGTCCAGGATGGCTTGAACGTCGGAGCGGGCGGGGCGCTGATCAACGGTGACGTCAGCGTGCAGGGCAATCTCTTCGCCCACATCAGCGTCACCACTGTGACCGGCAGCAGCACCCTGGCGGTGACCCACTCCGGCATCGTGCTGGTGGACAACGCCGCCGCCGCCACGATCACCCTGCCGTCCGCCGCATCGTCCACCGGGCTGACCTTTACCGTCAAGCGTCTCACCGCCAACGCGGTGACGGTCGCTTCGGCCGGAGGAACCATCGACGGCGCGGCCACCCAGGCGCTCGCCGAACAGTATGATTTCATCACCGTGGTCAGCGATGGCACCAATTGGTACATCGTCGCCCGCTAAGCTTACTATAAAGCTGTCAAGGCCGTGAACCCAGGCCGCGAGACGCACAGGGGGACCTGCCTCGAAAAAGGCGGCGTTTTTCGAAGTGGGGCGGGGGCTGTGATCTGAGCAACCACCCGTCCGCAGCGCGAACCCGCAGTTAGTCCCAGTCGCTGACACTCGGTAGTGAGCGGCTGATGTTGGACTTATCCTGATATTCAGACTTGGCTGCTGGAGCTGCCAGAGGTCTACCTTGCCTTATCCAAGAATTCACCAGCACCAGCCCCGGGCGCACCAAGCTTAGGATCGAGGTTCTGGTTAGCCTCATGGAGGCAATCGGGCTGCCCGGGTCTGGTCCAACTGCTGGGACGGACTGGCGGGTGGGGTGCGGCGGGGCGGTCGTGCAGAGATGTGCCCGCGACGCCACGCGAGTTGGTGGGGTTACATGACTTCACGCTCCTTGACCCGCAGGCCGACGATCTGCTGATCGCGTTCGCGAAGCGTAGCAAAGAGGATGCCGACGGCTTTGCGGACGGTGGCCACGCGGGCCACGTTGGGGTGGGGCTTGGTCCCTTTCAAGCGCTGGCGGTAGTCGTGTAAGGGTGGTTGGTGCAGGCTCAGGGTCTCGACCAGCTTGAACAGGGCCCGGCGTAGATAGACATCGCCGACCTTGGTCACGCGGTTGCCTTTGCCGTGCTTCTGGCGGGTGCCCGAGTCATTGCGACCGCTGACCAGGCCGGAACGGCGGAACACCTGCCCAGCGTAGTCGTAGTGACTGGGATCGCCCATGGCGGCCATCAGGCTGGCGGCCTGGATGGGACTGACACCTTTGAGTTGGGCCCAGATGGCCCCGGGGGTCTGGGCTAACAAGGTACAGAGTTCTTCTTCCAAGGCCGCGATGTAAGGCTCCAGCTGGGCCAGCAAGTCCAAATCGCGCTGCAGCAACTGGCCGCGCACGGCGACGACTTGCGGTTCGGGCTGGAGCACCGCCTGGGCAAAGGCGATGATCCGGGCCGCCCAGCCGGGACCCATGCGATAGCCCCGCTCATGGAAGGCGGTGATGAGGTCCGTGGGGGTCATGGCGGCGAGTTGCTGGGGATCGGGACACACCCGGACCAGGTGCTGCGCCATCTCACAGGACCAGAACGGGGT
>JAHJIN010000107.1 GCA_018823415.1 Chloroflexota bacterium | reverse complement strand
CGGCCGCGCGGCGCAGCCGGTGAGCCAGCCCGGCGGCGACCGGGCCTGGCAGCAGGCCCGCCCCGGCCTCCGCCGGGTCTACGACCAATTCTACGTCTGGCAGCAGGACCCCCCGGCCTATGCCGCGGCCCGCGCCCAGTGGTACCGGGCCTTCAGCGTGGAGACCGGGATGCGGGCAGCCCCCGCTGCAAACTACCCAGACCGATCGTGGTGAGGAGGTATGAACATGCCAATGGCAACGAGAACGATAGCCGAGGAGACGCCGGTCGCCCTAGCGGTGCGGCCCCGGCCCGACTTTGTAGAGTCTGCCACGGTGCAAGAGTTGACTGTCCGCGCCCTGGCCTACCTGCAGGCCGGGTTCCCGGTCCATTTCCGTGGGCCGGCCGGCACCGGCAAGACCACCCTGGCCCTCCACGTGGCCGCGCAGTTGGGCCGGCCGGTGATGCTCATCACCGGCGACGAAGAGTTCGCCACCTCGGACCTCATCGGCGGCCAGTTTGGCTACCACTACCGCAAGGTGGTGGACCGGTTCATCCACACGGTCATGAAGTATGAGGAAGATGCCATCCAACGTTGGGTGGACAACCGGCTGACCTCGGCCTGTCGCGAGGGGTTTACCCTGGTCTATGACGAGTTCACCCGCTCCCGGCCCGAGGCCAACAATGTCCTGCTGGCGGTGTTGGAGGAGCGGCTGCTCGTCCTGCCCACCATGAGCCAGAAAACTGGCTACATCCGGGTGCACCCCGAGTTCCGGGCCATCTTTACCAGCAATCCCCAGGAATACGCCGGCGTCCATGAGGCCCAAGATGCCCTCAGCGACCGCCTGGTGACGTTGGACCTGGACTATTACGACCGCGATACGGAGATAGCCATCACCGCCATCCGGTCCGGTCTGGCCCCGGAGGACGCCGCCCGCATCGTGGACTTGGTCCGGGATTTCCGCACCTCCGGGGAATACGACCAGGCGCCCACCCTGCGGGCCTGCATCATGATCGGGCGCGTGGCGGCCCAGCAGGGGCTGCGGCCAGCTGCCAGCGACCCGCGTTTCGTCAGCATTTGTCTGGACGTGCTGGAAGCCAAGACCGCCTTCACCAGCAAGACCCGCGAACGGCGCGCCCAGCAGCGCAAGATGCTGCTCAGCCTCATCGAGCACTATTGCGGCGGGCCGCCGCAGCCAGCAGCAGGCGAATCAGGAGGAGAACCATGACGAAAGCTCGAGGTATGCGCGATATTCCCACCATCCAGGGACTACGGAATCGGGCCACGCCGGTCACCCGCGAGCAGGCCGTGACCGAGTTGGCTCGTCTGGAGCACGAAAAGGCCCGCCTGCAGCGGGAGTTGAACACCTGGATCGTCAACCAGGAAAAGACTGAGGAGCGGCTGCGGCAGTTGGAGGAGCGGCTCAGCCTCGTGCAGCAGATCCTGGGCCCGCCGGCCGCGGCTGGCTCAGCCCGGCCCGCCGGGACCCGGCGCTCACCAACTGAGCCAACCGCGGGCGACCCCGACCCGGGGCCGGGCTGGCGCGAGATGTCGTTGGAATACTGACGCGCCAGAATGTTCAGCCGTCACATACCGCCTGGCGTTGGACGCCACGCGGGAAGGGAGGACCCCATGCGCAGCATTGGCCCGCCCGGGCGGGTTCGAACGCACGATCATATCCGCACTATGCGATCCCTGCGCGTCAGCACTGGGCCGGGGCGCGATAGCTGGCCCCGGGTGCAGGACACGGAACGGCGGCGGCACGTGGTTGCGCGCTGGCAAGCCCCGCAACGGGTTGCCCGCTCGAGCCCGGCCGCCGGGATGAATAGACGAATGGACGAATCAGCGCGGCTGGCGCGTTCGTCAAGGCGCAGCTGCGCCGGGAGGATGACATGACCGAGGGAAAAAAGCGGGAGCCCCCCCCAAAGGTCTCGTTCGACCTGGGCTTGGGGGGGTTGTTCAAAGGCCTGGGCGATTTCATTGATCTGGTGGGCGATATGGTCGAGACCGGCGAGGAACTGAACCGGACCGGGGAGTTCCAGGTCAAGGGCCTGGGCGACCGGGGGCGCGGCGTCTACGGCTTTAGCGTGCGCACGGTGGCCGGCGGGCCGCCGAAAGTGGAACGCTTTGGCAACATCCGCTCCACCGCAGCAGGCCCGGTGGTGGTCGAGGTGCGCGAGCCGTTGGTCGACCTCTTTGACGAGGGGCCAGAGGTGGTGGTGGTGGCCGAACTGCCCGGCGTGGCCGAGGAGGAGATCCGCATCGCGGTGCAGGACGACATTCTCTCGCTAGAGACCAGCGGCGAGCGCCAGTACGCCAAGGAAATCCTGCTCCCCGGCGTGGTAGACGCGGCCACCCTGCGGCAAACGTACCACAACGGCATCCTGGAATTGCGGATCCAGAAAGCACCATAAGGGTTGGGCCAAGCGGAGACCACCATGTCGCGTCTGATGAAGCACCTTAGCCTGCACCGCATCAACGGGGTGGAACTGCGCGTGGTCTCTGACGTAGAGGCGGGCGTGCTCCCAGTGGTGCAGGCCGAGGAGGCGGTCATCCGGCGCTACGCCGGCGGCAATGAGCCCGGTTGGCCGCACCGCTGGGTGGCGCTCTTGGTCCTGCAGGATCTGCAACCCCTGGTGCGGCAGCTGCGCCAGCGGACCGACCCGGCTGGCGCGAGCGCCGTGGCCGGCGGGACCGGCCTTCCCCCCGGCGGGGCCGCGGCCCTGGACTACCGGCCGGTGGTGAACGTCTACGACCTGGCCGACCTGGCTGGCTGCCACGTGTTTGTGAACCGCCAGGCCATGGTGCGGGAAGGCTACTGGGACGATCCCCTGGCGGTGCAAGGGCTGCTGGCTCACGAGCACGCCCACCCCCTGGCGGAGAACGACACGACCCGGGTCTCTCGGCAGTTACAGGTGCAGCTCTTCTGGGCGGATAGCGGGGGGCCGGGGGCCGGCAGTAGGCAGCAGCTAGCGGCCGCCAGCTATCCGCCCCAGGCCCTGCGCCTGCTCACCGTGCTGGCCGACAAGCTGTGCCTGTATGCGCCGCGCGAAGTGTTCGCCAACGAAGTGACCATCCGCCGCGGTTTCGGCGCGGCCCTGCTGCATCTGGATCGAAGCAACGTGGCCAATGCGGGCCGCGGGGTGGCCGGGCGGCCCGATCTGCGCCGGCAATTGCACGAGCAGGTGGCTGCGGGCACGCTGACGCCGGCCGCGGCGGAGGTGCTGTTGCTGATCGGGGACCTGCGGGGCTACCTGGACCTGGCCCTGGAGACCGCGCCCTTTTACCGCACCGGGCGGGGCAGTGATGTCCAGCAGTTGGAAGCAGACTTGGCGACCACCGTCTTCCCCTACCTGGCCCCCGCGGTGCAGCCGGCCTATGTGGCCCTGCGGGAACAATACATCGCCCTGCGCGCCGACCTGACCCCGCGCGACCTGGTGGCCTGGAGCGAACGCGTGCTCCACATCCTGACCGCCGCCCTGGCTGAGCCGGGCCTGATCATCCAGTATCGTTTGCAGCTCGCTAGTTCCAACAACACCTAGAGCGGATGGCGTGGTGCGGACCAGACCCGGCACACGCCGCCGGTTTCACGGAGGACCCCATGCCCGAACCCGAGACCCGCAGCGGCAAGTACATGTACTGCATCATCCGCGGGGCCGCGCCGCGCCAGTTCACCACTCTGGGCGTGGGTGAGCGGGGCGACCCGGTCTATACCGTCCAGTTCATGAACCTGGCCGCGGCGGTCAGCGATTCTCCCCTCATCGAGTACGAGAGCAGCCGCCGCAATATGATGGCCCACACCCTGGTGCAGGAAGAGATCATGCGCGAGTTCACCATGCTGCCGGTGCGCTTCGGCACCGTGGCCCCCAGCGCCCAAGCCATTGAGGAACAGGTATTGCAGCGTCGGTTTGGCGAACTGACCGGCCTCCTGAACGAGATGGAGGGCCGGATGGAGCTGGGCCTGAAAGCCTTCTGGTATGAGGCCATCGTCTTCAACGAGATCGTGGCGGAAAACCCCCTCATTCGGCGCCTGCGGGATAGTCTGATGGGCCGCCGGTCCGAGGAGACCTACTACGACCGCATCCAGCTGGGCGAGATGGTCGAAGCGGCCCTGGGCCAGAAGCGCGACGAGGATGCGGAGCAGATCCTGGCCCGGCTGCGGCCCCTGGTCCACCAAACGCGGACGAACAAGGTCATCACCGACCGGATGGTGCTGAACGCGGCCTTTCTGGTGGATCAGAGCCGGGGCGCTGAGTTCGACCAGGCCATTCAGGATTTGGATGCGCAGTTGGGCCAGCGGCTGATGTTCAAGTACGTGGGCCCGGTGCCGCCATACAACTTTGTCAACATCGTCGTGCACTGGGACACCTGACGGGCGGATGGGGGGCTCCCGGCCCATGAAACTACTCTTTAGCGTGCTGACCTTGCCCGTGACTGGCCCCCTCAAAGGCGTGGTCTGGGTGGCGGAAAAGATCGCCGACCAGGCCGAGGCCGAGCTGTACGACGGGGACAAGGTGCGCGGGCAGCTCATGGAATTGGAACTGCACTACGACCTGGGCGAGATCAGCGAGGCCGACTACCTGGCGCGGGAGGAAGCGCTGCTGGCCCGGCTCCGGGTCATCCGGGAACGCGAGGCCGAAAGACGTCGGGCGTAGGGCGTGTTTCGGGGCTAGGCCCTGCACCACACGGGTTCAGGTTTGAGGAGGACACTATGGCGACAGGAATCGAGATCGCGCAGCGGGCCAAGGAGCAGTTGGTCGAGTTGACCAAGCTCCCGGTAGACACCGTGTCGGGCTTGACCAAACAGGAAGATGGTTGGCACGTCACGGTGGAGTTGATCGAGTTGAAGCGCATTCCAGAGTCCACCGATATGCTGGCGACGTATGACGCACTGTTGGATGAGCAGGGCCACCTGCTCCACTATCAACGTACCAGGCGATACCTCCGCGACCAGATCATGGAGCCAGAGGCCTAATCGCCCGACCCCCACGTTCATCATAGGAGGGTGACATGACCAAACCACAGAAGCCGGGTTCCGTCTCCGAGGCGATCAGCGCCTCCCTGCTGGGTCTGGCCGAGTCCCTGGAAGGGCAAGGCCAGATCCACCAGTCGCTAGACCCCTATCTCAAGCTCGTGGCACACTACCCGGCCAGCCGGGAGGCCGCAGTCGCGACCCAGCGGTTGCTGGCGGTGGCCGAGGGCTTTCGCCAGGCCGGCCAGCACCACATGGCGCTGCGCGTGCTGGAACGACTGGAAGTCGCCCATCCCGGCGACTAACTGACAAGCGAGGAACCCCCCATGAGCACCGCCGGCAGACCAACGGGCGTTTGCTGCCCCATAGACCTGTTTTCCACCCAGGAGGCAGAGGTCGCCCGGCTGACCGCGGCGATCAACCAGGCCCCCAAGCAGCCGCACCCGGGGGCCGCGGCCGCGGCCCAAGAACTCATCGCCGCCGTGGACGTGCTCCTGGCCTGTGAGCAATACGACAAGCACAGCCCGGACTGCCGGCTGTGCTACCAATTTTCCGAGTTACGCCGCCAGACGGCCAGCCTGGTCGTCAAGGCCGGGCGGCTCCCACGGTCGTGAGAGAGGAGCGCACCATGTCCGATCAACGGATGCAACACTCGATCCAGGGCAGCAGCCTGGCGGACATCCTGGAACGGGTGCTCGACAAGGGCATCGTCATCGCCGGCGACATCACCATCTCCCTGGTGAATGTAGAGCTACTGAGCATCAAACTGCGCCTGCTGATCGCCTCGGTGGACAAGGCCATGGAAATGGGTATCAACTGGTGGGAGAGCGATCCGTATCTCTCCACTCGGGCGCAGCAACTGGAGGAGGAGAACCGCCTGCTCCGGGAGCGCCTCGACCGCCTGGAGGCCAGACTGGGGGTGGTCGCATGATCGAGGTAGGCTGGGTAGAGGTGCCCTGCGCCTTCTGCGGCGGCGCGGGCCGCGATCCCTTCGGCCTGATGTCGCCGCTGGCGACTTGCCAGGTCTGCGGCGGGACGGGGCAGCGGATACTCCACCGACCGACGGCGCCCTGCGCTTTCTGCCGGGGCACCGGCGTCCATCCCGGCTCGCGCAACACCTGCACCACCTGCGACGGCATCGGCACGGTGGAAATCCCGGCCCAGGCCATTCCCTGCCCCCACTGTGGCGGCAGCGGCCGGGCCGCCGACTACCGCTGGCCGGACAGCCCGCTATCTTGTGCGTGCTGTCGCGGCAAGGGGGTCGTGTCCCCCAGCAAAGCGCAGACACCCGGAGTCCAACATGACCACTGAAGAAGCACGCACGCTCTCGCTGAAAGTCGCCGAGGCCCGGTCCAAAGATGTGGGCCGGGGGCTGGTGCGGGTGGACCCGCAAGACCTGGCCCGGCTGGGCGTGAACATCGGCGACGTGGTGGAGATCACCGGCCGGCGCGAGCGGCCCACCGTGGCGCGGGCCATGCCGGCCTACGCTGACCAACGCGGCCAGGGGCTCATCCAGATGGACGGCATCCTGCGGGCCAACGCTGGCGCCAGCCTGGACGAGCGCGTGACCGTACGCTCGATCCCGGTGCAGCCGGCCCGGGCCGTGGCCTTGACCTCAGACCGCCTGCCGGCGGCAGGCCAGAGAGGGGCCGGGGGGGAGGTCACGCGCTACCTGGCTCGCCTGATGGACGGCATCCCGGTGGTCCCCGGCGACCAGGTGCGCGTCAACCTCTTTGGCACGCGCGCCCAGACGTTCACCGTAGTGGAGACCACCCCGGCCGGCCCGGTGCTCATCGGCCCCACCACCGTCGTCCGGCTGGCCGGCGAACCCGGGGCCGGGGGGCCGGCGGTCCCGGGGCGCAGCGCCATCACCTACGAGGACATCGGGGGCCTGCGCCGGGAGATCCGGCGCATCCGGGAGATGATCGAGCTACCCCTGCGCTACCCGGAGGTCTTTGAGCGGCTGGGCATTGACCCGCCCAAGGGCGTGCTCCTCCACGGCCCGCCCGGTTGTGGCAAGACCCTCATCGCCCGCGCCGTGGCCCACGAGACCAGCGCCCACTTCATCCACATCAACGGGCCGGAGATCATCGACAAATGGTACGGCGCATCGGAAGCCCAACTGCGCAAGCTGTTCGAAGAGGCCCAGCAGCGCGCCCCGGCGATCCTCTTCATTGACGAGATTGACGCCATCGCCCCCAAACGCGAGGAGATGAGCGGCGACCGCCAGGTGGAACGCCGGGTGGTGGCGCAACTCCTGGCGCTGATGGATGGGCTAGAGTCGCGCGGCCACGTGATCGTCATCGCCGCCACCAACATCCCCAACACCCTGGACTCGGCCCTGCGCCGGCCGGGCCGCTTCGACCGCGAGATCGTCATCGGTGTCCCCGACAAGGTTGGCCGGCGCGACATCCTGGAGATTCACACCCGGGGCATGCCCCTGGCCGCGGACGTGGAACTGGAGAAGCTGGCGGCCATCACGCACGGCTTCGTGGGCGCCGACCTGGAAGCCCTGGGCCGGGAGGCGGCCATGAGCGCGCTGCGCCGCCTCATGCCCGACATTGACTTTGCCCAGGCGCAGATTCCTTACGAGAAGCTCATGGCCCTGGAAGTGACCATGGACGACTGCCTGGCCGCCCTGGCCGAGATCGAGCCATCGGCGATCCGCGAGGTCTTTACCGAGGTGCCCGACGTGGGCTGGGACGACATTGGCGGCCTGGAGGAGATCAAACGGCTGTTGCGCGAGACGGTGGAGTGGCCCTTGCAGTATGACGCGCTCTTTGTGCACGCCCACACCACGCCGCCCAAGGGCATCCTGCTGCACGGCCCGCCGGGGACCGGCAAGACGCTGCTGGCGAAGGCCGTGGCCCAGGAGAGCGAGGCGAACTTTATCTCCGTGAAAGGCCCGGAACTGCTGTCTAAATGGGTGGGCGAGTCGGAGCGCGGCGTGCGTGAGGTGTTCAAGAAGGCCAAACAGGCTGCGCCCTGCGTCATCTTTTTCGACGAGCTGGATGCGCTGGCCCCGCAGCGCGGGGCCGGGGCCGATTCCCACGTCACGGAGCGGGTGGTCAGCCAGCTCCTGGCTGAACTGGATGGCATCGAGGAACTCAAAGGCGTGGTGGTGCTGGCGGCCACGAACCGGCTGGACATCGTGGACCCGGCCCTGCTGCGCCCCGGCCGTTTTGAGGTGCTGGTGGAACTGCCACTGCCCGACCGGGAGGCGCGCCAGGCGATCTTCCAGGTCCACACGCGGGGCAAGCCGCTGGCCGCCGACGTGGACCTGGCGGCCCTGGCCGCACGCACCGCGGGGTTGACCGGGGCCAACATTGAGGGCCTGTGCCGGCAGGCGGCCATGCTGGCGATCCGCGAGTTCTTGGCGGAGCCGGGGCGTGGGGGAGCTGAGGGGCCGGGGGAAGTGCTCCAACTTACTATCGGCCAGCGCCACTTTGAGCCGGCGTTGGAGGGCGTAGTAGCCCAGAAGTGACAAGGGCGCTAGGTGGGCTGCCAGGCTGGCCGGGTTGCCGGGTGCGCGGGCCGCACCAGCCGCGGCCGGACCAGGCGGGACCGGATCGGCCGCAGCCGCTCGATCTCTACGTAGACCGTGGGGCGGTTCGGTTCGTCGGCAATCAGAACGGCAATCCGACGGAGAAGGCTATGACCCAGACGTATCTTTACGCCATCATCCCCACCGGGGCGCAACTGGTCTTTGCGGTGGCCGGCCTGGACAACGACCAGGATGAGGTCTACACCATCCCCCATCAGGATCTCGCCGCGGTGGTCAGCGTCAGCCCGCTGGCGGAGTATCGGGGCTTGCCGCGCGACCAGGCGGCCCGCTACCTGGTGGCGCACCAGCGCGTGGTGGAAGCGGTAATGCGGGAATATCCGCTCCTGCCGCTGAAATTCGGCACCGTGCTACCCGACAAAGCCGGCGTGCGCCGGCTGCTGGCCCAGGGCGAGGCGCTCTTCAGCGCGACCCTGGCCCGCCTGACCGACCTGGTGCAAATGGAGGTGGTGGTCTTCTGGGACCTCTCGGACGTGTTCCAGCAGATCGGCCAGGAGGAGCGGATCGTCCAACTCAAGACCCAGATCGCCGGCCGACCGCCCGAGGCCACCGTAGCCGAGCGGATCGCCCTCGGTCAGCAGGTGCAGGCGGCCCTGGAGCAGCGCCGCACGGCCCTGCGGGATCGGCTGCTCCCCTCGTTGCAGGAGCCGGCCCGGGACCTGGTGGTCAACCCGCTCATGGACGACAGCATGGTGGCGAACGTGGCGCTGCTCCTGGACCCGGCCGGCCGGGCGGCATTGGACCAGCGCTTGGAACTGCTAGACCAGACCTTCGCGGGCCGGCTCACCCTGCGCCGGGTGGGGCCGCTGCCGCCCTACAGTTTTGCCACCGTGGAGGTGCAGGCCACCTCCTTCGCGGCGGTGGATGCGGCCCGGCGGCAGCTGAATCTGGGCCAGGCCGCCGTCCCCGGCGAGATCAAGCGGGCGTACCATCAGTTGGCCGGCCAACTCCACCCCGACCATAACCCCGGGGACCCGGCGGCCGAGACCCGGATGGCCGCGTTGACCGGGGCCTGTGAGTTGCTCCTGGCCTATGCGACCGCCGAGGTCGGCGAGAGCAGCGGCACCGTTTGCCAGTTTGACCGGCACACGGTGGAGCAAACGCTGTTGATCGGACTCCGGCGCCAGGCAGCGCCGCGCTAGCAAGTCGGGCGTGACGTTGCCGCGCCCCCGGAAGGTGCAGCATGGCCGGGCCAACCCCCTCTTTTCTGAGCGACGGGCGACTGCAACTCCTGCTGTTCGGCGGCAAGGGCGGCGTGGGCAAGACTACCGTGGCCGCGGCCACGGCCCTCTACCGGGCCGCCCGGGCGCCAGACCAGCGGATCCTCGTCGTCTCCACCGATCCGGCCCATTCCCTCGCCGATAGCCTGGACCAGCCCATCGGCGACGAGATCACGCCTGTGGCCGGGCTGCCCAACCTCTACGCCCTGGAGTTGGACGCCGGCCGGCGGCTGGCAGCGTTCAAGCAGCGCTACGGCGACGTGCTCCAGACCATCGCCGACCGGGGCACCTACTTCGACCAGGCCGACATCGCCAGCTTCTTGGACCTGGCTCTGCCGGGCCTGGACGAGTTGATGGCCGTCATCGAGGTAGCGCACATCGTGCGGGCCGGGCAGTATGGCCTGGTTATCCTGGACACCGCGCCCACCGGGCACACCATCCGGCTCCTGGCCCTGCCGCAGTTGCTGGGCGACTGGCTCCGCGTCTTGGACCTGATGCTGGAGAAACACCGCTACATGGTCAAGGCCTTTGGCCGCCACTACCGGCCCGATGAAACCGACGCCTTCCTGGAGCGCCTGGCGGCCGATCTGGGGCAGCTGCACGCGCTCTGGAGCGACGAGACCGCCACCGAGTTTGTGCCCGTCACGATCCCGGAGGCCATGAGCATCGCAGAGACGGCCCGCCTGTTGGCGAGCCTGAACCGGTTGCGCCTCCCGGTGCGGACCGTGGTGGTCAACCGGGTCGTCGTACCCCGGGACTGTCCGTTCTGTGCCGCGCGCCGCAGCAGCCAGGAACGCTGCCTGGCTGAGATCGAGCGCCGCTTCTCGGCCTGGGCGCGAGTGTTGGTGCCCCTGCTGCCCCAGGAGGTGCGCGGGCCGGCCTCGTTGCAGGCCTACGTCCAGGCGCTGCTGGGGCAAGAGCCGGAGAGCCGGGGAATGGCGGTGCAAGGGAGCGGGGGAGCCGGAGAGATGGGGGGCGTGTTCCGCCGCTCCCCTACTCCGCCGCCCCTCTGTTCCGCCGCGCTCTTGCTGTTCGGCGGCAAGGGCGGCGTGGGCAAGACCACGCTGGCCGCGGCCACGGCTATCCACCTGGCGCGGCGAGAGCCGGGCCACCGGACCCTGCTCTTTTCCATTGACCCGGCCCACTCCCTGTCCGACAGCCTGGGCCAGGAGATCGGCAACCGGATCACGCCGGTGGCTGGCGTGGCCGGGCTGTTCGCGCTGGAGATGGAGGCGCCGGAGCTGCTGGACGAACTGCAGCGCGCCTACCGGTCCGAGATCCAGGAGGTCTTCAGCGCGTTCCTGGGCAATTCCTTTGACGCGCCGTTCGACCGGCCGGTCATGGAGGAACTGATCTCGTTGACGCCCCCCGGCCTGGACGAACTGATGGCCCTGCTGAAGATCATGGACTTCATGGCCGCCGGCGAGTTCGACCGCTACATCCTGGACCTGGCCCCCACCGGCCACGCCCTGCGCTTCCTGGAGCTGCCGGCCCTGGTGCGGCAGTGGTTCATCGCGTTCTTCCGGCTGCTCCTGAAATACCAGGGGGTGGTCCGGCTCACCCGGGTGGCCGAGTGGCTGCGGGACAAGTCGAAGCAATTGCGGCTGGTGGAACAACTGCTGGTGGACGCCGCACGGTGCCAGTTCATGGTCGTGACGGCCCCCGAGGCCATGATCGTGCGGGAAACGGAGCGCCTGCTGCGCCGCCTGGCCGAACTCTCCATCGCCTGCCCGGGGGTGCTGGTCAACCTGGTGGTGCCGCTCACCGCCTGCGCCTTCTGCGCCACCATGCGTACGGAGCAGCAGCGCTATCTGACGGAATTGGCCGGCCTGGTCCGGCCCGACTCCGGCGGCCCCGGTCTGATCCAGGTGCCCTTGTTCCCCCACGAGGTCCGGGGGCTCCCAGCGCTGACCGAGTTGGCCGCAACGATCTACGGAGGCAACGATGGCTGAACAAATGGGCCGACTCCCCAACGGGTGGGCTGACGTGCCCGCCGACCAGATCGCGGTGCTCCTGCAGGAAGCCCGGGCCGAGGCTATGGCCGCAGCGAAGGCGATCATCAAGGAGCGGCTGGTCCAGGCTATCCTGGAGCGCGCCCTGGGCGAACCGGCGAGCAGCGGGGAGTTGATCTCGCCGGCCGATGCCGCGCCGGTTCCAACCACCGCCCCGGCCAGCGCGCCGGCCGACGAAGAACAACTGCGCCGGGAGATCGCCGCGATCCGCAGCCAGATCGCCGCCAACGAGCGCGCCTTGCAACCATTCCAGGCGGCCCCGCCACCGGCCGAGGACGTACCGCCCGTCTCCCCGGCGCCCGGCGCGGTCGGCTACTACGTCTATGGCATTGTGCGGCGCGACGGCGATCAACCCCTGGCTGGGTTGCCGGCGGAGGGCCTGGACCCGGCCTATCCCGTCTATGGGGTACCCGGTCAGGCCGTACTGGCCCTGGTGAGCCAGGTGTCGCTGCCGGAGTTCGGCCCGGCGGAACTGCAGGCCCGGTTGGAGGACCTCCAGTGGCTGGACACCAAGGTCCGCCTCCACCAGGGCATCCTGGAGGCCGTGCTGGCCGGCCGGCCGCTGATCCCCCTGCGCTTCTGCACCATCTACCAGAGCGAGGATCGCATCCGGGAGATGCTGACCCAGCACCAGGCTGAATTCGTGGCCCTGCTGGACCGGCTGGCGGGCCGGCAGGAGTGGGGCGTGAAAGTCTACTGTGACGCCCAGACCCTGGCGCAGCACGTCAGCGAGGTGAGCGACCGGGTGCAACAGCTCCAGGCCGAGATCGCGCAGCAAGCCAGCGGGGCGGCGTACTTTTTGAAAAAGAAGCTGGCGGCAGCCGTGGCGGAAGAGGTCGAGCGCGTCGGGGACGAGGTGGCGCAGCGCGCCCACGACTGCCTGTCCCGCCAGGCGGTGGAGTCGGTGGTGAACCCCCGGCAGAGCCAAGAACTCTCTGGCCGCCAGGAGGCGATGCTGCTGAACGGCGCCTATCTGGTGGCCGCCGAGCACCTGCCGGCCTTTCGCGCCGAGTGGGCCCGGCTGCAGGAGGAATCCCACGGCCGGGGCTTCAGCTTCGAAATGACCGGCCCCTGGCCGCCGTACAACTTTGTGGCGGTGGGGCTGGAGGAGGGCGGTGCCAATGAGCCAGTTGATCGCTAGGGAAAAAGAAGTCACCCTGTTGGACCTGCTGGACCGCATCCTCAACAAGGGCGTCATCCTGCGCGGCGACGTCACCATCTCCGTGGCCGACGTGGACCTCATCTACCTGGGTTTGAAGGTGCTCCTGACCTCGGTGGAGACGGCCGAGCAGATGCGCTGGGCGCAGGCCGAGGCCGATTCGGCCAGCTGGCCTGGAGCGTGAGCCATGCTGTACCTGTATGCCATCATTGACCAGCCCGCAGCCCCGCCGTTCGCTGAGCCGGGGCTAGGGGACGCGGGCGAGTCGGCAACCCGGCCCTACAGTCTCTCG
Organism: Chloroflexota bacterium; assembly: GCA_018823415.1. GTDB lineage: Bacteria > Chloroflexota > JAHJIN01 > JAHJIN01 > JAHJIN01 > JAHJIN01. The sequence goes on along the minus strand of JAHJIN010000107.1, from coordinate 3,057 downwards.
TATCAAGACATCGCCGCGGTGGTTAGCCCCCTCGCGGCGCGCACCGTGCCGCCGACGACGACGAACATCTGGGACCATGAGGCAGTGGTAGAAGGCCTGATGAGCCACTGCACCGTCTTGCCTCTGCGTTTTGGCACCGTGTTCAACGACGCAGCCGCAGTCCAGGCCGTCCTGGCCGAGCACTATGCCCACTTCGTGGCCGGTCTGGACCGGGTGCGAGGTCGAGTGGAGCTGGGCCTGCGGGTGCTGTGGCATCAGGAACCGCACAGCGAAGTAGCGGCGGACCGGGGGAGTGCGCCGGCGGAGGAACCGGGTAGTGGCCGGGCCTATCTGCTAGCTCGGCTAGCCGAGGAACGCCAGCAGCAGGCCCGGCGTCAACCGGCGGAGGCTTTGGCTGTCGAGCTACACGCCCCGCTGGCCGGCCGGGCCGTGGAAAGCACGTCCGAGGTCTGGGCCACCCCGCACCTGTTGCTGACGGCCGCCTATCTGGTGGACCAGGACCAGGTGCCCGCGTTCCAGGAAGAAATACGCGCCCTCATCGCCGCCTACCCGACCCTGCGTTTCCTCTGCACCGGTCCCTGGCCGCCGTACAGTTTCGTAGCCAGCGTGCCCAACCTGGCCGCTGTCGCCAGCGGCTAGAGGAGAATGAAGATGCCTGTTACTGATCCGGCCGGGCCAGCAGAGGGCAAGCTGCTGTGCGATCCGGGCGACCTGGAGACCTTCGCCACGGAACTGGAGCAAGCTGGGAGCGCCTTGCCCCGGCGCATCAACGCCGACCCCGAAGGCGTAGAACGGGGATTGGCCAAGCTCGTGCTGACCCTGATCGAGCTGCTGCGGCAGCTCATGGAACGCCAGGCCCTCCGGCGCGTCGAGGGCGGCTCCCTGAGTGCTGCCGAGATCGAGCGGTTGGGTCAGACCTTTATGAAACTCCAAGAGCGCATGGAGGAATTGAAACTGGCCTTTGGATTGACCGATGAAGACCTGAACCTCAACCTGGGGCCCCTGGGCGACCTGCTGTGACGGCCGGGCCGCAAACCGCCGGCCGGGCCCCCGGCCCCAGTCTCGTCAATGGCTTTGGGCCTGGTTATTGGACTTTATATTTGTCGGGAACAAGGTTTGGGGTAGAATAGCTGCTCCCGGTACAAGACTTCTCGACGGGGGTAGCCGGTTCACTTACGCCAAGGTCAAAAACAAGCCGCCATTGTGGCGGGCGCGGCCGAGTCTGGATCGCCCCGAGTTTGCGGAGTTGGGGGAGCCCTTTCCCGCGGCCGGGGGCGCTGTCGCCCCGCGGCGGGAAGAGTTGTGCCGTGAGATTGGGTCGGCCCGGGCTGGGAAGATTGAAGGCCGAGAGTGCCGGCGGATCAGGTCCAGTTGTTCGTCAGTGGTCCCCCCGGCGATGCGCCCGCGCGAGTGCTGCATGCTATCCAGAGCCGTCCCGCGCGAGAGTTGTACGCCGCATTTCCACACCGACGCCGGGCACACTGGGGCGGCTCGCCCGCCATCCAGCAGTAGCCCGGTAGCCATTTAGGAAACACGCTCTGCGGAGCAAAGCTTACGCGGACTGGTGCGGTTTTACCAGCGGCACGCCCCAATCTGCAATCGAGGAGGTTCGTCGATGACGCCCGTTCCTCCCCTGGATCCGCAACGTTTTGCCCGGGCCTTTGCGGCCGCCATGCAGGCCGTGCAGCAGGGGGGCCCGTGTGCTGCCATTGTGGCCGGCGTACCCATTTGCGTGACCGGCCAACCATTCGACCTGGCCTTGCTGACCATGTGGCGCGTGTACCCGGCCCGCTCCGCGGGCGAGGCCTACGCCATCGCCCGGCGCTGGATGGCTTTGCTAGAGCTGTTGGCAGCCTGGCCGCCGGATTGGCCCTGGCCGGCCACGCCCGAGCCGGGCTGCCGCTATGTGCACCGCACCATTCTGGAAACCGCGGCGGTCTGTCCTCTGGCGGCCACCACACCCCCGCGTACGGAAGGACGCCCGGCTGGCTGGACTGGATGAGGTGCCGCCGCACGTGCGGCGTCAGGGCGCCGCCTCCCGCCGCGTAGCGCGGGGCACCTTGGCCACGCGGCTCTGGGAGGCGGCGGACCACGACCGGCGGCTGGGGGCACCGCCACACACAATCCTGAGCCAGTATTGGTATCGGTGGTGGAGTGTGATATGATCTAGTCAGAGCCAACCGGGAGAACTCAGACACAGCGACCAGACTCCCGCACACCATGCCAATGGCCGGCTACTAGGCTGAGGAGGCGGAGGATGACGGATCCGGACCAGATCCCAGAACCACTCTTGGCCGAATGGGTAGCCCTACATCGTCGAATCGCGGAACTGGAAGCAGCGGAACTCCAGCGCCGCCAGACCGAGACGGCCCTGGGCCAGAGCCAAGAGCAGTTGGCACTGTTCCACCGTCTGGGCCAGCGCCTCGCGGAGAGCCTGGAGCTGTACGATGTGGCGCAGCGGGCACTCGACGACGTCTGTGCGGTCGTGGGTGCTCTGCGCGGTGTTCTGCTGGTACGCGAACCAGACGGCCACCATTTGCAGGTAGTGGACGTTTCTGGTTACGACGACGAATCGGTGAAAGCCCTGGATCGGCGAGTCCGGTTGCAGATCGGAGATGGGCTGGCTGGCTGGGTAGCGGCCCACCGTCAATCGGCCGTGGTGGCCGACGTGACGCAAGATGGGCGTTGGCAGCCGGTGGCTGGGATCGATGACTGGGTCCGCTCCGCCCTGAGCGTGCCGTTGGTCAATCGGGATGAACTGGTCGGGGTGCTCAGCGTCTATGACGAGCAGGAATCCTTTTACCAAGACGACCACCGCCGGCTGATCGAGTCGGTGGCCGCCGCCGTGGCGGCCGCCGTGGCCACCGCCCGCCTGTACCAGCAGGCCCAGCAACGTCTCCAGGGCCTGACCAACCTCAATCGCGCGTCCCTGGCTGTGATCTCCTCTCTGGACCTGGACGAGGTGTTGGCGCAAATCGTAGACCTGACGAGTTCGGTCGTCCACTCGGACTATACCAGCGTGGTGCTGGTGGACGCCAGGGACCAGCCGGAGCTCGG
>JAHJIN010000106.1 GCA_018823415.1 Chloroflexota bacterium | reverse complement strand
CGCAAGCAAGTGGCTGATCTACTCGGTTCTGACAGTACGCCCTATGGCACGAATCAGATGTCCTATGACTTACGACGCCTCCGCAGCAAGGGTATCATCTGGCGCATTCCCAACTCCTACCGCTATCAACTCACCACGTATGGCCGCAAAGTAGCCATCTTCTTTACCAAGCTTGATGCACGTGTCTTCCGCCAGTTCCTTGCGGCCATCGATGATTCTCAGCCTGTTCCACTGCCCTTGGCCGCTGCTTTTGAACAGGTTGAACAAGCAGTCGCCGAGTTAGTCGGTCACGCTCATTTAGCGCCCTCGGCGGCGTAAATCTTGTCTCATTTGTTAGAGATCGACCATATGAAGATGTCTAGTGCGTGAAAAAGCGATAATAATGGCAGCTAGAGAGCGTGGCACGCAGTGCCTGCCCGTCAGCAATCTGGTCGAAGCAGAGGCGTTCTGGGGACCACGCCTCCTCCCCTACCCGGAACTCGCCACCACCCAGGGATGTCAGCGGTTCCTCGTCGCCGTCAGGCCGGGTCAGCAGCAACTCGCCCCGGCGCACGACGACGCGGAAGTTGCTGGCCCACGGATTGTGCGCGCGATAATGGCCGGGGTATGCATCCCATTCCGATGGGTATGGGAAGTCGCGCGGGCCGACGTATGGGTCGCCCACGTACCAGTCTGGCCCGTGGCACGCCTCTGCCACGCGGTCGTCGCCCGCCCGGCCAAAGCACAGCAGGAAACGGTCGAAACCCGGGTGGTTCACATAAAAGCGGTCGTGCCCGCGCTTTTCCAGGGCGATGCGGCCGCCGTCGTGCTCCAGTAGCAGGCGGTCGCCCTCGGCGATGAGGGTAAGCGCCCGGCCCGCGGCCCGGTACGTGCCGGCGAAATCGGCGGCGTCCTCGACGTGAGTCGGGTCGGCCGGAGCCAGAGCCGGCAGCGGCCGGCCCAGGACGCTGGCCCGGAACAGGTCCAGCACTTTCCAACTCAACCCCGACGGGTACGGATGCGCCACCAGCAGGGCGATGCCCAGGCCGTGGTCCACATCCAGCCACAGGTAGGCGTCATAGCCGGGCATGTCGCCGCTGTGTCCGATGAGGGTCGCACCATCGTCGTCAAAGACATAGATGCCATAGCCGTATTCCGCCTCTGCTACCACCGGTGTGGTCATGAGACGGTAGCTCGTCGCTGAGAGGATGGGGCCGCCGGATCCCTGGCCCTGGTTGAGCAGCATGCGCCCCAGGTGGGCCATGTCCCCGGCCGTGGAGGCGATGCCCCCGTCGCCAGAGCCCATCTCCAGCCACGGGGCCGGTACCAGCGGGTGGCTGGCGTGCGGTGGGCGGTCGTCGTACAAGGTTTGATAACCCCGGGCCAGGCGCGGCCGGATGTCATGGGTGATGGCGGCCGTGGTGTCCGTCATGCCCAGCGGCTCCAGGATGCCGGTCCGCACCACGTCGGCATACGGCCGCCGGTGTACAGCCTCCAGCACCAGCGTCAAGGCCTGGTAGCCCACCTCCGAGTAGTGGAACCGTTCGCCGGGGGCAAAGCCGGGCTCCACGCCGCGCAGGCTCCATACCGCGCCGCGCGCGTCCGGCGACATGTCCATCATGGCGATAATGCCAGCCGAGTGGGAGAGCAGGTGGTGGATGGTAATGGGCGCGTGCCGGGAACGCACCTGGAACCAGGGCAAATACTCGACCACCGGCGCATGCCGATCCAGCAATCCCTGTTCCATCGCCTGCAACACGACCACGGCGGTAAAGGTCTTGCTCACGGACCCAATCTCGAACAGGGTGGTCGGCGTGACCGGGTCCCGAGTTTCCAGGTTCATAAACCCGTGCGTGGAGACGCGCAAAACGTTTTCCCGGTCGAACAAGGCCAGCGCGAGCCCGGCGGTCCGGGCTTCTCGCATCCGCCGCTCGACGTGTTGATCCAGACGCTTGTACATGGCCTCCAGTTTGGTCATACTGGCTCCCGCCGGTAGGCGCTATCTGTATGGTTTGGTATATTCCAAGCCTGGGATCTCGCCCTCGTCCGCGGTCTGATACACCAGAGTGGTGATGGACGCCGGGGCCGGGTAGCGGTCCGACAGGCCCAGGGTGTCCAGCGTTTGCTTGTTGGTGGGCGGCATCAGGGGCACGCCGCGAATCCAAAGGAAGGTAAACGCGATGACGTCGCCGTGGGTGACGGCGGCGACCTGCTGCCCGGTGTATTGCCGGCGCACCTGGGCGATAAACTGCCGCGTCCGGGCCAGGATGTCGGCCGGCTGCTCGAACTCGGGGCCGGCGCCGGTGTACACGTCCCAGTCGCGCGCGGCGGCCTCGCTGTGAGGCCGGCCTTCAAAGGCGCAATGCACCTCGATGAGCAGTGGCGCGGTCTGCACGACTAGGCCATCGTGCGCGGCCCGGATGGCCTCGGCCGTCTGCTGGGTGCGCAGCATGGGGCTGCACCAGATGGCAGCCAGGGGCCGGTCGCGCAAGGCGGTGGCTGCCGCCTGCGCCTGCTTGCGGCCCTCGTCGCTCAGGGGGAACCCCGGCAGCCGGCCGTAAAAGATCGCTTGCGGGTTGTGGACGAGACCGTGTCGGACCAGGTGAATGACGGTGGGTGTGGTCATGGGCTACTCGGCGGATAGGGCAGCGGCGCGCCGGGTTGACGACGTTTCGGCAACCAGAGCAAGAACGGCAAGCCCAGCAAGGGGACGATGGCGCTGACGACAAACGCCAGGCGCAGCCCGAACGCGTCGCCCAGCAGGCCCCAGGCCAACACCACGATGGAGCGGATCACAAAACTCAACGCCATGTACGCGCCATTGGCCAGGGCCCGGTTCTCGGGAAAGCTCTCCTGCACCAGGGCCATCATCACCGGCGTTACAGCGAGCAAGGTAAAGCCCATCGCCAGCAGGATGGGCCATTGCGCCCACCCGCTTACCATGAGAAAGACAAACATGAATAGCGGGGTCATGGTCATAGAGATAAACAGCACGACGCGCCGGCCCAGCCGGTCGCTGAGCGAGCCGCCCAGCAGCGCGCCCACCACGCCGGCCGCTTCCAGCACGGTGAGGGACACGCCAGCAAGCCAGAGATCGGCTCCCTCGGCGTGCATAAATACCGGCAGGTATGTGGTCAGCGCCGCGCTCATAAAGGAGCGGACCAGGATGATCCCTCCGATGGGGATCAGCAGTGGTCCCATGCGCCGCAGCGCCGGGCGCAAGGCCAGTCCCAGGCTGGCGTCGGGCCGGCGCTCGGGCATGTCCTTGAACCGCACGTACAGGATGAGCGATACGAGCAGGCCGCCGATCATGAGCCACGGGGTACCCGGCAGGGTCAGGACAGCCACCGCGCTGACGATGATGACCGGCCCCAGGGTCCGGCCCAACTCACCGCCTACCATCCAGAACCCCATGCCCCGGCCCAGGTTGCGCCCGGACTGGTTGCCCACCATCACCGGCCCCACGGCGTGCATGGCGGCCGAGCTGAAACCGACGATCACGAGAAACAACGCCAGCACCGCATAGCTAGGTGCGATGCCCATCAGGCTCATCATCACGGCCGTCACGGCCGGGGCCAGAATGACGAAATAGCGCAGGCTGAACCGGTCGGCCAGGTGCCCGATGACCGGCTGGATCAGCGACGGCCCCTGCATGAACACCGTCAGCAGCCCGGCCTCGGTCACGGACAGGGACAGGTTCTCGATGAGCACCGGCAACAGGGGCGGCAAGAACGCGGTATACGTGTCGTGGACCCAGTGCATGATGGACAGAAGGATCACGGAACTGGTTTGAAAGCGCGCCGCCTCGGTTGGGGGAGCCGGGATGGCAGCCCCGGTGACGGTCTCATAGCTGGTGGGCATAAGTACCTCGTGGTCTAGTCGTGGTTGCGAATGCCGGGGTATTATAACAGAACTGACGGAGGGGGCAAGGGCAAACCCGGCCCTACCTTGACAGTCATGGTACAATTCCAAGCCCCAGGAGCGTATACCAAAAACATAGGTGATGATATGGTCGATCTGGAACGAGACATTGGCACCGCCACCGGCGACTACGAGTGGTTGGTTACCAACGGGCTGGGCAGCTATGCCTCCGGCACCGTGGCCGGATCGGCCGGCGCCACGCGCCGCTACCACGGCCTGCTCATCGCCGCCTTGCAGCCGCCGGTGAGCCGCACCCTGCTGCTCACCAAGCTGAACGAGACGGTGATCGATGCCGGGCGGCCCTATCCCCTCTTTGCCGATCGCTGGGCTGACAGCCGCGTGGAGCCGGCCGACTTGCGGCACCTGGCGCGGTTCCGCCTGGAAGGCACCACGCCGGTGTGGACCTATGCCTGGGCTGGCGTTCAACTGGAAAAGCGCATCTGGATGCAGACGGGTGCCAACGTCACCTACATCCGCTATGACCTGCGCCGGGCCAGCGGCCCGCTGGCCTTGCACATCGAGGCCCTGGTCAACTATCGTAACCACCACGGCCACACCGTCGCCGGTGCCGAGCCGGCGCTGCGCGTGGAGCCGGCGGTCGGCGGCCTGCGTGTGAGCACCCCCGATGACGCCCCCCCGTTTTACCTGTTGAGCGACCGGGCCACAGCCCAGCCCCAGCACCAATGGCGTCGGGGCTATTTCCTGAGCATAGAAGACTATCGCGGCGAAGCCCCGCTGGACGACAACCTGCTGGCCGGCCGGTTCGAGGCCACGCTCCGGCCCGGCGAATCCCTCACCCTCGTCGCCAGCCTGGACGCTGCTCCCAACCTGGACAGCCAGGCGGCCTATGCGGCCCGCCGGGCCTACGAGGCGGACCTGCTGGCCCAGGCCCGGCCGCATCTGCCGCCCGCTGACCCGGCCGTGGAGCAGTTGGTGCTTGCCGCCGACCAATTCATCGTGGCGCGCAAGGTCCAGGGGGAGGAGGGCCAGACCGTCATTGCCGGCTATCACTGGTTCAGCGATTGGGGGCGCGACACCATGATCGCGCTGCCGGGCCTGGCCCTGGCGACCGGCCGGCCTGCCGTAGCCGCGCGTATCCTGCGGACCTTTGCCCGATTTTTGGACCAGGGCATGCTGCCCAACCGCTTCCCGGACGAAGGCCAGGCCCCCGAATATAACACCGTCGACGCCACGCTCTGGTACTTTGAGGCCATCCGCGCCTATCACGCCGCCACCGGCGACGACGTCCTGCTGCGCGACCTGTTCCCGGCCCTGCGCAGCATCATCGACTGGCACGAACGCGGCACGCGCTATGGCATTCGGATGGACCCGGCAGACGGCCTGCTGCGCGCCGGCGAGCCGGGCGTGCAACTCACGTGGATGGACGCCAAGGTAGACGACTGGGTGGTCACGCCGCGCATCGGCAAGCCGGTCGAGATCAACGCCCTGTGGTATAATGCTCTGTGCGTCATGGCCGATTTCGCGCGGCAGTTGGGCGAGCCGGCCGCCCGCTATGAAGAGTTGGCAGAACACACGCGGGCCGGGTTCGCCCGCTTTTGGAACCCGGCCCGAGGCCATTGCCATGATGTCATCGACGGCCCTTATGGGCACGACCCGGCTCTGCGACCCAATCAACTGTTCGCCGTCTCGCTGCCGCACAGCCCCCTGGATGAACGCCAGCAGCGGGCCGTGGTGGACGTTTGCGTCCGGCACCTGCTCACGCCGGTGGGCTTGCGCAGCCTGGCCCCAGACGACCCGGCCTACATCGGTCATTACGGCGGCGACCGCCGCACCCGTGATGCCGCCTATCACCAGGGCACCGTGTGGGCGTGGCTCATTGGCCCCCTGGTCAGCGCCTATCTGCGCGTCTATCCCGACGACCGCGCGGCGGCCCAGTCCTTCCTGCAGCCCCTCCTGGGACAATTGTCAAACCACGGCCTGGGCTCTATCAGCGAGATATTTGACGGGGATGCGCCTCACGCCCCGCGCGGCTGCATCGCTCAGGCCTGGAGCGTGGCCGAGGTGCTGCGCGTCTGGCGAGAAACATAGACGTCCCGGCCTGAACGTCTCTTGATCGACCGAGTCAGAGCCCCGGCACGGCGTTCGCGCGACTGGTGTCACACATCGTCCGGCTCTGCCTCCGACTCGCGCCGGCGATGAGCCAGCCGCTCGTCGATCTTGAATATCTGTTCTGATGCCAGGATGCCCCCCACCAGCGCGGCGGCGGCCAGGCCCAGCACGTACAGCCCTGAACCAATGGCCAGACCAACGCCGCCCACCGCCCAGATGCCCGCGGCGGTGGTGAGACCTTGCACTTCTTGGCCCCGCTTTTGCAGGATCATGCCAGCGCCCAAAAATCCGATCCCGGTCACCACCCCGGCCGCCACGCGCGCCGAATCAGCCCCCGGAGGAAACGCCGCCACCGAAATGAGCGCAAACGTCGCCGCGCCCAGAGATACCAGGGCGTGAGTTCGCTCGCCGGCTGGATGGCCTGCCAACTCGCGCTCCAGCCCGATCGCATAGCCCAGAAACGCGGCCAGGATCAAACGCCCCACCATTTCCCATTCTGGTATCTGAATCATAGCTCTTCACCCGTACCAGGCACGTGGCTAGTCTGTCCGGCGCACCTTGATGTCGCCGATGACGGTGCTGGCGTCCACGAACAGGCGGCGGGGGGCTTGTTCATAGTCCGGCGTGCTGGCCGTCACGTTCAGGGCAAAACCGCTCCGGCGCTGCCCCAGCAGATTCATGTCGCCCACAAAAGCTACCTGCCCCCGCACCCGCACGGCCAGGTCCGCGGGCACGTGCACCTTCGCATCGCCGATCCAGGTCGCCACGGTGAGCGTGGATTCGCCCTCGGGAAACACGGCCCGGCACAGGTCGATCCGCGTGCTGCCGATCCACGTGCTCACGGCCCGCGATGTAAACTCGGTGTCCGTCAGGCTCAGGCGTTGGTCGCCCAGGGTCCGTTGGGCCAACGGCTCACCGCCGCGCTGTGCGCCCACCACCATGATGATGGTCCACAGACCCGCGCCCACGAGCATGAACGCAAAAAACAGCCCGCATGTCTGGTCGGTGCTAATGTGCCAGAGCCCCAGTGATCCCCCCAGGAGCACCACACCCGCCACGATCAACAACACACCCATCACCACAACGCCCCAACGTACATTCCTCATGGCCCATCCTCCTTCTCGTTATCCAGTCTAGTGTTGCAGGCGAGCCTCGCCGGCCCGCATAATGGCAAACTTGACGCACAGCGGCCCAAATATCTGCACAACAAACGTGGTGGCCGTGATGACATTGATCACCAGCGCCCCCAGTTCACTGCCCTCCACGCCGCAGGCCGAGAATCGCTGGCAGATCGAGATAGACAGGCCGATGGCGACCCCGGCTTGCGATAACAGGCCCAACCCCAGATATTTACGCACATTCGGCTCGGCACCGCCCAATGTGGCGCCCAACGTGGCGCCGGTGTACTTGCCAAAGGTGCGCAGGACCAGGTACAAAATCCCCAATAACCCCATCGTCGGCAAGAGCCAGATCTGTAGACGTGCGCCCACCAGCACAAAGAACAGGATATAGATGACCGGCCCCACGCGCTCGATGGTATATGTGATGCGCCCCGCGTTCTGGGGCGAGATGTTTGCCGTGGCAATGCCCAACGTCATAGTGGTGAGGATCAGCGACAGGTGCAGCGTGTTCGCCAGGCCAGCAGTCAGCAGCACTGTGCCCAGGCTCAGGATCAGTGCCTCCTCGTGATCCTTGATGCGATTGAGCAAAAAATCGAATGGGATGGCAATGAGGACTCCTACCAGGAGCGAGCCGCCAATCTCGTACAGGGGCACTCCCAGCATCTCGATGGTGGAAACACCGGTACCCCGGAACATGGCCTCGGCGATGGCAATGGCAACGCTGGCCAATATCAAGGCCACGGCATCGTCCAGGCCCACCACGGCATACAGGGTAGTGGTCAGCGGCCCTTTGGCCTTGTACTGGGCCAGCACGTCCACTGTGGCTGCCGGTGCGGTGGCCGAAGCCAGCGAGCCAAAGATCAGGCCAGTGACCGCAGAGCCGGTGAGCAGGGTAACCCCGGCGCCCACCAGGGCAAAGCTGCCCACGGCCTCGAACAGGACGATTAGCGCGATGGACCGACCCAGGCGGCGCAGTTCACTGAACCGCAAGTGGCCGCCGATGTCAAACCCAATGAGGCCCAGGGCCACCTCGCTCACAAAGCCCAGATCCTCGATGAAATCCTGTGGGATCACGTTCAGGAACGATGAGCCCAGGAGCACGCCCAGCAGGATGAACCCCACCACGTGGGGTGTGCGCAAGACTTGCATGAATCGGCCGGCGGCCACGCCCAGGATCACCACCAGGCCGATTACGGCCAACGCATCCGGCGGCGGGATGGCAATGTCAAATGGCATATGTCACCTCGTCAGGGGAATCAGTTGGAAGACAGGTTGTTGCCTCCGTTGTTCTGAGATCGGCCCGTAAGCGCGCCCCAGAGTCGTTGCAGCCAAAACCGCACCGGCCCCCGGTAGCGTTTGACCATGATCACGGTTTTGGGGCATTGACGGGCTACGCGCTCGGGGATGGTGCCAAAGAACAATCGCTCAAAGGGGCCTTCTTCGGTGGCGCCCATGATCACCAGGTTGTGATGTTCGGCCTCTGCCAAGATGCCCTCCACAATATCAGGCGCAAAGGTCATCTTGGTCTCAATAGGGTAGTCGATGCCATTGGTGATTCGGGCCACGTTCTGTTGCAGATGTTTCTGGTCTTCGGGACTGGTCCCGGGCCGCATTACGGTGAATACCACAATGCGGGGCTGCTCGTTGGTACGATGCTGGTATTCCCGGGCCTGGGCGAGTGCCAACTCCAGGGCCAGGGCCGCGTTGAGACCACCAGCGGTGGGCAACATGATGCTGTGCGGAGCCTCTCGCTCGCGAAAGCGCACCACGGCCAGGTCAGAAGGTGGATCCTGGGCCATGTCGTCGATGACGCTGCCAAAGGCCCGGTCCTCGCTCTCGGTATAGCCGGGCCAGCCCAGGATCATGAGATCCACTTGGCGTTCGCGAGCGGTTTCTCTGATGGCCCGGTCGATGCTCCGGTCCAGCCGGATCATGGTATGTACCGGCACATTCACCTGCTTGGCCTGTCGGATGGCCGTCTCCAGGATCGGCCGTCCCTCTTTCAGGAACACCCGGCCGTCGCTGATGGAAAGCTGAACCGGCACTCGCACCACGTGCAAGGCCAGCACCTCGCCATCATGCGCCCAGGCAATGGCCGCACCCAGGATGCCCAGCAGGCGACCCTGTTCCTCATTAGCCAGTGGGATGAGCACCTGGTAATCCTTGGGCACCAGTCGTTCTTCAAGAAGGATTTTGACCGGCAATGGTTCTCCCTTTTCGGCCCGCACCGTGTAGACCAGGTAAACCACCACACCGAGGGCCACCCACGCCAATCCAACATACCAGGCCAGTGGCTGAAAGGTAAACTGATAGATTGCCAACCCCAGGTTAGAGACGATGCCCAGGATCGGCAGCAGGGGAAAGAGCGGCTCCCGATACCCTCGCTTCAGATTGGGCTCTCGGACACGGATCAGGATCATGGCCGCATTGGTCAGGGCAAAGGAGAGCAAGAACATCAGGCTGGCGCCAGAGCCTACAACCTCCAACGGCAACCCAATGGCAATGGCTATAATGATGAGCCCGGTAACCAGCACCGCCACGTGGGGTGTCCGGCGCGTGGGGTGAATGACCCCCAGTATCCGGGGAAGCATCCGTTCGCGCCCCATGCTGAACCCCACTCGCGACGATGCCAGGACACTGGCGTTCAACGCCGACATGGTGGAAAAGAGGCCGCCAAAGACGATGAGCGCCACGCCAAACTCGGGCATGAAATTCTCGGCGGCGCGAACGATGCCGGTCTCCTTGTAGATACCCATGATCTCCCAGGCCGTGTTGATCGTTGGGTCATTGGGGTCTATGGGAGCATGAATCCCTAACGCAGCCGGGAGTTGGTCATAGGTCATACCAAACACATCGAAATTATGGGGATCCACCGCGCCGATAGAAACCAGGAGAATGAACAGGTAGATGATCACCGCTATTCCCAGGGAGATAAAAGTGGCCAGGGGAATGTTCTTGGTTGGATCTTTGACTTCTTCACTGATGGTAGCAATGAGGTCATAGCCTTCAAAAGCGATAAAAGTCAAGCCCATGGCTACGAGTACCCCGCCGAACCCTTTGGGGAACAGGGGAGTAAAAGCACTCGCAGCGTCGGGGCGCTGGAACAATGCCACCAGCCCAAAGGCAATAAACACACCCAGAATGATGACCTTGGTCACGGTCACAATGTTCTCGGCCTTGCCGGTCACGTCGGCACCTAGCACGTTGAGGGTGACGAAAAAGGCGCTGATGACAAAGGTGAATAGCGCCACCGTCCAGTGCTGGCCCAGGGTGCCCACCAGCGCGGCATGGGCAGCCGGCCAATAGCTGCTTAGCAACTCGACGAAATAGCCGCCAAAACCTGTAGCATAGAGGGCACAGGCCACCGTGTAGGCAAACCAGAGCATCCAGCCAGCCAGAAAACCCAGGGACGTTGGCATGGCTCGTTTGACAAAAGAATACCCTCCGCCAGCCTCTGGGATCGCCGAGGCCAACTCGGCATAGCTAAAAGCGGTGAACATGGTGACAATGCCGTTGAGGGCAAACGCGATGATGGCGGCTGGCCCGGCTTCTCCAGTGGCGATACCAGTCAACACAAAGACGCCGGCCCCGATCATCGCTCCGAGACCGATCATGGTAGCATCAAACAGGCCTAGCGTCCGGGCCAGGGTGACCTCACCCTGGTTCGTATTGTGCGTAGCCATCCAACCTCCTAACAGATACTCGCCGGCCCACTGGGGCCGGTCAGGCCTCTGAATTGTAGCATATTTGCTTCAGAAAGGCAAAAGCCTGCTCTGGACAGCGGCCTATCCCATGTGATATACTCAGAGTGGCCCTAACTTGGACCAGCCGGAACCAAATAGATTTCTTGCCAGGAATTTCACGAGTCAGCTTATACCACCCGAGGATGTGCCGCATGGACATGTTTGCGCGTCTGGATCAGGTCCCCACTGCCACGCCCACCCTAGCCGCCCTGCAACCGCGCCTGGCGCGCTTGGTGCCGGCCGCGCTCCAGCGCCGCCTCCACCTGGGCACCGACCCGCTGCCAGAGCCGGACCCGGCCGCTCTGGGCGAGACCGTCCGCGCCCTGTACTCGCTCTATCACTCGCTCACCACCTATGTGCCCCGCTGCCTGGCCGATCAGGTGACAGCTCACCCCACGCCCGGCCAGCCCCGGGGCCAGTTCCTGGACGGGACCGTGCTCTTTGCCGACATCAGCGGCTTTACGTCCATGTCCGAAAAGCTGGGCCAGCGCGGGCCGGCCGGCACCGAAGAACTGACCGCCATCGTCAACGACTATTTCGACGAGATGCTGCGCATCATCGCCCAGTCCGACGGCGACCTGCTCAAGTTTGCCGGCGACGCCATGCTGGTCTACTTCCCGGCCTTTACCCGCGGCGACGAAACCGAGGCCGATTGGGCCATTCGCGCGGCACTGCGCATGCGCCGGGCCATGCCCCGCTTTCAGGCCATCGCCACGTCCCAGGGCACGTTCCCCCTGCGCATGAAGGTGGGTCTGGCCAGTGGCCGGTTCCTGGCGGCCCAGGTGGGTACCGCCGAGCGCATGGAGTTTATTGTGGTGGGACCGGCCATCCAATCGGTGATGGCCGCCGAGGGGGCAGCCGCATCCGGTCAGGTAGTGATGGACGACGCGACCCGGCAGCGCGCCCACGCCAACACCCGCTGGCAGCCGCTAGACAACGGCCGCAGCGCCCTGGACACCGACCAGCCCTTTGCCCTGGACGATTTCGAGATCGCCGCGCCCAGCCGGCGCCGGGCCGTGTTCTTGCCCGGGCGCAAGGCGCCGGTCTTGCTGCGCCAGATTGCCCAGGAATTGGACCGACTGGAGGCCCTGGCGCCCTACCTGGCTCCCGAGCTGCTGTTCAAGCTGGTGGCCGGGGGCAAGCAGCGCCGCGTCGAGAGCGAATATCGCGCCACCACCGTGCTGTTTGGCAACGTGATCGGGCCAGAACGCTTTTTCGACGTGCTGAGCGACCACGAGGACGGCGCTCCGGTCCTGGCCGCAGTGCTGGACCAGCATTTCACCCCGGTGCAGCAGATCATTGCCAACCACGGCGGCATCATCAGCCGCATCGACCCGTATGGCGCCGGCTCCAAGTTGCTGGTGCTTCTGGGCGCGCCGGTGGCCCACGAAGACGACCCGCAACGCGCCGTGGCCGCCGCCCTGGCCGTCCGCGAACAGATGACCGACATCAACACGGCCGCCCACTATGCCCTGGCCCGGCACGGCGTGGACCTGCCGCCTGACGAGCCGGTGTTCCAGCAGCGCATGGGCATTACCCTGGGCACCACGTTCGCCGGCGAGGCCGGCACCCAGTCGCGCCGTGAATACACCGTCATGGGCGACGAGGTCAACCTGGCCGCCCGGCTCATGTCTGCATCCAGCTATGGGCAAATCCTCCTCAGCCGCCGCGTTCAGGAACGCGGCGGCCCCCGCTTTTTGCTGCATGCCTTGCCGCCCATCCGAGTCAAAGGCAAATCGCAGCCTATTCCGATCTATGAGGCGCTGGGCCGGCGGCGCGTTACGCCGGCCGAACTGCTGCCCCCGGCCCCCCTGTGCGGGCGCGAGCCCGAGATGGCCGTGGCAGCGGCGGCCCTGCAAGACGCCCGGACCGGCCAGGGCCGCGTCCTCATCCTGGCCGGCGATGCCGGCGTGGGCAAAACGCGCCTGGCCTGCGAGATCGCCACCCGGGCCACGACCGAGGGCCTGGTGGTCTTGTGGGGCGCCGCCCTGGGCTATGGTCAGGCCCCGCCCTATGACCTCTGGCGCGAGATCCTGGCCGACCTGCTACAGGTGGCGCCGGGCACGCGCATCGTCGATCTAGAAAACAAGCTGCGCGCCCTGGGCCTGCGCGACGACGGCGTGCGCCTGGCCCTGGCCGATGTCCTGGGCCTCGACCCGCACACCGCCGACGAGCCCGTCGTCGCCACCGACTGGGCCGAATCCGCGCCAGCCGCCGGGCCGGGCCTCTTTGAACGAATGGCGCGCCAGGTAGGCGCCACCGCCGCCACGCCTGCCAGCACTACTACCGCCCTCAACCTGTGGGCCGTGGCCGGCGAGCGCGCCCAGGCCGCCGGCGAATCGCGTCTGGACACCTGGGATGACCAGATCAGCGCCCTGCGCCAGGAGCGCACGAGCGCCGGCCTGGCGGCCTTGCTGGAACGATGCGCCGCGCAAAGCCCGCTGCTCCTGGTCTTTGAAGACGCCCATTGGATGGGCAGCCTCTCCTGGGACCTGCTGGCAGCCCTGGCGCGTCAACTGGCGAATTGGCCCATCCTCGTCCTGATCCTGGTGCGCCCCGGCGAGCCAGCTGTGGACGACCGGCTCGCCGCGCTGGCCCAGGAACCCCACGTACGGGCCTGTCAATTGGACAACCTGGACCTGACCGCCACCGCCGCGCTGATCCGGGCCTTGCTCCAGGTACCCAAACTGCCCGCCGCCGTCGCTAGCCTGGTCTATGCGCGCAGCCAGGGCAACCCCCTGTTTGCAGAAGAACTGGTCCACACCCTGCGCGAGCAGGGGCAGCTGTCCATCGACCCGGCCACCGGCCAACTGATAGCGCCGCCCGACCTCCAAACCATCGAATTGCCGGCCAGCGTCAGCGGCATCATCCTCAGCCGCATCGACCAGTTGCCGCCCACCGAGCACCAGGTGGCCCGCACGGCGGCTGTCATCGGACGCGAATTTCGCCCGGACGTGTTGGCTCACGTACTGGACATCGCGCCGGCCGCACTGGACCGCTGCCTGCACACGCTGACGCAGGACCGTTTTATCGTGGAACTGACCGCCGGGCCATCTCGCTCCCTGACCTTTGTCCACGGATTGACCCAGGAAGCCATCTACGAGAGCCTGTCGCTGGCCGAGCGAGGCGCGCTACACCGGCAGATCGGCCTGTACCTGGAAGCGTCGCTGGCCGACGACGACCTGCTGGACCAGTGCGAGACGCTGGCTGCGCACCTGCGCCTGGGCAACGTGCCCGACAAGGCCGCCACGTACCTGCTCCGGGCCGCCGACAAGGCCCGGGGCCAGGGTAGCTATGCCCAGGCCGCCGACTATTATCGCGAGGCCCTGGCTGTGGGCGACCAGAACCCCACCCGCGCCGCGCGCGCCCACGAGGGCCTGGGCGACCTGCACCTGTTCCAGGCCCAATACGGGCCGGCGATGAACGCCTACGCCCAGGCCCTGGCCGCGCAGCCGGTCGATGACGAGCTGGTGGCCCGGGTGCAAGGCAAACGCGGCCTGCTGATCCCACTGGTGGAGACTGATCTATCGGCCCGAGCTGATCTCCTGAGCGGCCTGGAAGCCAGCATCGCCTGGTTCCAGGACCACTGGCGCGGCCGCCGGGCCGCCGAGCGCTGTGCCAGCCTCCTGGCCTGTCGGGCCTGGCATGACTGGCAGGCCGGCGATGCCGCCGGGCGTGACGCCGCCGAGCGATGGTGCGACGAGGCCCTGTCGTTCCCCGATCTCAGTGAACCGATCCGGGGCATCGCCCACTATGTGCGGGGGCTGGCCCGGGGCGTGCAAGGCGTAGACGACCTGGAAGCAGCCCGCCGCGCCTGGACCGCCCTGGGCGACACCGCCGCCGTGGCTGCCACCGACCAGGCTCTGGCCGACCTGGTCCGGCCCGCCTTGCCCGCCAACGCGGACTATGGCCCCATATTGCGCCTGACCACGGCCCTGTGGGTATAAACACCGTGATCACCATCGAACAAGCCAGCCGCTACTATGACACCCCTGACAGCGCCCACGATTTCGACCACGTGCTCCGCGTGTGGCGGCTGGCCCAGCACATCGGCCCGGCCGAGGGCGCCGACATGGTCGTGTTGCAGGCCGCTGTGCTGCTGCACGACATCGCCCGGGCCGACGAACTGCGCACCGGCGTGTGCCACGCCCAGGAAGGCGCCCGGCGCGTCCCGGCGATCCTGGCCGACCAGCCCCCGGCATCGGTAGAGGCTGTAGCCCACGCCATCGCCGCGCACCGGTTCCGAGGCCACGTACAACCGGCCACCGTCGAGGCCCGCGTCCTCTTTGACGCCGACAAGCTGGATGCCATCGGCGCCATCGGCGTGGCCCGGGCCTATGCCATCGCCGGGCTGTTGGGCCAGCCCTTGTGGACCCCCGCGCCGGCCGAGTCAGCGGTCGCCCAGCGCAGCGACCTGAGCGCCGACCACTCGCCGGTCCGCGAGTTTGCCGTCAAGCTGGGCCGGCTCCACGAGGTGCTGTATACACCCACCGCCAGGGCCATCGCCCAGGGCCGCCACGAATTCATGGTCCAGTTCTTTGCCCGGCTGGATCAAGAAGTATGGGGCGTCGATGCGGTTTGCGACCCCCCCCCAAGTGTGATATAATCGTGGCATGAGCACAACCACCAGGCGTCATGGTCCGCTCTGACAATGCCGTTCATCGAGGAGAGGAGGCAATCCCATGCAATTGGAAGACTTTGACCGTCCCCCAAACGATAATGGCCGCGGCATTCACTGGAGCGCCGGACCCTACCACCTCATGGGCGACCAGCTCACCCCCTGGCTGAACGAGCTGGACGCCCTGCATATCAAGTGGGTCAAGCTCATGGCCAAAGGCGACCGGGACCTGAGCGACCGATCCACCCGGGAACTGTGCCAGCGACTCCTGACGCACGGCATCTGGCCCATCGTTCGCCTGTATCGCCCCCAGCAAAATCCCGGCACCCTCAACCAGGGCCAGCGTGAACTGGTGCAAGAGTTGGTAGCCCTGGGCGTGCGCTATTTCGAGACCAACAATGAGCCCAACCTGCCCTCGGAATGGAAAAACAACCACCGCCCGGCCAACTGGCTCGAGATTATGGCCCGCGACTGGATCCGTGACGCCGATTTCCTCATCGGCGAAGGCGCGTATCCTGCCACGCCGGCCCTCAGCTTTGGCGGCGGCGCCGGCATTCTACAAGAGATCCAAGCCCAGGGGCGACTGGACCTGTTTGAAAAAGGCGCGTGGATCGCCATCCACAACTATGGCCTCAACCACCCGCTGGACTATCCCTATGACGACGTGAACCGGCACGGCCGGCCCCTCACGGCCGCCGAATATGACGCCCTGGGGCCGTACACCACGGACCCGGGTATCCTGGCAGCCCTGAAGAACATCCTGGAACCGGCATCGTACGACTCGATCTCTAATCCGCATTGGGCCTGGATGGACGGCCTCATCAAGAACCCGCGCGAGGCCATCAATCAGATCCGCGAGCGCGACAAGCGGCCCAATTGCACCCTGGCCGACGACGCCAACTGCTTTCTGGAATACGAGCTGGCCGCCCAGACCGCGCACGAGGTCCTGGGGTTCCACGTGCCCATCATCACCACCGAGGGGGGCGTGGTGGTGGGCGACAAGCAAGATGGTCGCTATGCCCGCGTGACATTGGACCGGCACCGGGATTACACCCTGGCCATGTTTGATTTCATGATGAACGAGGCCCCGGCCTACTATTTCGCCTTGTGCCCCTGGCTAATTGCCAACCAGCGCATGGGCCTGACCGAGATCAACTGGGAATCGCAGGCCTGGTATAGTGACTGGAGCTGCCCGGACAAATTGCCCACCGTGGCCGCCATCAAGGCCATGCCGGCCAGCGGCGGCGGCGCGCCGCGCCGGGGTATCATCCAGGGCCAGGTGACGGGCGGCGGCGGCTATCTCGTGCGCCTGCAGGGGCCCGGCGGTTTGCGAGAGCAAGCCCTCGCCGATGACGAGCACTTTCTCTTTGCCAACCTGGCCGCCGGCGCATACAGCATCCAGGTGCTAGACACCGACGTGGCCCAAGACGACATCGCCATCGACGGCACCAATACCGTGGACCTGAGCCTCACGGTGCCGCCCCGGCCCCAGCCGCAATGGCAGGGCACCGTTGTCCAGAACACCTCTGGCCCCACGCCGGTGGGCGGCATGAGTTCTTTCATCCTGTGCCGCGTCGTGGGCCCGCCGCCCGTGCCGGTGACCATCCGTATGGGTACCTGGAGCCTCACCATCCCCACCGGCACCAAGGGGCCAGACACGTGCGAGTTTGCGCCGCTGCGGCCTGGCGATTATACGCTCGAGCCGGCCGGCCTGGGCACCACGGTGCAGGTGTTCGTAGATGGCGCGGGCATGGCCGTGGTCGAGTTCCGTCAGACCGGCCACCAGCCGCCGCCCGCACAGCCCCTGCCGACGACCAAGACCGTCGATCATTACCTGCTGCTGGCAAAATACCTGCCCGGCAAAGAGGTCCTGGTGAGCATTGGCCGCTACATGGCCCGGTTCGCACCGGCTATCGGCTTTGAGCCAGACGAGGCCAAACACGCCCATTTCGTCACCATCTTGGGCCGCGTATCGCCAGACCGCGATGCCGAGTTAGAGCAAGCCTTGCGCGAAGCCCAATGCCAGTTCGAGCGTATCAACGACAATGCCGAGAACATCGTTCGCCTGCTGAACCAACTGGTAGACGAAAACCGCCGCTTTCTCACCCTGTGAGAGTGCAGCCATGACCGCCGTCACTCACAACGTGCAGACTATGAACCCAAGCTCCGCGAGCTGGAGCGCCGTGCTCACGGTTGCTGACAGATGAGTCTGGAGGTCCTGGGACTGATCGGCGGGCTGTGGGGTGTGGCCTGGCTGGGCGCCCATGTCGCCGGCCGGCGCGGGTGGTGGCCGGTCCACCGGCACCGTGACGTGCTGGCCCTGGGCCTGCTAGGGGCCTTGACAGCCGGCTTTTTCTGGCGTATCCTTTGGACTCCAGATGCCTGGACGCCCGCCGGCGGCGGCGACCTGGCCTCGTTCCTGTACCCGCTGTACAACTGGACAGCGCGCACCTTGAAAACCGGTATCGTTCCCCTGTGGAACCCATACCTGTATAGCGGCGCCCCCTTTGTGGCCGACGTGCAGACCGGCGTGTTCTATCCCATCAACCTGCTGGTCTTTTTCCTGGCGCCCAGCATCACCTATGACGTGATGGAAGGGCTGGCCGTGTTCCACGTGTTCCTGGCCGGGGCCTTGACCTATGTGTGCGTGCGCGGCCTGGAGCCGGCCCAGCACCGCCTGGCGGCCCTGCTGGGTGCGGTGGCGTTCATGTTCAGCGACCTGTTCATCGTCCACCTGGGCAATCTGAACCTCATCGCCGTGACCGCGTGGCTGCCGCTGGTCTTTTTGTGCTACGTGCGCGCGCTGCGCGCCGCCGGCACCCGGCGCTGGGCGTGGGCCATCGCCGCCGGATTGGTCCTGGGCGTGGCCTTTTTGGCCGGCCACCTCCAGCCGATCCTGTACATCGTCGTGGCCCTGGGCCTGGCCTGGCTGGTGCTGGGCTGGCCTAAAGAGCGCCAGCGCTGGTGGTCGGCCTGGGTTGCCGGGGGACTGTGTGTGCTCGTGACCGGCGTGGTGGCCGTGGGCGTGGCGGCCGTACAACTCTGGCCCAGCGTGGAAATGACGGCCTGGACCCATCGCGCCGAGGTGGCCTATACCACCGCTGCCCAATATTCGCTGATGCCCGGCCAACTGGTGGGGCTGCTGGTGCCGGGCGTGCTGGGCCGAGACCCCATGAGCTACTGGGGGCCGTGGGACCGGGTCGAGACCGGCTATATCGGCGTGTTGCCGCTGCTGCTGGCTCTTTATGTCTTGCTGAGGCGGCGCGACCGGCTCACCCTGCTGCTGGCCGCACTGGCCGGCATGGGCCTGCTCCTGGCCCTGGGCGGCAACGCCACGCTCCACGGCTGGTTCTACCAGTGGGTGCCCGGCTTTGACAAGCTCCGTGCCCCGGCCCGGGCCATCGTTTTGTTCGATTTCGGCGTGGCACTCTTGGCCGCGCGCGGCCTGGGCGACCTGCTGCACGTGGGCATAGACGAGGCGCAGCGGCGCGACCTGGGGCGCGTGCTCCGCGTTACGGCGCTGGCCCTGGCCGGCGTCACGCTGGTGGCCCTGCCGCTGGCCTATTTCGCGTTGCTGACCAGCCAGGACAAGGACCCGGCGCTATTCCAGCGCGTCGCCACGGCCGCCAACGGCGTGAGCCTGTTCGCCGTGCTGCTGGCGGCCAGCTTGGCCTTGCTCTATGCCCGCTGGCGGCGGTGGGGCCGGGGGAAAATATTCGGCGCGGCAGCGGTAGCCCTGGTCTTTTTGGACCTGACCGCCCTGGGCGCCAACGTAGACGTGGGCAATGCCGACCCCACGCGCAATTTCCAGCACCCGGCGGCCGTCGCCTTTCTCAAGGCCGATCCGGACCTGTATCGCATCGACAGCGTGACCGAGTGCTGGGATGTGTGGCAGCCCGACATCGGTCTGCTGACCGACATCTATGACGTGATGGGGGTATACAACCCCCTCATGCTGGCCCATTACGACCGCTACTGGGCCACGTTGGGCAGCCGGTCGTCGCCGCTGTACGATTTTCTGAATGCCAAATACGTCATCGGGCACAAGGATGTGCCCCTGGACTGGGACAAATTCGAGTTGGCGTTCGACGGCGACCCGGACGTCAACATCTATCGCAACCGGCAAGTGTTGCCCCGGGCGCTGGTGGTGCATCAAGCCATCGTAGAAGGCGACCCAGCCGCAGCCGAGTGGCGCATCCATCAGCCCGGTTTCTCGCCCACGCAGACCGTGGTGCTCAAGTGGGGCGACGCGTTGGACGCTGCATCAACTGGTAAGAGTACCGCCCAGGTGACGGCCCTGCGGCCCAACGACATCACGGTGGCGGTACACGCCACCGCGCCGGGCTACCTGGTGCTCAGCGAGGTGTATTACCCGGGCTGGCTGGCAACCGTGGACAATGTGCCGGCCCCGGTGATCCTGGCGAACACGGCCTTTCGCGCCGTGCCGGTGCCGGTCGGCGACCATTCGGTACGGCTCTGGTTCGCGCCGGACAGCATGCGCTGGGGCGCGCTCATCAGCCTGAGTACGGTGACCTTGGGGTTGATGGGCATCGGGTTTATCGGTATTATCAGCCGGGCGAGACCAGTTCGCCGGCGTGCAACACAACAATAGCCAAGACGGAAGCGGCCTGGCCGCATGACCATAGGAGGCAACCGAGAGTATTATGAATCGTATCAATCGGAATTGGCTGATCATCGGCGGTGGCATCGTCGCCACGCTAGCCCTGGCGGCGATCATCGTGGTGGCAGTCATCTGGTTCGTGACCCAGGGCGCGAGCGGCGTCGCCGCAGCGCCGGCACCTGAGTGGGTCAACCCCCTCGACAAGATCGAAACCAAAGAAGTCAAGCCCATCACCGCCTTGCGCGTGCTGGCCGGCGAAGGCGACGAAACCGTGATCCAGGACGCGCTGGCGGCCGGCGAGCTGGAAACCGCCCTGGCGACCCTGGGTTACAGCACCGTGCTGCCGGACTCGAACCGGCTGGGACTGTTGATCCAGCTCGCGCAGGCCTACGCCGGTGCCAACAACGCCGACAAGGCGAACCTGTGCTACGAGCGCGCCGGCGATACCGCCACGCTCAGCGGCTATCTGAATGACTATGTGCGGGCCAACGCCTACGTGCAGATCGGCCAGGGGCTGCGGGAACTGGGCAACACCGGCCGCGCCAAAGCATTTTACGACCAGGCCTATGTGGTGGTGGCGTTTAGCCCCACCCTGCGCCCGGAACATCGCAGCGTGATCCTGGGCGCCCTGGCCCACGAGTACGCAGCCCTGGGCAATCAGCCCGAGGCCGAGCAACTGAGCTGGGAAAGCCAGGTTCCCTCATTCCACGAGGTCAAGCCCGGCGAATCGTTCACCGGCGTGCCCCTGGGCGCCATGCCCCAGAGCGAGGCAGTAGACGCGGCCATCAAGCAGCGCCAGGAAGCAGCCCAAACTCTCATCCAGGCCCTGAGCGAGGACCGGGCCGTGGCCGACCGCCAGCAAGCTCTAGAACAGGCCCTGCTGACCGAAGACACGGCCCGACTCGAGTTCTATGATGCCCAACTGGCCTCGTCGGCCAACAGCGCCGGTGTCAAGGTGCAGGTGAGCCGGGCCAAACTGGAATGGCTCACCACCAAGTGGCGTATCGCCCGGCGCGGTTTTGGCCTGAGCCTGGTGGCCGACTGGGAAAACAACGAGCCGGTCATCGCCGAAGCACTCAAGGATACCCTGGAAACCTTTGACTTGGCAGCCAGCGACCTCATCGTGGCCTCGCCTACCCAGGCCGAACTGACCCAGGGCAAGGTGGATCTGTTGCGCGGCGAGATCCTGTGGGGCCGGCTGGGCCTGCACCCGGGTTTTGTGGAACAGGCCCTGGTTTCGGACCTGCAAGCCGCCACCAGCGAACTGGTGGTGTTGCGCGGCGCGCAAACCCTGTACGTCGAAGTGCTGCCGCCCAAGCAGCCATACAACTATATCCTCATCTCGGCCGACCTGTATGGCCGGGGCGAATCGCCGGCTCCAGTGGCCCAGTCCACCAGCGTGGCCCGGGCCACCAGCATCGCCAGCCTGCCCACTCCCACGTTGCCGCCGGCGCCTACCATGGAACCGCCGCAGGTGACGGCCATCCTGCCCACCGCCACCCCCGGCGAGACTCCGGTGACCGAGCCAACCGCGCTGCCCACCGCCACGGTCGAGCAGACGCCGGCCACGCCCACGCCTACCAACACGCCCGAACCGACCGCCACCGCGCAGGTCACCAATACGCCCACGCCATCGCCTACGGCAACCGCGTCGCCCACACGCACCAACACGCCCACGCGCACGCCCAAGCCCACCGGCCAGGCCTCGCCCACGCCACGCCCGCCCACGCCCACCCCAACGCCTAGCCAGGACATCATCCTGGTCAAGATGGACGGCCCCATCGGGTACCCGGCTGGCGCGAACGCCTGCAACAAGCCCTATGGGCACGTGCTGGACAAAGACGGCAAACCCCTGAACGGCGTCACCGTCAAGGCCTTCAACGAGTACGGAATCGAGTTCTCGGACATCACGGGACCGCGACCCGGCGAATCCCGTGACGATGGCTATTTCGAGTTCTGCGTCGAACGCGGCGGGTGGTCCATCAACGTCATCATCGCCGACAAGACCGCGCAGAACGCCTGGGTCGCCTTTGACGATCCCAACTTTATCGGGCATGTCGAGTGGGACATCACGTTCCAGGTTGTGCGCTAGGACAGGCTGCAATCCATAACCGGCAAGGGAGGGTCTCATGTACTACGAAGAGGAAAATCGCACCGAGCGCATTATTCTCATAGCGGCCATTGGGATGGGCGTAGCGGCGATCGTGATCTTTATACTGGCTGTGTTCCTCATCGTAGACCCCTTGGGGATGCGCACGCCGCCAGAGCCCACGGTACCCCCCACGCCCACGAACACGCGGCTGCCCACGTGGACGCCCGAGCCGACGGCCACGGCCGTGCCCACGCGCACGCCCATGCCCACGGACACGCCCACGCCCACGCCCACCAAAACTCCCACCGTCACGCCCACGCCCACGCGCAAGCCCAAGCCGCCCACGCCAACCCCAATCCCCTACCAGGTGGGTGACATGTACAAACAGCACGACTGCACTCGCATGGGCTTTGAGGGCTGGATCAAGGACCTCAATGGCTTTCCGGTGGTGGGCGCAGCGGTGCGCATCTGGAGTGACCGGGGCCACGAGTTCATGCGCTGGACCAACGACGCAGGCTACTATGAACTGTTTATTACCCCGCTGGTCGTTGACTATCAGACCTTCTGGCACTTGCAGATCATCCAGGACGGTCACGCCGCTTCTGGCACGGTCACCCTGCCCATCACCATGGATTGCAACAACGACTTTCAGACTTATCGCGTGGACTGGCGGCGCGTTCGCTGATACAGCCTCTCCCACAGCACGCAACGGCAGGGCTGGATCGCCATCCGCTCTGCCGTTGTTTTTGTCAAAGCCATATTGAGGCTAGTTCGACCTCAAGTGCTCCCTCCATCTTGACAAGGCATACAATATATAGTAGTATGTCTGTAGGTAGGCCCATTATATGGTATAACCTGTCGCGCCCGGCGTGCGACAGGACTTGTATACTATTGACATTGCCCTAGAAGCGTGATACAATGCTAAAAAGGGTAAATGTCCCATTATGGCCGGGCTTGGCTATCTGACTCCCGGCATTTGCCTCGATATCGGGGATGGAGAAGCCCATGCGCACATACCAGCCTGTCATGCGGGTGGTGTTGACTCTGGGGTTACTGCTGCTGCTAGGCAGCGTTCTGGCGACAGCCGCCCCGGCCCCCAGCCTGGCGCAGATGTTCACGCCAACCCCGGCAGCAACCATCGTGTTGGACCCCAGCAGCGGGCCCAGTGGCACCCGGGTGGTGGTACGTGGATACACCTTTACTCCCGACGATGTGGTGCTGCTCACCTGGGATGGCAACGTCATTACCCCCACTGAGCCCAGCGCCGTTGTGGTGAACGCCAGCGGTCAGTTTCAGGCTGCCTTTTACGTGCCCACCGATGGTCTGGGCGGTCACACCATAACCGCCGGCACGGCTCACCAAACGGCCACTGCCATGTTTACCATCGCCACGCCGGCTGGTGTTCCCGCGCAGAGCACTGGCACGCCCGAGCCAACCGCACGCTATACGCCCACGCCCGGGCCGGCTCTCATCCTGACACCCAGCGAGGGCACGCCGGGCACGCGCGTGCGCATTCAAGGCTTCAACTTTACGCCAACCAAGTCTGTCACGCTCAAATGGGATGGAGTCGCAGGTCGCATTACGCCAGAACAACCCATCACCGTCCTGGGCAATGGAACATTTGACGGCTATTTCAGCGTACCGGCCGATGCCACATTGGGCGCTCACCCGGTCGAGGCGGACGACGGCACGCGGGCTGCTTCTGCCCCGTTCACGGTGATCCAGGCCACGCCAACGTACACGCCCACGCCCAGCAACACGCCCACGATCACGCCCACGTTCACCCCCCGGCCGACGCAGCCAACCAATACACCCACCCAAACGGCCACGGTCACGCCCACGCCCAGCCCGTCGCCCACGTGGATCCCCATGTCCCCGGGGTCTACCTGGATACCGCCCACGGCGGTGTGGCCCACGGCGACATATCGGCCGGTGTATCCTACGACCACGCGCGTCCCCGGTTCACCCACAGCGACGTTGGGGCCAGGCACGCCATCGCCCACCGGGCAGCCCAGGCCCACCAAGGTACCAGATAGCGGAGTGGGATTCGGCGGCCCGGGCGGCATGATCTTTGTGGGTGGCGCCGGCCTGGTGCTGGCCGTGTTGCTGCTCGTCCTACGAGGGTTGCGCACCCAGGGCAACCTCTAAACCGTGAAACCGAACATATAACGAGTTGAACAACGGTCGGGGGCAATCCTCCGACCGTTGTGATACTGGCAGATGGTGAGGTGCGACCATGAAACAAACGCTGATTTTGCTGGGATGCACGTTGCTGGTTTTGCT
>JAHJIN010000008.1 GCA_018823415.1 Chloroflexota bacterium | reverse complement strand
GCAACGCCGCCACGGTATCAAACACCGACGGCAGGAGATGACCGTCATTCTTCTTGAACATCGGGGGCCTCCACTGAAGGGATTCCAGGCCCATGCATTTTACATCGTTTCGCGATTTCTAGCTACTACCGGAGACTTTTTTCAGCGGAGTCATGTAAAGAATACCGAGATGATGACTGCAAACACCATAAAAAGCCAAAATGCCGCTGAACCGAAACCTAATTCGTTTTGATAGGTGCCCTTCATAAAAAATAGCGGTAGATGCCATACAGCCCAAACTGTGCCTAACAAAAGACTAGCCACAACTGCATTCATTCGTTTTTGCAGTCCGTCCAGTGCATACCCGCGCCAGCCCAATTCTTCTGGCAACGGACCAAAGATGAAGACAAAGATGGCAAACGAGAGGATGCCAACTGGTTGAGTTAACAACTCTTTGAAGGTTTCAGTAATTTGTACCTGCCCATTTTCTATTATTGACAGCAACACTGTTATCAAAGGATAGCCCAATAAGATAACCAGATACCATTTGCCCCCAATCCGCTTGACATCCAACACGCGCCGCCAATAATCCTTGCGACTTTCTTTATCGCGGTTGAGATACGTGAGCAATATACCGCCAACAGCGGGGCCAATCCCTCCAATATACAATAAAATTACCCAGGGTGATTCGAGAATATTTCCATCAACAAACGCCGTCGGTATCCAAAACAACCATGAAAAACCAATGGCGATGAGGAAGTAAATCCATGGAGATTGCAGTTTATTTGTGTGCTTCTTCATATTTACAGTACTCGTTTATGGCTGCCCAACGGCGCGGCGGATAAGCTGCACGAAGCGGAGGCGCGTCAGCGCCGACGCGAGTGTCAGCTTCATCCGTTTGTGTGCGACCGGTGCACTCGCCACCGCGTCTCGGACGCAGGGGGATGAGCAGCGCCAGTCGCGTTGGTTTTCGCCCCAGGGTGTCCCTGTAAGTACGATGATCCAGCCTGGGGGCCGGTTCGTCAAGCCCTACTGGCGCGCGTCGTCTGGTTGCGGCAACGGCAGCGCGGCCGCGGCCAGCACCGCGGATTACGCTTCATAGTCGATGCCATCCGGGCGGTGCACCACCCGGATGGCCCGCGACGGAACCAGGCGCTCAGCAATCTGGCGCTGCTCCACGGTCACGGTCATGACGAAACTCACCACCAGCGGTACTTGTGACCAAAGCCCATCGTCTGAGGAGCCGGGTGAGGCTAACGTCTCACGCCCGGCCCGCCGGGTGCAGTGGCGGCGGCGCGCAGCGGCCGACCGCCCCACCGACCATACTTGGGCGGCTCATTCACTGCCGTAGCGCCAGCGATAGATAGATGCTGTATCTGAGATATACATTTTGCACCGAATCAACGCCCGAGGCTAACATCTATCATCTTCTTTTTCTTTGCAGTCCATGTGACCACTACCTTCTGAGCCTGTTGAAGGGTTCAGGGAGAGACGGAGGATACCACGACGACCCGAAACCCAAAGTCCGGCCTGTTCGGGAGATACCCGTTGCGGTAAGCCGTGCGGACGTACCGCGCATCACTGTCCCACCCACTCCCGCGATACACGCGGCGCACATCGTCTCCCGCTCCCGGGTCTTCCCGTCCGTCGTCGGGATTGTAAGGGTACTTGAATTCGGGATTGTAATCCTTCCCCCATAAGCTGCGCGTCCACTCATAAATGTTGCCTGCCATATCCACGCAGCCATACGGGCTATCCCCCTGCGGGGAATACGCGCCTACCGGCGTGGTATCCCTGACGCTATAGTCTATATTGCATCGCCACGCATCCGGCGGCTCATCCCCCCACGGATAGACCCGCCCATCCACACCCCGCGCCGCTTTCTCCCACTCCGCCTCGCTCGGCAGCCGCACTACCTCGTTGGCGTCGATCTGCCCGGTGGCGCGCCATACCCCGCTCAGCCACCCGCAGTAGGCCTGCGCATCGTGCCAATTTAGGTGCGCCACCGGGTGATCTTCCCCGCCTTGGGGAGCAGCATGTGCCCACTGGTACCCACTCGCCTGCACAAAAGCCCGGAACTGGGCCACCGTTACCGGCGTCTTGCCAATCCAATAGCGCGGCAGCTTCACCTGATGCTGTGGCAGTTCTTCATTTCGGGCTTTCGGGTCACGCGCTTTGTCACTGCCCATCAGAAACGGTCCGGCCGGGATCTCGATCAGCGTACCGAATCCTTGCTCGTCGCGCCGCAGCCGCGGCTGAGAGCTTGTGAAAATATCACCTGGTCACTGGCTGCGGCCGCATGATAGTGAGTTTTCATGCAAGTATCCAGCTACGGGGCACAGCGTGGTGCCCGGATAGCGTGCTGGCGCGACCTGGTCGCCAGGCCACTGGCTCTGGGGACACGGTCAGGGCCGGTTTGAGCCCCCAGCAGCCAAGCCCGTACTGCCCCAGGCGGCGGGGCCTGCTCGCTTGGGCGCACGAGGCCAGTCTGGTGCGGTTAGGCGGCTAATGATGCTGCCACCGGGTGGCCTGCGGCCTCGCGGAGGCGGAGCCAGATCAACATATTGTGCGTGAGGGCCACCCACAACGCCACACAGCGGACCTTGCGCAAACCCCGGACACGCACTTGCTGAACGCCGTAGCGCGCCCGGGCTTGCGCGTTGGGCAACTCGACCAGGCAGCGCTGCTTGTACATGGCTTTCCCGGCCGCGGTGCCCATGCGCTGCCGCCAGGCCGCGATGGCCGCAGAGTCAGTCGGCAACGGCGCATAGCGGTCGCGGGTCTCATCTCTGGGCTCGGGCACTGGGCAAAAGGGGATGACCCCACGGGCGACCAGGTGCTCCAGCGCCGCGAGGTAGACAAAGCCGCCGTCGCTCAGCCAGCGACGGGGCAAGCGCTGCGTGCGAGCCAGGACTTGAGCCACCATCGGCTCCATTTGAGCCTTGTCACTGCCCGTGTTGACTACGTCCACCCCAGTGATGACAAAGTGGACCAACTCGACGCT
>JAHJIN010000105.1 GCA_018823415.1 Chloroflexota bacterium | reverse complement strand
CGGATAGCGGTCAACTGGTGGAGCCTATCGCCGATGGCCGGGACGAGCATTTCCTGGTCACGGCCTTTGTCAAGGCACGCGGCCGGCCGCCGTGGGAGGTGGGCTGGACGCCAGATCGGTTCGAGGCCTACGGGCAACTTTTGGGCCGGATGCACGCGCTGACCCAGGGGTACCGGGTTCCCGACTCAGCTTGGCAGCGACCCCGATGGGACGACGACGTCATGCTCGACGTGGGCCAATTCCTGCCCGCCTCGGAAGCAGTAGCGGCGGCCAAGCTCGAACAGGTCGTGGCCTATTTGCGAACCTTGCCCCAGGACGACGACTCGTTCGGCCTTACCCACTTTGACGCCCACGGGGCCAACCTGCTCATCGACGAGGACGGGACCATCACCCTCTTTGACTTTGACGATTGCTGCTATTGTTGGTTCGTCCACGACATTGCCATCGTGTTGTTCTACATCGTGATGGGCGCGGAGGACGAGTTGGCCTTCACAGAGACGTTCCTGACCCACTTTTTGCGGGGCTACCGGCGTGAGAATCGCCTGGACCCTCGGTGGCTGAACGAGATTCCACACTTTTTGAAGCTGCGCGAGATCGACATGTACGCCATTATCCATCGCAGCTTTGACGTGGACAACCTGGACGATCCGTGGTGCGAGCGCTATATGCGGGATCGCAAGCGCCGCATCGAGCATGACGTCCCGTACCTTGACTTTGACTTTGCATCGCTGGCCGGGCTCCTCTGACGGGCACGGTTGGCCGCCGGGGTCATCTCATCAAACCAGGGAGTTGTGTTCATGTGCCCAAACGTCTTCCAGATTGCCGAGATCCTGGTCGCCCATGCCGTGCAGGCCCACCGGGGCGATATTGCCATCATCGCCTATTATGGGTCCTACGCCAAAGGCACGGCGTCGCCCACGTCTGACCTCGACCTCTTTTACATCCCCACCGAGGCCGGCCGAGCCGGGTCGCTCTGCTGCCAGTTCATCATCGACGGTCTGCCCTATGACTTTTGGCCGGTGTCGTGGGAGTTTGCCGAGAGCATCGCCAACGCCCGGAGCGGGCGACCCTGGGCCGTTTCGGCTTCTCTGATCGCCGATGCCCAAGTGTTGTATCACCGATCACCCGAGGAGCTGGACCGGTTCCTCGCGCTCCAGGCCCGCATCGCAGAGCTGACCCAGCCGGCCTGTCGCGCTGAAATGGTGGAGCGGGCGCTGGACGCGTTCAAGGACACGCTGTTCCAGCTCGGGCAGATGCGCTGCGCAGCGCCGGATGACGTGGCCGGCGTGCTGTGGGCCGGCCAGCAATTCGTCAACAGTGCCATCAACTGCCTGGCGCTGGTCAACCAGACGTATTTCAGCAAGGGGTGGGGCGCGAACTGGCCGGAGGTGCTGCGCCTGGCGCACCGGCCGGACCGGTTGGAGGAACTCGTCGAGGCGATCCTTCTATCGCCGGACGTCGACGGTATCTTGGCGGCAGCCGACCGGCTGGCCGGAGACGTGCGCGGCATCCTGCGCACGGCGCAGGCAGCGCTGGCCGAACCGGGGCGCCCGCCGGACGTGTTCGCCGATTTCTACTTTTTCGTGTTCGAGTACCGGGGCAAGGTCCTGGCGGCCTGCGAGCGGGAGGACGTCATGGTGGCGCGATGTGCGGCGTTCCAGTTGCAGCAAGAGATCTGCCAGTTGATGAACAAGGTGGACCCGGGGTTCTATGGCACGGACTGGAACCTGCTGGGCGAGTACAACGGCGGCTATGCGCAGGCCGGCTTCCCAGACCTGACAGAGCCGGCCGTCCAGGGCGACCTGGTGGAACTGGCGCGCCGCGTGCGTCGGTTGGATGAGGGCGTGCGGGCCTGGTTCGAGCGGCATTCGATCGCGCTCAACATCCTCGCCAGCGAGGCGGACCTGCGGCGATTCCTGACCCAGCGCGACCACGGCTAGCGAGGGCCGGCAACCATGACGCAGTTGGCACTGCCTACCTCAATGAAGGGTCGGCGCCCCTCACGATCCGCCGGCTGGAGCGCCTCCTTGGGCATGCCGATACCGATTAGCCGGTTTCCCCGCCGGGATGGGTG
>JAHJIN010000104.1 GCA_018823415.1 Chloroflexota bacterium | reverse complement strand
CAAATCACACATACACTAGGAGGTGTAAGACATGTTCAAGAAAGCGATTGCAGCGGGTATTGGTTTGTTGTTGGTTGGCGCGGTGGTGGCGGCTCTGGCCGGCGCCGCGATGGTCAACACGGCAGCGGCGCAAGGGCCGCGCGGCGGCGGTGGTCGTTGGGCTACCGAGGGCGAGGCTGTGGTGCCCGGCTCGGACGAGTGCCTGCCCGTGGGCCAGGGCCAGGGCGCGCAGGGCCAGGGTTATGGTCAGAGCGCACAGGGCCAAGGTCAAGGCCAGGGCGTGGCGCCCGGCCAGGGCCAAGGCCGCAACCAGGTAGAGGCTGTCAGCCCCGAAGTCACGATAAGCGGCATCGCCACGATGGCGAGCTTCGAGCTGGGCGAGGAGCCCATGCTGGCTATCCAGACCGACGACGGCACCACGGTGCAGGTCGAGCTCGGCCCCGAATGGTACATCGAAGAGCAGGGCCTGGTCGTGAACGTGGGCGACCGGCTCACCATCACCGGGCACTATGACAGCGATGGCGTGGCGCTCATCGTCCACACCATCACCAACGAGACCACCGGCATCAGCACGTTCTTCCGGGACGATACCGGTCGACCGGCCTGGGCCGGGCGCGGTCGCCGCCAGAATAGCACGACAGCGGCACCCACGTCCTAACTGTTGCTTGCTAGCTGGGGGTGAGGTACACTCGCCCCCAGCCACAGAATGTGGAGATACCATGAGAGTCAATCGGTTCCTGTTTCCCTTGATCGTGCTGGCGGTTTTCGTGCTCATTGTCGGCGGGGCCATGCTCCTGGGTTTTTGGCAGACCAAAGGGGGCCAAAACCGCGGCGGTAGCCACGAAGGAGACCATTCGCTTGTCCCAACTATCAGGACGGTCGTACAGCTTGGTGCGGCCCCATCATTCCAAGAGGTGAATCGTGAGTACGCCTAAAAAGTCCAAGAGATTTCGGTTCAAGGCGCAGCATATGCGCCGCATCGTTCAGGCGGCATTCGTCGCCATCGTGGCCTATGTGGGGATTCAGCACATCGTTATCGGCGGTGGGCCCACCGGCGCGCCTAGCTTTGACGCCTTTTGCCCTTTTGGCGGCATCGAGTCACTGTGGGCGGTGTTGACCACCGGCTCCATGCTGCAAAAGACCAACTGGTCTAACCTGGTGATATTGCTGGCAACGCTGGCGACGGCGCTGGTGGCGGGTCGGTTCTTTTGCGGGTGGATTTGCCCCTTTGGGACCGTGCAAGAATGGAGTGGCCGGATCTTGAGCCTGCTCACCGGCAAACGCCTGCCGCTGGCCATGCCTGAAGCCATCGACCGACCGCTGCGCTACATGAAATTCGTGGTGCTGGCCGCCATCATCCTGGCGACGGTGTGGGCCGGCTCGCTCATCTTTGCCGAGGTGTGCCCATACCGGGTGCTATTCTCCGGCGAAGTCACCACATTGGGCCTGATCGTTCTGGGCGCGGTCGCCGTCGGCTCGCTCGTGTTCGAGCGGTTCTGGTGCAAGTATCTGTGCCCCCTGGGCGCGGTGCTGGCGGTGTTCAACAAGATCACGCCGTTCAAGGTGACCTGCGACACGGCCGCGTGCCTCACGTGCGACAAGTGCGCCCGCACCTGCCCCATGAGCATCACCGACCGGCCGGAGCGCATCGACAGCATCGAGTGCATCCGCTGCCTGGAATGCGTGGAGAGCTGCCCCAAAGAGGGCGTGCTGGACATGGAACTGCGGCTGCTGGGATAGATAAACCTGCAACCCATAACTCGTAACTTGGAGGAGACACATGATACAAAAGGTTCTGGCATCGATAGTCGGCGTGGCGCTGGTGGGCATAGTGTTGGCAGCCCTGGTGGGCGTGGGTGTGACCATGCTGATCCGGGGTGGGGCCGGCGATGGCTGCGAAAGCTGCGCCCTGGCAGCCGATTGTGCCGAGCAGGCCACGCTGTTCACCATGACCGGCACGGTAGCCCAGGTTCAACTGGACGCCGAGAGTCCGGCGTTGGTCTTGGACGTGGTGGACCAATCGCCGGTGGACGTTACACTGGGCACGCCGGCATACCTGGCT
>JAHJIN010000103.1 GCA_018823415.1 Chloroflexota bacterium | reverse complement strand
CTTTGGCCAAGCTACAGTGCCAGGAACCCGGGAGCACCTGGCACTATCTCGTTCTCTACGCGGATCAATCCACGATCTCGTCCACATCGTGTTCTTCATGGAGATCAGAGGCGCAATTCGCGCACAGGTACACGTCCCGTCCCTGCTCGGAGGTGCAGTCCCGGCAAAAGTAGACGGCCTTGGTTTTCCGGCCCAGCTTTTTGCAATTAGCGCAATAGCGCTGGGGTCCCTTGCTCCGGGCCACCTCGCGGGGATACTCAACGCCGGGCGCCGGGTCGGTGATGTCCACTACTTCCACCACGTGCTCGATCCAGTCCCCGAAATCGTACACGTACTTGAGCTTGTCGCCCACGTCCACTCCCACCTGGTCGATGCGCACGCGGTCTCCCTCCCCGCCGCCAAATGGCTGGTGCGACCCAAACCCCTCATCACGACTGCCGATGCCCGGCCGATAGAACTCGCTCAGGTGGTCCGACCAGTCGTGGCCGAACGCGCTGCGCATCAAGCCGTCCAGAGCGCCCAGGGTCTGGTCGGAACGGATCTCGAACTCGCGCCAGGTGCCGGGGCGGCGGCGCAAGGACGCCCGGAAGCGGTAAACCTGCGGCCCGGCGCGCCGGGGAGCTTGCCGAGCCGCCCTCTGGCGAGGCGCGACCGCGACCGGCACTTCCGCCCAGGCTGCCGCCACGTTGTCTCGCAGGGTAGGGTCGTGCTGCCAGTTCCACAGCACCTTTTGCACGTCCTGCCACAGGCCCGCTATCTCGGCCAGGCGCGCCGCTGCTTCCTCTGGCGCGGCCAGGCCTCGGTGGGCCAGAAATCCCACGTAGGCCGGCAAAAGCTCGAACAGGCACCCGGCCTCGTAGGGCTGCGCGCCAAAAATACCAAACTTGCCGGCGAGGAATGGGTCCAGGCTGGCCCGGTCCGGGAGCAGGTAGGTCAGGCCGGCTAACCCCCGGCGCGCCCGGCCCCACTCCTGCCGCTGGGCCAGGTAATCGAGCAAGGTCCGGCGCCCCAGGTCCGCCTTGCAGAGGGGGGCACCATCGCGCCGATGCCATTCGCCCGCAAACTCCCAGAGCAACAAGAGCAGGTTCTCCTCCCGGCGTTTTTTGCTGGCCGAGGAGTCGAAATCAGACACCGACCAGGCCCGGGGCTCGGTGCGGCTCAGGGCTTCCACCACATCACGCACGTACTCCTCGCGCAGGTCGCCATAGGGAGCCAACATGCGGCTCAGAGCCGGGTCGTCGGCGCTGGGAGATGATGCCTGGTCCAGATACGCAAAGATGGTCAAAGAGGTCAAAAAGTCCAGGAACTCGTCCTGGCCCCAGGACATGATCTCGCCGGAGCCCTGCACCTGGGGCCAGGCCCGGGCCATCGCCTGGCGCAACGGCTCGTTGTGCCCGTGGTACATGAACTGATGGATGATACGGAAAAATCCGTCGATGTCCCGGTCCGGGTTCTCTGCGAAGGGCTCCAGCAACTCGGGGAGCGCCTCGCTATGACCCTGCGCCAGCGCGTCATCGACAAGCCACGCGGCGTAATAGGGCGCGTCGTGACGATAGATGTCTGGCGCTTCCTGCTGCAAACGGGCTAGCAAAGCCCGGCACTCGGCGCGGTCGGCCGGGTCCGGGGACGCCTCCCACAGCAGAGACAGCCCCTCGTAGGCCATCTCCGCGTCCATCTCGCCGGCGGCCAGGATGTCTTCAAGCATCGCGATCTTGGCGGCGCGGTCGGCGGCTTCAAACCGCTCCCAGCGCTCGTTCCAGGCCATGATCTCGGGCGACGGTGCCGGCAGGGGCGGCGGGGTCCACGGGACAGGCGAGGTATCCGCTGGTACCGCCGCCAGTGGTGCCAGTTCGGATGCGCGCTCCAACTCACGTTCTACCTGTTCGCGCTCCCGGTCCTTGTCCAAACAACACTTCTTATACTTTTTGCCACTGCCACAAGGGCATGGATCGTTTCGACCGACCTTGACCATCTATGCTCCTCCTATTCGTTTGACCAAGCACGTCTCGCTGCTGCCTTTCCCAATCCGACATCAGGTCCAACTTCTGGGTCCGAGGCCGGTCCAGGGCTCATGTGATGTGGAAAAGATGGCTAGCCGAGCGGCCATCAACAGCCGCCACAGCCACAGCCACGGCCAACTGCTCAGATCGCATCCAATTGGCAGCCGGCCAATCCAAGCTCACTGGTCTGGCCCGCCGAACACGTGCCCGTCGTGGACCAGCAGGATGTCATGGTAACCCACGTTACCCTGGCGGCGGGCGCGTTCCAGCAATGGCTCCTGAAACCCAGAACGACTAAAGAGCACAAACCACTCCCGCCGATTATCCTTACGCCAGGGCATGCGCTGGGCCCGGCCATAGAGGCTGGTTAGCGTGTCCATGCCGATGGGTTGGCGTGACCACTTGCATTCTCCAAAGACCGCGTCGCCGGTCTCCTCGTTCACGCCCAGCACATCGATCTCGTCAGTGCCCCCGGCCCGATTCCACCACCGGCCTACCCGGTCCAGGGTGAACGGCAGTCGCCCGATCGTGGCCTGATCATAGAGCCAGTTGGCGCAACAGTCCTCGAACTGGAGGCTCACGTGCGCCCCAAAACTGGTCTGGATGCGGGCCAGGACCGGGTCGACCTGCCGCAATTCAATGGCCGACTGGTTGGGCAGCACAAAGCGGAACCAGAAGCGGAAAAAGGGGTCGGCCAGGTAATACAGGCCCAACCGGCTGCTGTCTGGACGAGTGATCGGCACGCGACGTTCCAGCAAGGCCAGTTCGATGAGGCGCTCCAGGTAGGGCGCCAGCTGGCTGGCTGGCTGGCCCAGGGACGCGGCGATG
This sequence comes from Chloroflexota bacterium, assembly GCA_018823415.1. Lineage (GTDB taxonomy): Bacteria > Chloroflexota > JAHJIN01 > JAHJIN01 > JAHJIN01 > JAHJIN01. The sequence goes on along the minus strand of JAHJIN010000103.1, from coordinate 765 downwards.
CGGGAGCGGCGGTGCTCGCCGCCCGCGATGGTGCGCAGGATGGCAAAGTAGGAGAGGGCATCGGCGCGCTCCGCCGAAAGGACAAAGCGGGGTTCGTCATAGAGCACGGCGTTGGGGTTGAGGATCTGGGTGCGGACCCGGTCCCAGAGGTCACTATCCAGGCCCAGCGCGGTGATGTAGCGCGGTACACCGCCCGAAACGGTATAGTTCTCCACGGCGGCGTTGAAGGATAGCTGGTCGAACACGCGCCAATAGTCGCTGAAAGAAAAAGGTTGCAGGCGGATCTGGCCGGTGCGGCGGCCGTACAGGGGGCTGTCGTAGGACAGCACCGCATCGTGCACCATGCCCTCGTGGGAGCCGCACAAGATCAGCAACAGGTTGCGGCGTTCCCACTCGGTGTCCCACAGCTTCTGGAGCAGGGACGGGAAGGCCGGTTCGCTCTGAACCAGATACTGGAACTCGTCCAGGGCGATGACCAGCCGGCTCTCGTCGCTGGCCATCGTCGTGAGGTAGCGCAGCAGCGTGGGCCAGGCCGGCACGGTATCGTCGTCCAGCATCCAGGCCTCGGGGCCGAGGAAGGTGCGCAGGCTGTCGCGAAAGGTGCGGCGCTGCATCAGGTCGGAACTGGCGTCGGCCAGGTGATAGTGTGACTGAGCGTTAACCATATCGCCAAGCTGAGCATAGGTTAGGGCAAGGTTATAGTGTAATATAGAGTGTTTTGGTTGAATTTTTACCAACTCTTGGAGCTCTTCATTAGCCTCTCTT
>JAHJIN010000102.1 GCA_018823415.1 Chloroflexota bacterium | reverse complement strand
GCCGTCGATGGTGCTCCACGTCAGGTCGTAGGGCGCCCCGGTCTGGGCCAGGGCAACAGAAGTTAGCAGGAAGAGGGCAACCAGGGCCAGGAGCCCGCGAGCCCGTTTCCACAAATGCATCGTCTTCATGGTCCACCTCCTCACTGCGGCCGCACCAGCACCCAGATGAGGCCGCTGGCCCGGTCAGAGTCCAGGGCCTCCATGGCCGTGCCGACGATGGTGCCCGGCGGGTAAAAGGCCACGTCGCCCACCTTGACCGGCGCGGCTTTGCGCACCTGCCCGGCGCTGCCGGCCGTCAGCCGGTCGCCCGGTTGGATGTCCCCGGCCCCGGCCGCGGCCTTGACCTGGGCCGGCCCCAGCACCACGATGAACAGGTACTCGCCGGGGGCGATGGCGCCGTCGGCGCTGCGGGTGTGGGGGCTGGATAGCGTCTCCGCCTGGCCGTCGCGCTGGACTTCGGTGAGCTTGGCCTCGGTCACGAGGCGGCGATAGACCACACCCACGACGGCATCGGCCGCGGCGTCGGTCGCGCTGGCCCGGCGCACCAGGGGCAGCGGGGCCTCGCCGTCGGCCAGGACCGCCCCGATGCCGCTGACGGCCACCACGTCGCCGGTCTCCAGGCTGCCGGTGTCCCCGCTCTGGGCCACGATCATCAGCGGCCCGCCGCTGGCCAGGGTAGTGCCGGCATAGATCTTGTCTGGCGTGTAGACGCCCCATTCGTGGTCGGCCTGGTCGGTGTCGGCATAGACGCCGTCCCAGCCGGCCGAGTACACGGCCACGCCGTCCTGGCCCGCCGAGCCTACGCTCACGCCGGCCCTGTCTGCCCGGCCGACGTACAGGCCGTGCCCTTCGGCCCCGGCCACCTCAAAGCCGTTCTTTTGGGTTGAGCTGCTCGTCGTGCTGGAGCTGCCCGCCCTGTACACGAACACGCCGTCGTCGCCCGTCTCGCCCACAGACACGCCGCGGTCGCCCGCCCAGAACACGGTCACGCCGTCGCCGCCAGCCGTGCCCACGAACACGCCGTACCCGCCAGCCGTGCCCACGTTCACGCCGTTGTAGTCCGCCGAAAACACAGACACGCCGTCGACGTCCGCCGAGACCACGGTCACGCCGTCGCCGCCAGCCTCGTTCACGTACACGCCATCCCGGTCCGCCCGGCCGACGTACAGGCCGTGCCCTTCGGCCCCGCCCACCTCAAAGCCGTTCTTGTAGGTTGAGAGGGTCGACGTGCTGGGATTGCCCGCCAATTCCACGGACACGCCATCGTCGCCCGCCGAGTACACGAACACGCCGTCGCTGCCCGCCGAAATCACGCCCACGCCAGCCAAGTCGGCCCGGCCGACGTACAGGCCAGCGCCTTCGGCCCCGGCCACCTCAAAGCCATTCTTGAAGACCGAGAGGGTCGACGTGCTGGGATTGCCTGCCGTGCCCACGAACACGCCGTCGCCGCCAGCCTCGTTCACGTACACGCCGCTGTTGCCCGCCGTCTGCACGCGCACGCCGTCCCAGCCGGCCCAGTCTACCCCCACCCCTATCGCGTCCGACGAGTACACGCGCAGGCCCACGCCACCCGCCGAGTTCACGGCCACGCCTTCGCCGTGATCGCTCTCAAGGGATATACCTGCCATGTCCCCGCTGGTGGCCTTGTTGTGGATGGATGCCCCCGGCCGCAACGATAGGGCATAGGGCGCCGCCGTGAGCGCCTGGCGCGGCGTGAGGGGCGTGTAGGCGCCGGTGCTGCTGCCCGGCCGCACGCCGATGGCCAGATACAGCGCGTCGCCGCCAAACACGGCGCCAAAGTCCAACGATACGGTAAACAGGCCCTCGGTGACCTGTTTGTTGTCCACGGCGACGGGGCTGCCCACCGGGCTGTCCGCCGTGGGGTCGTCGTGGAGCGTGAACTGGAAATCGTACTGCCCGCTGGCCGGGCTGCCGCCGTCGGTCAGCCGGCCCTGGTAGGTGAACGCGGTGCCCAGGGAGGCCAGGCGGTCCGGCGGCGCCGGTCCCTGGGCCAAGATGCTGCCGCCTGCGGCCAGGAATAGGCCCAGGATCGCCAAGAGCTTGAACAGGGTCTCGTTCTTCATCGCAGTTCCTCCTTCGAGAGTATGAGTATGATGGATCCGTTTTCTCCGCAATGCCGACTCGTACCGGCCCCGTGGTGTAATCGTACACCGTCTAATAGTGGTCCAGCAAGATGCCCATTGCTATAATAGCACACGAGCCCAGTCCTGGTCAATCCGCTTTGTAGATTTTTCACGGCTACTTTGCAATATGTCCCCAAACGTGGTAAAATACAGGCACGTGCAGAGGCGTTTCTGACGCCCATGATCCGAGAAGGGACCAACTCTTGAGTCGCATTTATGTGGCATTGGACCTGGAAACCACCGGTCTGAACCCGGAGCGCGATGGCATCATCGAGATCGGTGCGGTGCGCTTTCGCGAAGACGGCCAGGAGCTAGAGGTCTGGTCCACGCTGGTAAATCCTGGGGGCCGCATTCCCCACAAGATCGAGTTGCTGACCGGCATTTCCCAGGCCGAACTGGAGGCCGCGCCGCCGTTGAGCGCTGTATCGGGCCGGGTGGGGCGTTTCGTGGGCGATGTGCCGGTGGTAGGCCACAACGTGAGCTTTGACCTGGGGTTTCTCAGCGCGCACGGCGTGCCGCTGGCCAATCCCTCGCTGGACACGTTCGAACTGGCGAGCACGCTCCTGCCGGCCATGCCCAGCTACAACCTGGGCAACCTGGCGGCGGCTCTAGACGTGGACGCCTCCATCCAGCACCGGGCACTGGCCGATGCGCGCATGACCAAAGACCTGCTGCTGGCCCTCATCGCCCGTCTGGACGAGATGGACCTGGGCATTCTGCAAGAGATCAATCGTCTGGCAGCGCAGAATCCGGCGGCGCGCACATGGGGACCGCTGGCGCTGTTTCGCCACGTGGAACGCCGCCGGGTGCGCACCGCCTTTGAGAGTCCCATCGCCGCCCAGTTGCGGGCGCAGGGCATCGGGTCAGCCGACAGTGTGGGCTTTTTCCTGGTAGGCCAGGAGCGCGGCGAGAGCCTGGAGCCGGCCGAGACACGCACGCCCCTGGACGTGAGCGCGCTGGAGGCCCTCATCGCGCCGGATGGCCCCTTTGCGCGTGGTTTTCCCGGGTTTGAGCACCGGGCCGAGCAGGTGGATATGCTGCAAGCCGTGGCCCAGGCGTTCAACGACGACGCGTTTCTGCTGGTCGAAGCGGGCACCGGCACGGGCAAATCGTTAGCGTATCTGCTTCCGGCAGCCGTGCACGCCCTTCAGAACAATGAGCACGTCGTCATTTCGACCAACACCATCAACCTGCAGGACCAGCTCTATACCAAAGACATCCCCGACGTGCGCCGGGTGCTCAGCGCGACCGAGGCCGGCACCGAGCACCTGCGCGCCGCCCTGGTCAAAGGCCGCAGCAATTACCTGTGTCTGCGCCGGTGGGCATTGTATCGGCAGCGCGATGATCTGTCATTGGACGAGTTTCGGGTGCTGGTCAAGGTGCTGGCCTGGCTGCCGGGCACCGACACCGGCGACCGGTCCGAGTTGACGTTTGGGCCGGGCGAATGGCCGGCCTGGGACCAGTTGCGGGCCGATGCCGAAGCGTGCGACCCGGCGCGCTGCCCCCATTTCCATGATAACACTTGCTTTTTCTACCGCGCCCGCCACCGGGCCGAATCGGCGCACCTGATAGTGGTGAACCATGCCTTGCTCCTCAGCGACGCCAGCACCGGCAATCGCGTGCTACCCGAGTTCCGCTACCTGGTGATCGACGAGGCGCACCACCTGGAAGACCGGGCCACCGAGCACCTGGGGTTTGTGGTGGAGCAACGCGGCCTGGAGCGGTTTTTGGACAGCGTGGCCGGCCGGCCGGCCGATCGGGCCGGGGGACTGGTAGCCGAGATCGGCGCGCGTGTGCAGCGCGCCAGGCTATCGGCGCCGGCGCAGCAGGCCCTGGACGAGGTGTTGACATCACTGCACCGGCGCGTCCAGGAGTTACGCCCGCGCGTCCATGCCTTCTTTGTCACCCTGTCGAGTTTTCTCAGTCAGTATGACGAGGGGCAAAGCACCTATGACACCCGCGTGCGCGTGAGCAAAGAGAGCCCGTTACGCTTTCAGCCCGACTGGGACCGGGTCGAAATCGACGCCGACAACCTGCGCCTGGCCCTGGGGTCATTGCGCCGCTCGCTGCAAGGCATCGAGTCCATCCTGACCGAGCTGGACGAAGAGCACGTGAGCGACCATGACACACTCCTGGGCGAGGTGGTCAACGCGCGCACCCTCGCCGGCGGGTACCACGATCAGCTCAACCAGGTCATCTTTGAACCATCGCCCGACATGATCTACTGGTGCACGGTGAGCAAGCAGAAAGAGAGCCTCTCGCTGCATGCGGCCCCGCTGCACGTGGGCGAATTGCTGCAAAAGTATCTGTTCGACAAGAAACGCGCGGCGGTCCTGACATCAGCCACTTTGTCCACGGCCGGCTCGTTCGATTATGTGCGGGACCGGCTGGGCCTGGACGGCGTACGCGAAACGCAGGTCGGCTCGCCGTTCGACTATCAGTCGGCCACGCTGCTGTACGTGCCCACTGACATCCCGGAACCGGGCCAACCGTACTATCAAAAGAGCATCGAGAGCGCGGTGGTTGCGCTGTGCCAGGCCACCGAAGGCCGGGCCCTGGTGCTGTTTACATCGTACAGCCAGTTGCGCGCCACGTACAAGGCCATTGTCGCGCCCCTGGAGGCGGCCGGTATCGCGGTGCTGGGCCAGGGCCTCGACGGGTCGCGGCGGCACCTGCTGGAGACGTTCAAGAGCGACCAGCGCACCGTGCTGCTGGGCACCAGTAGCTTTTGGGAAGGCATCGACGTGGTGGGCGAGGCGCTGTCGGTGCTGGTGATCACCCGGCTGCCCTTTACCGTGCCGTCTGACCCGGTGTTTGCGGCCCGCAGCGAGGCGTTCGAGTACGATGCCTTTGGACTGTATGCCGTGCCCCAGGCAGTGCTGCGGTTCAAACAGGGCTTTGGCCGCCTGATCCGCAGCCGCACCGACCGGGGCGTGGTGGCAGTGTTGGACCGGCGGTTGTTGACCAAACGCTATGGCGAGGCATTCCTCAATTCGCTGCCAGATTGCACGCGACGCAAAGGGCCGGTGAGCCGCCTGCCCGGCGCGGCCGTGCGCTGGCTGGAGCAAGATACGGAGGCGAAAGGATGACAGAAGAAGAGGTTCGTCGGTGGCTGTCCCAGGGAGCGGCGGCCGCACAGGCCGGGGACCGGGCGCAGGCCGAGCCGTTGCTATTGCGGTACGTGCAGGCTGATCCGGGCAACGCGGAGGCGTGGCTCTGGTTGGGCTGGGTGGCCGGTACTCCGGCCGAAGCCCTGGCGCGCATCCAGCGGGCGGCAACGCTGGCGCCGGACGACGCGCGCGTGCAAAAGGCCCTGGCCTGGGCGCAGAGCAGGGTTCCCGCCGCACCGCCTCGCGCCGCG
>JAHJIN010000101.1 GCA_018823415.1 Chloroflexota bacterium | reverse complement strand
GGCTTGTTCCAGGCCGCTGATGGCCGCACTATCAACGCCGATGTCAATGGGGCCTACCAGATCATGCGCAAAGCATTCCCCGACGCACGCTTCGCGTTGCAAAGGGATAGAGGGTGCGTAGTTCACCCCTTGCCGTTGGGCATAAACTAGGCTTGTACACATTTGTCTATAAGCTTAGGAACTATTCAGCGCACCCGCAGATGCCCCAGAACGGCGCGCAGGTCCGCGCCCGACCGCGTATGCACCATCAACCGTTGGCCGTTGACCGGCTCGTACATCCCGGCCTCCAATTCGACCAGGCCGGCCGGCGTTTGGGAATCTAGCACCAGCTCGTACTCGTCGGCGATCAACTCGCCCACGCGCCAACTGCTGGTGGGGCGCGTGCCCTGCACCGGCGGGTTGTCTCGTCCGGCCCACTGCCGTGGCTGGGCGTCAATGGCGTGCGTGAACACGGTGTAATCCTCGGTCACCGGTCTCACCACCTGCCAATACAGCGTCAGGTGGATGGTATCGCCGGCCCGGATCGAAGGCCAGACGGGGGCGTCTTGCAGGGTCTCGGCGGCCAACGTATAGTCCAACAGCACGATATCGCCCCCCAACACGGCGTTGACCGGATGCTGTGCCGGAATCCGGTTATCATCAATGAACGACAGGCCCAGATAGCCATAGCTCGCCAGCATGGTCGCCGTGATCAAGGCCGCCCACGGGCCCAGGTGGGCCAACGGACGGTGCCAGGCCGCTGCCACCGCGCCGGTCACTATCGCCAGGCTCAGTACGATCAAGCCCAACAATTGCCAGGGATAAAAGACCAGTCGGTCCAATGCCCCCCACAGCGGGGCCGCCACCGGCAGCACGAACAGGCTTACAACTGCCGCCATGACCAGGCCAAAGATGATATAGGCTCGCGGGCGCGTTTCGCTCTCGGTCACCAGCACGACCAGGCCCAGCGCCGCCAGGGCCAACGGGATGACGCCGATTTGCAGGGGCACGGTGTCGTTGGGGCCTGCGATGCTAATGCCGGTACCCCAGGTGGGCAACAGGAGCTGGAACAAATAGACTGCGTGGTCCGTGCCGTTGGCCGGCGACCATAGCGACGCCATGCCTTCGGCCCGGATCGGCAGCCACAGCAGCAGGCCAGCCAACTCGCCCACCAGCAGCGCGCCGGTGGCGACCAGCAGGGCCGGCCACACGCGCCGGGCATCAGACCGCCACGTTTCCCACCCGGCGAACAAGAGATACGCCAGGACAAACACGCCAACCGCCAGGGCCAGGCCCCACTGGGTCCACGTAAGAGCCGCCAGGGCCACGGCCAGCCACACGCCATGCTCGATCGAGAACAACAAGCGACTGCTATCAAACACTGCCCGGTGCGCCTGCCACAGGATCACCGGGATCAAGGCATAGGCCACCGCATCGACCAGCGAACCCCGCACGTACAGGGCCGCCAAAAAGAATGGCGCATAGATATAGACCACGGCCGCCAGGAGCGCCGGCCGCCGGCCCCATAGTTGCCGCCCCAGCATATACATGCCCAGGCCGGCGCCCAGGATGCTCAGGCCCAGGACCAGCTTGACCGCTGTCACCGGGTTTATTCCCAGCAGCACCGGCGCTTCGGTCAGGTAAAAGGGCAGTGGACCGCCCTGGTTCAAGGCGGGGCTCCACCCCAACGTGAACAGGCCTTGCAGCAGTGATTGGTTCAGATCCACCACGTCGTACACCGCCAGCAGGCCGCTGTGGGACTCGAACAGGCCGGGGAAAAACAGCGGCGCCCAGACCGGGGCCGCCAAGGCCATCACCAGCAGCAAGTAGCGATCCAGTCCATAGACCGGCTTTAAACTGGGGAATCTGGTCGTATCGCTCATCAGTCGAAATCCGTCCGCCAGTTGGGGTGCCGATGATGCTCAAAAAGGCGGCCAATCTGGCCCGGCGTGACGTGGCCTATCGACAGGGGAGGCAGTTCGTGCTCCCCGAAAAACGCGACACCATCCGTTTCTACGCTCGAGGCCGGCTCCCCGCCTACCAGTTCGCACAGGAAAAAGAGCTTGTAGATGTGGAACGGATGCGGTGTATGAGGGTGCTTGTTGCGGTCGCACAGCGCCAGCAGCTTGACCGCGCGCGTGCGGTAGCCGGATTCCTCGTACACTTCGCGCACCACGGCTTCGGCCGGCGAATCGTTGACGTCGGCCCAGCCGCCGGGCGGCGTCCACAGGCCATTGCGCCGTTCTCGGACCATCAGGAGGGCGTCGTCGCGAAACACGGCCCCGCGCACGTCCACCTTGGGCGTGGCATAGCCGGTCTCGCCGGCAAATAGCTCACGGATACGCGCCGGCTCCTCGCCCGAACCCGCCGCCAGCATCTCTGCGGCAATCTCGCGCATGGCCTCGTAGCGCTCCTGGTCAAAGGGGTTCTCGGTGTAGAGCAGGCCGTTCTGGGCGATGGCCTGTAACCCTCTGGCCCATTCCAGCCACCGGGGTTCAGCCATTGGCTTGCCCCAGGTGGCCTTGCTCCTGATATTGTGCGAACATTTGACCCCATGACGTCTCGGCGCGCCACCGCTTGTAGATCTTGTTCTCCTTGAGCGGCCAGTGGATATAGTCGTGCTCGATCTCGCTGACCAGGGTGGGGATGGTCACCAGGGGGGTGCGAAAGACGAGCTTTTGCAGGAACTTGGTGGGGCCATACCAGCCGAGCCAGGCGAGGAAGCGATGCATGGACATGCCCACCTCGAATCCCCACCGCTCGTCGGCGGCGTCTGTGTCCCCCACGATTTCGATCTCGCGGAGGTCGCCTACGCCCAGGCCCCGCTCGTGAGCCAGACGGATGTAATCGATGGCGAGTGGCTCAAAGCCCATCATGGCGGCCGCCACGGCGTCGATGGCGACCTGGTCGGCGCTGGCAAGGATGACGTTCTTGACCACCGGGCGCATGATACGCGGGCCGGGTCCGTCGCCGGCCGTGGTCCCGTCCATCACGGCAAAGATGCCGCTGTGAATCTCTTTCTGGATCGCCAGCAGGTCCACCAGGGTCTCGTGGATCCAGGTGTGGGTATAGTGCCGGTGCTTGGTCAGTAGGCCGCCAAAGGCGTTTTTCATGGCCCCGGTCGTCGTCGTATAGATGTGAGCCTTGACCGTGGGCAGGTGGACGATGTTCTTGCCCCGGAAATAGTCGGGGATATAGATGCCTTCCGGGTAGATGTGGTTCAAGGCCAGCATCTCGGCCTGGGGCTCATAACGCACCCAGTCCATGTCGTCGCCCTTGAAATTATAGAGGACCGGGATGTCATATTGCTGAAAGATGGGCACATAGTTGTTCAGGTCTTCGCCCTTGAAGGCGTTGGTGACCACGGTCTGGTTTTGCACGCAGACCTGGTCTGTGTAACCCCGGCGCTGCAACGCCAGAATGGTACCCTCCAACTGCCAGGGCGTGGTGTTGGCGCTGGGCATGGGAAAGTGCCAGGAAATGTTGTCCTTGAGAATGGTGGTAGCCTGGGGATCCAGGGCATCCTGGACGCCGGCCAGGTCGAACAAGCGATCATAGTCTTGCAATACGGTCTCGGGCTGCGTGCGCAGTACGGCGACCTGGGCTTTTGTGCTCATGGGGCCTCCTTGATGTGCGGTATCGTGGGGATTATACCAATGCCGGGGGTTGGCGTCAATCGCGCTGGCCCGGCTTGAACAAGACCACTTTTCTGGCGTTGCCTTATTGACACGGGCATGATATAATCCCTCAATCGTACCTGCGAGAGGATTGGCCGAGTAGAACCATGACGACTCTGACCGGTACCACGTTCAACGTCCAACGTTTCAGCACGGAGGATGGCCCGGGCATTCGCACCACGGTCTTTTTCAAGGGCTGCCCGCTGCGCTGCGTCTGGTGCCACAACCCCGAGGGACTGTCGCCCCGGCCCGAGCTGGTGTGGTACGATACCCGCTGCATTGGCGCACACGACTGTCTGGCGGCTTGCCCGGAACGCGCACTGGAGCTGACCTCGCAAGGGATGCGCATCGACCGGGCGCGCTGCACCGTCTGTGGCGATTGCTCTCGGGCCTGCCCGGCCGGCGCGCTGGAGCTCGTCGGCCGGGAATGGACGCTGGCTGACCTCCTGACCGAAATCGAAAAGGACGCCGTGTTCTACGAGACCTCGGGCGGCGGCGTCACCTTTTCTGGCGGCGAGCCGCTGCTGCAGGCCGATTTCGTGCTGGCGCTGGCCCGGCGTTGCCGTGAGGCCGGCCATCACGTGGCGCTCGATACCTGTGGTATTGTGCCCTGGGCGCGCTATGAGGCGGTGCTGCCCTGGGTAAACCTGGTGCTCTATGACCTCAAGCTGTTCGATGGCGAGCGGCATCGGGCCTCCACCGGCGCCGACAATGCTGGTGTT
>JAHJIN010000007.1 GCA_018823415.1 Chloroflexota bacterium | reverse complement strand
ACCCGGCCCTGGTGCGCGACATCGTCCGCCACTACCGGCCTCTGGGGGTGTACTACTACCAGTTCTTCAACGAGCCCAACCTCCACGACCAGTGGGCCGTGCCGGAGCCCCACACCCCGGAGCGGTTCGCGGCCTACTGGTTGTCCCTGGCCCAGGTGGTGGTGGACGAGCGGGCACTGGCCGGGCTGGCGCCCCTGGCCCCGGGTGGGGACCTGAGCGACTACGAGTTCCTCCAGCGCAGCCTGGCCTACCTGGCCCAGCAGGGCCAGTGGCGCGTCCTGGCCCGCACCTGGGTCGGGCTGCACAACTACACCTTTGGCGTGCCCGACGACTATGTGGCTGATGAGCAAGGCTTTGCCCGCTACCGCCGCTACAACGCTATCGTCGTCGCCACCCTGGGCGAGAGCCGACCCATCCTATCCACCGAGGCCGGGCCGGCCCCGGCTGACGGCCGCTGGCAGCCGGACCCTGCCGCCACGCCGGCGGTGCAGGCGGAGTGGGTCGTGGCGGCCTATGCTCACATGGGCCGCGCCCCGGCCTACTTTTTCTGCCATTCCCCCTGGCTCATCGGGAATCGGGTGGGTGGGGGACGCGACGAGCGCTGGGAGGCCCTGGCCTGGTTCAAGGAAGGATACGAGATGCCCATCGTGGCGCGGCTGAAGGGAGAGTGACCATGCGTGAGCGCAGGCAAGGCCTCATCGAGGACCGGGGCGTGCTGCCAGTGGCGGTGCGTCCGCCGCAGTCGGTGTTCGACGTCCTGGTGGAGTTCGACGCCGAGTTGAAGCAGGGCGACCGCCGCTACTACGAGCCGTACCCCACTGGTTTCACAGAATTGGACGAGCACCTGGGCGGCGGCATCAAGCCCGGCGAGCTCGTCTTGTTGGGCGGGGCGCAGGGGATCGGCAAGACCATCGCGGCCTTGCAGTGGGCGCGCAACCTGGCCGCCCAGAGTCAGGTCACCGCCCTCTACGTCTGCTTCGAGCACGACGAGCGCTACCTTTTCCACCGCCTGTTGTGCCTGGAGAGCGCCGGCGACCCGGCGCAGCCGGGCCTGACCCTGCGGGACATCCGCCAGGCGGTGCTGCACCCACCGGCGGGGTCGCCGGCCGACCTGCGCGCGTTGCTCCACGCCCTCCCGGCGGCTCGGTGGGCCTTCGACGCCCTGACCGGATACTGGGAACACCTGTTCCTGGTCAAAGGGAACCCCCTCTACACCACCTGGGAGGTGCTGCACACCTACCTGCGCAATGTCATCGCCGAGCAGGGGCGCGAGCGGGTGGCCCTGTTCGTGGACTACCTACAGAAGGTGCCGATGTCGTTGCATGGTCCCCGCGTGCTGGACGAGGAGTCACGGATCACTGTCGTGGCCGAGGCATTGAAGAATCTGGCCCTGGCCTTCGAGGTGCCGGTGGTGGCCGTGGTAGCGGCAGATAAGGAGGGTTTGCAGGCCGGGCGTATCCGCCTCCACCACCTGCGCGGCGAGGCAGCGTTGGCTTACGAGTGCGACGTGGCCGTCATGTTGAATAGCCACGCGGTGTGCATGGGGGGCAATGACCTGGACCTGGTGGTGTTCACAGTGGAGAAGAACCGGACCGGGCCGGCAGATGTGAACGTGGTGTACCGACGGCGGGGGGCGCAGTTTCGGTTTGAGACGGCGGTAGAAGTGCCCGGGGGCCGGCCCCCCTGCTAGACTGAGCCGCGGATGTGACGGCGACCGGGATTGGAGGACAGTGATGACCGACGCGCAACTGGGTACCTGGATCGCGGACTTTCTGCTGGACTGCCAGGCCACCGGCCTATCACCGCGCACCATCGCCTGGTATCAGAGCAACCTGCGGCAGTTCCAAGGCTTTGCCCAGCAGCAAGGCTGGAGCACTGTGACCACGCCCGAGCTGCGCGCCTACGTGTGTCATCTTTCGGGCTATAATGTACCGGGTGCTTT
>JAHJIN010000100.1 GCA_018823415.1 Chloroflexota bacterium | reverse complement strand
TCGTTTGTGGTCCATGGGGTTACCGCAGCACCTCCGGGGGCGTAGTCAAGCTTGCTGCGGTATTATACCACAAGACCGTATGTCAGGTCAGTGTCCCCACGGAGAGGGCCGAAAAAGCGCCTACTCGGAGAAGTCTATGTCCGATAACAGTATGTTACGACAACAAGCACTGGAGGCGGCGCAGGCTGGCGACCAGGAGCGCGCGCGTGCGTTGCTGGGGTCATGGCTGCACGAGCACCCTCGCGACGACGAGGCGTGGCTATGGCTGGCCGGCCTGCTCGACTCGCCCGACCAATCCCTGGCCTATCTGGTGCGCGCCCTGACCATCAACCCGGCCAACGAACGCGCTCGCGCCGGCATCGTCTGGCTGCAAGAAGCCCGCCGCCGCGCCGCCGCCGAGACCGCGACTCAAATCGAGGGTTACCTGCAACGCGGCCAAGCCTACCTGGACCGCGACCAGATCGACGCGGCAGTCTGGGAGTTTGAGGCCGCGCTGCAGCGCTTTCCCGACGCGGCCGATCTTCACGCCAACCTGGCCGTGGCCTATTATCAGCAGAGCCGCTGGGCCGAGGCGATCCGCGAGCTAGAAGTTGCCGTGCGGTTGCAGCCCGATTATGCCGATGCCTACTATAGCCTGGGCGTGCTCCACGACGCCCTCGGCAACCACGAACAGGCCCTGACCGCCTGGCAGCGCGTGCTGCAACTGGATCCCAACCATGCCGAGGCCCGGCGCCGGCTGGTAGGTACCGGCTGGAATCCCAACGAAACTACCGCGACACCCGAGCCAGATTCGTTTTTCATGGTTTGCCCGCACTGTGCCGGCGAGATCACTACACCAAGCCCCACCTGCCCGCACTGCCACCACACGCTGTTCCATGTCTGCCCTGGTTGCCAAAACCTGGTCGACCTGGATCAGCGTTTCTGTCCCGCCTGTCAGCAACTGGTACCCCAGCGCGAACCCAACACCGTCACTGCGGCATCGCTGCCCACGCTGCGCCAGATCGAGGCCGAAGCCCAGACCAAACCTGACGAACCCGAGCCGGCCCACGCCAAACGCGGGCGTCGGCTGCCGCTGCGCACGATAGCCCTGATCGCACCAATCTGCGCCTTTTGGCTCATCATGCTGGTGGCTGGGGCATTGGGGCTGCTCCTGGGCCTCGCCCCCGCCGGGCTCCCGGCCGACTGGTATCAGGCAAGCGGTCTCTTTCAAGTCCTGGCAGCCCCGCTGCCCATGATCCTGATGCCATACCCGCTGGATCGTTTTGCCCCGGCCGCCACCATCGTGCTGGCGCTGCTCACGCTCAGCGGCACCGCGCTGCGCGCCAAATGGGCCTTTTACGCCAACCTGATCCTGCCCGGGGCATTCCTGGCCGGCTCGCTGATCGACATGTTCACCGACCACTCGCCGGGCATCGCCCTGGTGCGCGTGGTGCTCGCCGCCGGCACCATCCTGCTGACCCTGGTCGGCGCCAACGAGTACGAAGAAGGCGACCTCGATCAGCGCATCTCGGCCTCGCCGCGCGACGCCGACCTATACTACAATCGCGGGCTGCTCTACTACAAGAAAAAACGGCTGGATGACGCCATTGCAGAATGGTATCACGTGATCGACATTCGCCCCTCCGACTTGGCCACCCGCAACCTGCTCGGCCTGGCCCTGGCCGAACAAGGACGCTTTCAGGATGCGCTGGAGCAACTAACCGTTGCCATGCGGATCGCGCCCCAAGACCAGAACACGCTCAACAACCTCGAAACAATCAAAAAGATGATGGCCAAGCCAGCATGAACCTACAGCACACCTGGCAACCTCAGAGGAACCCATGAACGAGCGCATCTTGGTGGCCGATGACGAAGAGATGGTCCGCTACTTGTTGAACAACATCTTGACCCACCAGGACTATCAAGTCGTATCTGCCTGCGACGGGCAAGCGGCCATAACCCAACTCGAGCAAGACAGCTTTGACCTGCTGCTCACCGATCTCAAGATGCCCAATGTCGATGGGTTGGAATTGTTACGCTACAGCCGCGCACGCTTTCCCGGCACCGAAGTGATCATGCTCACCGGCCACGCCACCGTCAAGACCGCGGTGGAAGCCATGAAGGAGGGGGCCTATACGTACCTGACCAAGCCCTTTAACCTGGAAGAATTGCTGGTCACGGTACGCAATTGCCTTCAGGCGCGGGCGCTGCGGCTGGAAAAGGAACGACTGTCCGAGCTGGTATCGCTACTGGAGTTGGGTCGCACCCTCACCAGCAACCTGGACTCGCAAAGCCTGTATGATCAAATCATAGCCCAGGTCGTGCAAACATTCACCCCCGATTTTGCCTCGATCATGCTCCTGGATCGTGGCACTGAGCACCTGACCCTGATGACCCACTGGGGTCTCTCCGATCAAGTCCATGTGGGCGACAGCCTGACCATCACCAACAGCATCGCCGGCCAGGTGGTCCAGACGACCGACCCAATCCTGTTGTTCAAGGACTCGCTGCCGTCAAACCTGGCCCCCTATGCCCGCCGGCCCGAGATTGGATCGGCCATGAGTGTCCCGCTGCGCTACCGGGATCGCACCCTGGGCGTGCTCAACGTGGCCCGCCGCACAGATCGAGCCGCCTACGACCATCACGCCCTGCAATTGGTCACGGTCTTTGCGGTGCAAGCCGCCATCGCCGTCCAAAACGCGCTGCTCTATCGTGACCTTCAGACCCTGGAGCAGGCGAGCTGGCAGATGACGACGATCCGGGACCGGCCACAGATCATCCGGTCTGCCATGGACATCACCCTGGACGTGATGCAGCCCGAGGTGGTCACGTTGTGCCTGTGGGACGAAAACGGCGGCACGCCACAGGCGTTCATATCAGCGACGCGCCCCCTCTCACAACCCACCCTGGAAGACCTGGAACAACGGCTTGTCGCCCAGGCCACACTGCTAGTGCCAAGCCTGTTGGACGCGGCGCCTTTGCGGCTGATAGCCCCGCCTGAAACAGCATCACCCACCGCCGAATCGCAACTGGCGTTTACATCCTTTACCTCGGCCCCGCTGTTGCGTGGCGAAAACGCGTTCGGACTGCTCAGTTGCGCCAGCATCCGCCCCAGCGCCTTTGACGAGAACAGCGTGCGCATGCTCTCCACCCTGGCCAGCACCATAGCCATTGCCCTGCAAAACGCCGCCGCGTATCAGAACCTCAAGGTGTTCAACCTGCAGGTCATCGCCAGCCTGACCACCGCCCTGGAAGCTCGTGATCCGTATACGCGAGGGCATTCAGAGCGCGTGTCTCGTTTTGCGGTCGCCATTGCCCACGAGCTGGGCCTGAGCGATCAAGAGATCGAGTTGCTGCGTACCGCCGGCCTGCTACACGATATTGGCAAGGTGCGCGTTAGCGATTTGATCCTGAACAAGCCCGGCCCGCTGACAGAGCAAGAATGGGAACGCATGAAACAACACCCGGTGGTGGGCGCGCGCATTGTCGAGGACGTAACCTCGCTGCGCGACATTGCGCCGGCCATCCGCTTTCATCACGAAGACTTTGACGGTCGCGGTTACCCTGAAGGCTTGAGCGGCCGCAATATCCCCATACTGGCCCGCGTCCTGGCCGTGGCCGATTCCTTTGAGGCCATGACAGCCAACCGCGCCTACCGCCAGGGGTTTGCTCTAGACAAGGCCCTGACCATTCTCAATGCCGGCCGCGGGCAGCAATGGGACCCGCACGTGGTAGACATTTGGTATCGCGTGGTGGAACAGAGCCCGGATTTGCTGGACTTTCAGCCCACCATGGTCCTGACCGACGATGACCTCGACTAACAAGCACCGCCCTCGGGTTTCCGGGGGCGGTGCTCTACGCCCTAGCGATTAAAACCACTGCTGGAGAGCGTCTGCGACGCTGATCGTCTGCCCGCTGCGCGGCAGACGGCTTTCGCGCCTAGCGCATTAGTGCCCTCCAGGCCCGATGCTAATCGGCGTCTTCTTGCACCAGCGCGATCAGATGTTCGGCCTCGACCTCGTCCACCGCGGCCTGCGCGCGGGCCACAATGCGCTCGCGCAAGGCCCGCAATTCAGCTTGCCGCTGCCGATAGGCCGCCTGCACTTGGGCCGGCTCCATGAGCGTGAGGATCAGCCGGCGCTCTCCGTCCTGCTCCTCAATGTCAGCCAGAAAGGGGATCTTGCGCGTCCACAAATAGATGCCTCCCACAATGCCAGCCAGTGCTAGCACGGGCAGCCCCACCCCCACCATGATGCCCAGATAAAATCGCTCCCAGGCCCGGTTCATATCACGCCACAGTTTGGGTTTCATGGGTTCACCTCCCCTCCAGTTCCCGGCGCGCCTGCTCGCGCACCTGGGCCACCATTTCGTCGGCCGTGAGCAAGTTCAGCCGGGGCCATAACGGCCGGGTCGATGCGTCGCTGCCCATAGACAGGGCCGGCAGGCGACCGGTGAAATAGTAGGTCAAGATCATGGTGACGGCGGCCATCAGGTAGAGCATGCCCATCACCACACCAGCCACAAACGCCAGTTTTTGGATCATCATTTGCCTCCTCGTGTCGGTTGTCTGTTCATCATTTCCCCAAGACTCACTGCGGGCTGTCTTTGCCGCGTAACTGCTGGGCCTTTTCCTGGAGTTGGCGGAAATACTCGGTCTCGGTGATCTCGGCCACCTGCTGCGCCTTTTTCACCTCGTCGATCTCGATACGGAGCTGGCGGACCTGCTGCCGCAGCCGCTCCTGGCGTTGAATGACCTCCTGCGCCATCCGGCCGAACACCTGGCTCAGGCGACCGATCTCGTCTGGGCCGGCCGTCGTCTCCAGATCAGCCGCCTCATCACGGGTGAGCGCGTCGGCTTCCATCTGCTGCGCCGCATCCGTCAGGCGGAGCAGGGGGCGCAGCATGCCCTGGGCCAACAGGCCGGCGTTGGCGACGGTAAACAGCAGCGTGAGCAAGATGGTAAAGGCCAGCTTGACGATGAGCTCGGTCTGGCCCACAGCCGCGCTGGTGGCCTGCTGCGTCAAAAAGAGGCCCAGCAGCGCCACCGGCAGGGCCGCCGAAACCAAAATGCCCAGCAGCAAACGCCGCATGAGGGCCGAGCGCCACCAGGCCAGAGAGCCCAGGTCCAGATGTTCGTAATTGAACAGCAGGATGGGCACCAGGATCACGGTGTTGAGAAGGTTGACCTGGACGGCCGGGATCAAGTACTGCGTCAGCACAAAATCAAAGGTCAAGCCGTCGAGCCAGATGTCCGTCAAGGCAGCAAAGCCCATGCCCACGACGATGCCCAGGGCCGAGAAGGCCAGCGCCCGCACATGGTCGGCGAGCGTGCGGTAGCGGCGACCAAAGAAGGTGGCGAGGCCGGCGACCAGACCCATCAACCCGCTGCCGGCCTGCCAGTTCAGCAGATAGCCCTGCGTCAGGTCCAGCAGCAGGTTGCCGGTGGCCGGGTCCGGCGGATATACCAGCCAGCCGGTCCACAGGTCGCTCAGGAAATTGCCAGCCAGCCCCACGACGAATCCCACCACCGGGCCAAAGACCAACCCGAAAAAGATGGGCACCGCCACGCCGGGCCGGATGTCCACGCCCTCGGCAGCCGTGAGCGGAAAGATGTTGGTCAGCCACGAGATGCCGGCATACAGAAGCACGCCAACGATTGTGGCGATCAGCTCGCGGCGACCGAAGGATAGGGGGGATTTCCCGTGCTGGTCCATGGTCATGTATCCGAATGAATGGTTTGGTACTGGAGCATCTCGTGGCGCAAAGTCGGTGCTTGCGCCAGGTCTAAAAGTTCGCCAAGCTCTAGCGGCACGCCTTTGCCCGGTTCTCGCACCAGAGACAGCGCCTCCAACGTGCATTTGGACACGCACACGCCGCAACCCATGCAGGCGGCAACGTCCACCGCGGCGGTATCGCCATCTAGCGAGAGCGCCCGGAACTGGCAATAGTCCACGCAGGTTCCACACCCTACGCATGCGTCGGCATCCACGCGAGCCAGATAGCCGGACGCGGCCAGCATGGGCACGCCCATCCGGTGCGCCTGCATGGCCCCACAGCAGCAGGCGCAGCAGTTGCAGATGGCATAGAACCGGCCCAGCATGGCATCCTTGAAAAAGGCGTGATGCACGTTGCCGCGCTCGTCGGTGGCCCGCAGGATGTCCACTGCTTCGGCCGGCGTGATCTGGCGCGCCCGGCCCGCGTGGTGTTCGCGGACAAAGCTGGCAAACGGCTCCCCCACGATAAGGCACACGTCCAGGGGCAGGCACGGATTCGGACGCACGGCGCGGCAAGGGCACTTGAGCGCCACGATGTGGTCCGGGTCATGCAGTATAATGTCCCGGGCCTGGGTGTATGGGATGATCTGCTCCAGGTCTGTCAGGCAGATCTCCTGATTGACGGTAACCAGCTGCGCCGCCGCCGCCAGCGGCACCACCTTGCCGTGGTACGAGTCGGCAAAGGCGAGGCCCAGTTCGCCGGGCGAATTGTCGTCCGTCGACGGCATCGGTAGCCACCGGCTTGCCCGGTCAACCACCGGCCCGATGATGCGGGAAAGCCGGTGCTCACCGGTGCCCACGCCGATATACAGGTAGGGCCAATGGGCATAGACGTAGCCATGCAACAGGTCAAACAAGGAATAGCCGGGCGTGCGGCGCGCCTCTGCCACAAAGGACCGGGTCGAAGGCCGCGTAAACCAGGCTCCAAACCGGTGCAGCATCTTGTGTGTCCTCCCTCATGCTTGTATCTATCTCTGCCGCCAGTCCAGTCGGCGGCCCACCAGCCAGAACACCGCCACCAGGGCCATTCGTTGAATCTGCAACGAGATGCTGTCGTTGGCCGGGCGCGCCTGGCCGGGGTAGGTTTTCACCAGGTCTTGGACGTCATAGACCAGCACGGGGGGCGTGATCCTCTCACTTGAGCCCAAGCTGTGCTCGGATCAACTCGCAGAGGCTGTCTTTGATTTCCGAGTGCCGGGGCACCGGCACTTTCCGGCCATTCGCCGGGTTCACATAGATGTCGTGCTTTTTACCATGACGTTGTAGACGGCAGCCGGCCGCCATCAACTCGCGGACGAATGCGCGCCGTTTCATGCCACCAGACCCAGTTCTTTCGTCTGCACGCCGACCTGGGGGATGACCGATGATTCATCTTCCATCATCAGTTGATAGGCTTCCTGGATGTTTTCCTCCAGTTCCTGGATGGTTGCCCCCTGACTGAACACACCAGGCACTTCTTTGAGCTTGCCCACGTACCAGCCATCGTCCAGCCAATACATCAGGGTAAAGGTTCTCACCATATTTGCCCCCTTTCTCTACCACGCACTCGTAGTATCCCGGTCTCGGCTATCCCCGGCGCAACCCACGCCGGTAGGCCGGGATGCTCACCAGCGGCAAGACTACGTCCGATGCCAGGTATGCGAGCCGCGAGAGGCCGGTCCGGGGCTGCGGCCCGCGCGGCGACGGTCGCTCGTCGGGCAATGTCGCCACAGCAGAGACAAATGCCTCGCCGCCGGCCTGGGCCAGCGCGGCCAGCACCCGGCCCTGAGCGTCTATCACCTGGCAGCCCGGCACCATGCCGCACGACAGTTGTACCCGGTCGGCCTGGGACAGGTACCGGAGCAGCGTCGGGGCCACGGGCACCAAGCTCAACATGGACAGCCGGCCGTTAGGAATGGGAGTGGTGATGTGCCCGCAGCCCACGGTGTTGACGGCCGGCACCCCCAGCCAGGCTGCCTGCTGGCGGATCACGTCGTCAAAGACGCGGTGCGCGGCCTTGAGCAGGGTATGCAGAACCGGCCCCATGTTCGCCGGGGTCAGTTGGCGCCCGTCCGGGGACCGGTAGATGGCCTGAGAGATGTCCGGCGGGCAACTGGCAATGACCATGATGTCGATTAAACTGGCGTATTGCCGCCACAGGCCCGGGTGCGCCGAGTCCCAGCAGATCAGCAGTCCCAGGTCGCCCAGGTCCGTCTCTGCCACGGTGATGCCGCGGCCGGGCCGGAACGCGCTGCGTTCCCAGCCCCAGGGGTAGCGCTTGTCATAACGCCACTGGCGGCCGTCCGGGGCCAGCACCAGCAGCGCGTTGTAGACCTCGCCGCCATCGCGGTCGCCGTCGCGGTCGCCGTCGCGGTCGCCATCGCCGTCGCGGAGTAGCAGGGACCCGGCCAGATGGACGCCCCGGCGCGCAGCGGTCTCGCGCATCCACGCGACGGTGGGACCGTCCGGCGCTTCCGCACGCTGGTGGTTGGACTCGTCGTAGGTATAACCCAGGTTGAACAGCTCAGGCAGCACTACCAGGTCTGCGCCGCCCTGAGTGGCGTCGGTCACGAGCCGGTCGGCCCGGGCCAGGCGCTCCGGCGTGGGGGCCGGGTTCGCGTCCATCTGCACGGCGGCGATATGGACGGGGCGGGGCATGGCTCACTCCATAGGCGAGGGCACAAACCGCAGCGTGATGATCTCCCAGGCCCGGGCCGCCAGGGACACCCAGCCGTCCGCGTCGGCCAGGAGAGGCAAGTCCGTCGCGTCCTCGTCGAGGTTGACGCGCTGGACATTGCGCTGGCAGGGGACACCCAGGCGCACCCGGCCCTTGAGGGCCTCGGCCGAGTTGTTGACCAATCGCACCACCAGGGCCTGCCCATCCTCGCTGCGCTTGACGGCGCTCGCCACCAGGGCGGCCGGCTCTATCTCCAGCAAATGGCCGACAACGGGCAGCGGGCCGTCTTGGGACACTGCCGGCACGGCGCGCAGGGGCGCAGCAAAAGCCCGGGCCTCTGGCTCGGCTTGCGACCAGGTGCCGGCATGGGGGATGATGCTGTAATCGAACGAGTGCTCGCCGATGGATTGCGCGCCGGGGGTGGGCAGGCCGGGGCCGGCGTGCCCGGGCCGGGCTGCGATATCGGCGCGACTGAGCCAGCCCACACAACGCAGCAGCGTCAGGACCAGCACTGTCTCGTCATCCTCGTCGTTGAACGCCTCGTACTCGTACAGGCCCCGGTTGGCGATCATCAGCCCGCGCGCGCTTTGCGCGCCATCGCCAACGTCACACCAGGCACGTTGCGGGTGGGTGCCGATGGGCTGCTCCACCCAGTCGGCCGTATCGGTCGGCAGATCGACGGGCCGCTCGACGGCGCAGAAATGCCCGTCGGCCCAGGATGTGTCGGCGTGGATACCCGCTGGAAAATGGACGCGGAGCCGGTGGTCGCGGGCCTGGTTGTCCACCGTGGTGCTCACGTCGATGCGCCGGACGCCGGCCCACAGGGCCACTTCCGTCTCGATGCGGCAGGGCACGGTCTCGTCGGCGCGGGACTGCCGGTCCTCCGTGAGACTCACCGGCAGATCATAGACCATCTCGATGACCAGGCTCTGGCCGGCCGCGTCGCGGTACGTGGCGATGCTGGGCGGTTCGGCCGGCACGTCCACAAAGCGGTCCTCCGACGGTGGGCAATAGTTATACTCGTCGCCGGCGTCGCCCTCGTCTAAAAAGCCGTTCAGCCCCTCGTACACGTAGCCGGTGCGCTTGTCGGTGACGATAAGGGTCCCGTCGTCCGGGTCAGCCTCGACGACAAAATACTCGTTCTCTATGCGGGCCTCGGCCTCTTCGTCCCAGACGGCCGGCGGCTCTTCGTACACGCCCCGGGCAAAGCGGTAGGCCCGATAGCCGATGCCCGGCACGTCGCGGGCCACAAAGGTGATGAAAGAAGGCACAGAGCGGTAGGCCCGGATGTGGAACGTCTCCACCTCGCCGCCGTCGATGAGAGCACGGATGCGGGCCAGCCCCTCAGTGACTAGCACCGGGTCCGGCTCGCCGCCCTCGATCATTGGCAGCTCCAGGTAGGCGTCTGGCCCATCCACGGTGAGGTGCAGGTCCTGGATGGTGAGGCCCATCACCTGACCGCCCTCCACGTAGCCCAGCATCCCGACCAGTTCGTTGGCTGTCAGGTCGTAGGTGAGCAGGTCTTCTGTGTCTTCTTCGGTGGCCTCAAAGGGGACCGGCTCGCCGGCGTCGTCGAGCAAATCCAGGTCGTCGGCTGGGCCGGGCAGCGTCATCTCGAACTGGACTACGTCGTTCCGGGGGCCGGTGGTGGGATTGAACACGACGAACGGCGCGCCGCCGTCGCCCAAAGCGGCCGTGTTCACGCGCTGCGCCACGCTCGCTAGGCCCTCGTCGGCCATCAACTCGCCGATCTGCTCGCACCAATCAAAACGCGTGCGCATCTCGTCGTGGACCTGATCGATGCTGCACCCGCAGATGGAATCGTGGGGGTGGTTCTCCAGCAGGTAGCGCCAGGCGCGCCAGACGAACCCGCGCCGGTCCTCGTGATCGCCCAGCGCCCAGGCAAAGGCGGTGACCGGCTCGGCCCAACGCTCCAGCAGAGTCTCGCAGGCGGCGTTACGCTGCTTGATCCAGGCCCGGGCAGAGAGAACGCCGGGAAGCAACGGGGCACGCTCGCCGGACCGCAACTCGCCGGTCACGGTGGACAGGTCGGGGTTGGCGGCCAGCACCGCATCGCGATATTGGGGCAACGTGCCGTGGACGATGTTTACGCCGTCAAGTTCAGCCGCGGCGGCGACCAAGGCGGCCGGAAGGCCAGCCTGCGCCTCCTGGTGGTCGGTGCCGTTCATGAGCAACAAGTGGTCCGTGGCAGCCAGGGGCCGCAGGCCAGCGATGATGGCCTCCACGCGGGCGCGGAGGGCCGGCGGGTCCAATGGGAGGTGGGCGGCGTTGCCATAGCCGTTGGGCGTCCACAGCACCAGCACCGTGCTGCCGTCCGGGGCCTGCCAGCGAAACTCGGAGGCCGGCGTATCGCCCGGCACACCGCGCCACAGGCACGCTGCCTCGATCCCGAACCCACGCAGAATCTGCGGCATCTGGGCGATGTGGCCAAAGGGGTCCGGCAGATAGCCAATGTCCATCGGTTGTGCGGCGTCGGTCCAGGACCGGGCCTGGCGCAGTCCCAGCATCAGGTTGCGGACGGTGGCCTCGGGACTGACCAGGAACTCGTCCGGCAGGATGTACCACGGCCCCACCAGAATGCGGCCGGCCCGGATGTGCCGGCGCAGATCCGCCTCGCGCTCGGGCCGGATGTCCAGATAATCCTCCAGGACAATGGTCTGGCCGTCGAGCATGAAATAGCGATAGCCCGGGTCTGTGTCGACGCAGAGCGTGTCTAGCAGGTTGTCGATGAGGCGCACGAGTTTGCGCCGGAACTGCTGGAAGGTGAGATACCATTCCCGGTCCCAGTGGGTGTGCGAGACGACGATGAGAGTAGTGTTCTGTTCCAAAGGTTCGCTCCTTGGCGTGATGCGTCAGACGGAAAACGCAATCTGGTTTATAGTTTGTTGGATCCGATCATACGCAGCATCATGCCGTGCGATGTCGTCAATGATGATCCGCCGGTTGGCAGCGTCCAGCAGGTAGGGGATACGAAAAGGACCACTGTGCAGGCTAAAAAACGGGCTGCCTTTGATGGGTCGATGCGCGACATCGTCGGCATGTTCGGCCAGCCACATGATCTTGCGCAAGATGGCCTCGGTTGCCGTCGGGTTCTTGCGGGCCATTTTGCGCAATGCAGTCCGAGCCTTTGGCGTAAACTCGTACTGGTACATTAAAAGTTCAATCCCAGATCGCGCAACTCGTGCACGATTTCCTCACCCGTACTCAGTTGCACGTTGCCCTGTTCGATAGCCGCATAATCCTCCTGCAATTCGGCCAGATACGCGGGGGCGGCCTCTTCCGCCGCGTACAACACCCTGACGCCGTGCTCGTTCACATAGTAGTCACGGTCGAACTCTTCGCGCATCACGCGCCGCACGATGGCCGCAATGAGTGCTTCCAACTGACTCGCGGTGAGTTGGGCCACCGGCTGGTCGGGCGATACCACGGCCGGTTTGCTCATGGGGAACCTCCTCGCCACATTTCACGTTTGACGTTTTACGTCTTCTTCCCGATCCGCTCATCCAGCGCCGCCTGGATGATCCGGGCTTCTTCCACCACCTGCCCGCCAGCCTCGAACACGCCGGCGCCCCGGATGTCCGAGTCGATGATGGCCGGGTTGTAGCTTAGATAGCCCAGCACCGTGAGATCGCCCACACCGTTGGCGATGAGCGCCCGGTCGCTCTCGTTGCGGACCTTGCTGCCCACCACATAGACGTGGGGGATGCCAATGTCCTTCGCCAGGCCCTCGATAACGCCGGCCGTCTGAAAGCTGCGCTTGCCCGGCTCCACCACCACAATGAGAGCGTCTACCGCTTGGGCCGTGGCCCGGCCCAGGTGCTCGATGCCGGCCTCCATGTCCAGGATGATGACCTCCTTGGGCCGCAGGAGCAGGTGCGTGACCAGAGTTTTTAACAAGACGTTCTCCGGGCACACGCAGCCGCTGCCGCCCTTGCGCACGGTGCCCATGATGAGCAAATGGATATTGTCATGCGTGGCGGCGAACCGTTCTGGGATGTCGTCTACCCGGGGATTCATGCGGAACATGCCACCGAACGAGCCGGGCTTGGCCCCGGTGCGCTCTTCGATAAGCTCGTCCATCTCGGCGATGGGCGTGATCTGCTCGGCTTCTTCGGGCGTGAAACCCAGCGCCGAGGCCAGGTTCGCGTCCGGGTCCGCGTCAATGGCGATGACGGTATAGCCCTCCTGGGCGTAGAGGTGGGACAGCAGGCTGGCGAGGGTGGTCTTGCCCACGCCGCCCTTGCCGGTGATGGCGATCTTGAACATGGCGTTCTCCTTCTGTGATGGGGCCTAACCAGTGAAATTCTTGTACAACGAGCAAGAATTTTTGGAAGCATCACCTGGTCGGCTCTGGTTTATCCAGATTAGGTTAACATATCACGCGGATACAAACAGGGGCACGAAATCGAACTTGAGCACGTCTACCAGGCCCTGGTCCGTGAGCTTGAGCGCCGGGATGACGGGCAACGACAGGAAACTCATGGTCATAAAAGGCTCACGCAGGGTGCAGCCCAGGCTGTGAGCCGCCGCGTCCAACTCTTGCAGTTGTTCCCGCACCACCTCCAATGGCTGGTCGCTCATGAGGCCGGCGATGGGCAATGGCATGTGGGCAATAACCTGCCCATCGGAGACGACGATCATCCCGCCGCGCATCTTGACCACGGCCACCGCCGCGCTATAGATGTCGTGGTCGCTGGCGCCCACCACCACAATGTTGTGCGAGTCGTGCGCCACGGAAGAGGCAATGGCCCCATGCCGGAGGCCAAACCCGCTGACGAACCCCTTGCCGATGTTGCCGGTGGCCTGGTGCCGCTCCACCACGCAGACCTTGAGAATGTCGCGAGCGGGATCGGCTACGGCCCGGCCGTCCACCACGCGCACCATGTCGATGCGCTGGCCGGTGATGACCTGGCGGGGAATGACCTCGATGATGCGCGCCTGGACCGGCCCGGTGGGTGGAGCCGGTAGGCAAAAATCCTCCAGTTCGAGCCACCGCACGTTCATCGAGCTGCGGATGGTGATGGGCGGTGGCGGCTGCATGTGCGAGTCCAGATGGCCGTCTTGCGCCATGAGCCGGCCACCGCGAAAGACCTGGAGCACGTTGAAATCGTGGAAATTGTCAAACACCACCATGTCGGCACGGCGACCGGGGGCCAGAACGCCCAGTTCGGTCAGCTTGAAGCGCTCGGCCGGGTTGAGTGTGGCCATCTGGATGGCCACGACCGGGTCCACGCCGGCTCGAATGGCCTCGCGCACGATGCTGTCCATATGCCCTTCTTCCAGCAGGGTGCGCGGGTCGCGGTCGTCGGTGCAAAAGCAGCACCGCCGCGAGTTGGCCGGGGTCACCAGGGGCAGCAGGTCGAGCAAGTTGCGCGAGTTGGTGCCCTCGCGAATAAACACATACATGCCCTTGTAGAGCTTTTCGCGGGCCTCGTCCAGGCGGGTGCTCTCGTGCTCGGAGCGAATGCCGGCTGCGATGTAGGCATTGAGGTCTTTGCCACTCAGCCCCGGCGCGTGCCCGTCGATGGGATAAGCCTGGGCGACACGCAGCTTGGCCATCACTTCCTTGTCACGGGCCAGCACGCCGGGATAGTTCATCATCTCCCCCAGGCCAATGACCCAGGGATTGCTCAGGAGCGGTTCCAGGTCGTAGCTCATAAGCCGGGCGCCGGCGGTCTCCAGGTGAGTAGACGGCACCGACGACGGCGCCATCATGAACACGCTCAGGGGGTTGTGCTTGGCGGCTTCTAGCAGGTAACGAATGCCGTCTAGCCCCAACACGTTGGCGATCTCGTGGGGGTCGATGACGATGGATGTGGTACCCCGGGGCAGCACGGCGCGAGTGTACTCTTGCAGACGCACCAGGCTGCTCTCCAGATGCACGTGGGCGTCGATAAAGCCCGGACACACATACGCCCCGCCCAGGTCCCTGATCTCCCGGGCCTCGTGGACCGGGCCACCGGGGCTGGCTGGCATGAGGGCTGCCACCCGGCTCCCCCGGATCACAATGTCCGAGTCTTCTACCTGGCCGGAGAACACGTTCACCAGCTTGCAATTGGTGAGGATCAGGTCGGCCGGCTTTTCGCCGCGCGCCACGGCCATGCGGTCTTCGCGGGGCATGGGGTCCTCCGTCCTTTATTTGGTCTTTTTACTCACCAGGAACAGGATCAGCCCGAAAAAGACCAGGCTGACGTAGCTGATGAGGCGGTCGATGGCCGCTACGGCGCTGGCCATCTCTCTCGTCATACCCGGTACCGCAAAGATGAGCACGCCGATAATGCCGGCCTCCGTGAACCCCAGGCCGGCCGGCGTGATCGGCAGCGTGGTCAGCACGGCCTCCAGCAGCGCGATAAACGTCACCAGCCCAAAGTCTAGTTGCA
This sequence comes from Chloroflexota bacterium, assembly GCA_018823415.1. Classification (GTDB taxonomy): domain Bacteria; phylum Chloroflexota; class JAHJIN01; order JAHJIN01; family JAHJIN01; genus JAHJIN01. Next base: position 30,582 of record JAHJIN010000100.1, on the reverse strand, counting down.
ATCCCAGGGCCAGCACCACAAAATAGACGCGCCCTACCTCGGAGAACCAGGTGATGAGAGTGAGGCCCACCAGGGTCGGCAGGCGCTTGAAGCTCAGGAGCACGCCCTCCTCAAAGCGAATGTACACGTCGCAAAAGCGGGCCGGGATAAAGCGCCGCACCACGCTGCCAAAAAAGCGCATCCCGACGAGGCCGGCCACGGCCAGAGCCGCCAGCACCAGGCCGAACTGGAAAGCAAAGAGCACCTCGTCTGGCAGACGTCCCTGAAAGGCCCACCAGCCGGCCGCGCACATCATCACGATGAGCACCAGCAGATCCAGAATGCGCTCGGCCAGAATGGTGCCCAGGGTCTTGGAGAGGGTCACGCCCTCGGAAGTCTTGAGCAGGTAGCCACGATAGACGTCGCCCAGCTTGGCCGGCACGATACAGTTGGCGAACCACGAGAGATAGACGATCTCGGTCAGGTCCCACACGCCCAAGCGGCCCTCTGTGCCGGCGTTCCGCAGTAGGATGCGCCAGCGCAGACCCCGGATGGGGAACGAGGCATAGTAAACCAGAAAGGCCAGCAGCACCAGCAAGAGGTTGGCGCTGGCGATGCTTTGCCACGTCTTCTCCAGGTCGATCTGGAACTGGGTGAGCATAAAGACAATGATGGCGATGGCGATCAGGAACGAGACAAGCGTGCGGGGCCGGAGAAAGCGCTGCCGCAGCGATACCTGTTCGACTTCCGGCTCGGGCGACATGTCAGGGGGCGAGCATTCGTTAGCGATGGTCGTGTACCGCCTTTCTGAGGACTAGAATCGTCGATGCAAGCAGAGTAGACCGGGATAGGCACCATCTACAAAACGTGCCTATCGCCTCGTCTCGTATTCTACACCATCTCGCTGGCTGATGCAAGGTCAGGTTGACCCGCCGGCTTGCCCGCTCTCAAACGTCACCGTCAGCACGTCGTCGTCCAGCCGGGCCTTGCGTACGTTCAGCGTGGCGAGGGTACGCGGCAGGATGAGGTTGCGCTTGTGGTTGCCGATGTGGATGACCAGTTCGTCGGCGGCGCGGGTGAGCTGCACGGCCTCTTTGGACGTAAAGGGCAGCCGGATGCGCAGGTGATAGGCCCCGTCCTCCTTGATGACCTCCTGGGTCTGGCCGGCATAGAACACGTCGGTGGGATTCACATCGCCATAGATGCTCTCGGCCATGCGACGCAGCATGGGCAGCCCCACCACCTCCTGGTCGAACAGGGGGACCGGGAGGATGGGCAATGGCGCAAATGATTCTTGCACCTGCTGCGAGTATTTGGCCTGGATGTCACGCCACGCCGTAAAATAGTCGTCGTTCACCTGGCCGGGGATGATCCGGTTCGACACCACCAGGTCCACCGGATAGCCATAGAGGCAAAGGTACGCATAGGCCCGCTGGCTTTCCTTGATCACCATTTTCTCCGGGTTGAGCACCAGCCGGATAGACGAGAGTTGCGGGTCGGAGAGGAGTCGCTGCATCCGGTCCAATTCCAGAATGAGGCTTTCCATGGTATCGAACAGACGATCATCTGGCATGGGCATGTCGAACACAGCCTGGGCCAAGGGCCGGACCAGCTTCATGGCCTGCCGCTCGATGGGAAAGATGCGCTTCAGGTACCATCGACCGATCTCGGGGAGGGTGAGGAGTTGAAGGGTGGCTCCGGTGGGCGCACAGTCCACAATGATGACGTCATACTCGCCGCTGTCGTAATGGCCCACCACCTGGAGCAGACTGGCGAGTTCTTCCATGCCCGGCAGCACGGCCGTCTCTTCGGCGATGAGTTCGTCCATGCCCCGGGAAGCCAGAATCGCGGTGAAATACTCTTGCACGGTGCTCCAGTATTTCTCCATCTGGTACAGCACGTCCAGTTCCTGGCCCCACAGGTTGTCGGCCACCGGGACCGGCTCCGGCCCCAGCGGCACATCCAGGGAATCGGCCAGCGAGTGGGCCGCGTCGGTGCTCATGACCACGGTGCGGTAGCCCAGGTCGGCACAGCGGAGAGCAGTGGCAGCCGAGACGCTGGTCTTGCCCACACCGCCTTTGCCGGTGTAAAGCAGGATGCGCATAAGGTTGGCCTCGTTTCGCGCGAGATGCAAGTAACATCAAACGTCAGGCGTCAAACGGCAATACGACGACGAATGGCCGGTGACGCATTACGCTTTACTATACACCACCCGGCGCACGCTGTCAACGCGCTGACTGCCCGCCCCGGGCCGGTTTGATTGACAATCAGGACGTGATATGGTACAATTCATATATCAAAACGATATATATGCTATCGAGAGGGTGCAGCGAACGTGCGGTATTTTATCCTGGGTTTTCTCAACCAAAGACCCATGTCGGGCTATGACATCAAACAGTTCTTGGAACAATTCAGTTGGCTGATCGGCAGTCCCAGTTTTGGCAGCCTCTACCCGGCCCTGCACGCCTTGCTAGAAGAGGGACTGGTTTCGGTAGACATCACGGCTCGGGCCGACAAGCCGCTGCGCAAGATCTATTCGATCACAAACGCCGGGCGCGCCGCGTTGCACGAATGGCTGGGGCAACTGACCCTATCAGATGCGCCGCTCAAATCGTTTGTGATGTGCCTGATCCTGGCCGAGAATCTGAGCCCGGCAGGCCTCGCGACATATCTGCACCACCGGCGGGATCAGGTGGCCGATCATCTGACGGGCCTGAGCCAGACAGTGGGGACGACGGACGATGCGCTGGACCTGGGACAGCGATTGGCATTGGACTATGGACTGGCTATTGCTACCGCGGAGTTGAGTTGGTTGGATAGCACGTTGGCGGGCTTGGCCGGGTAGAGCCGGTCGACGGCTGCCAGCCAGCCGCCCGATGGCAAACACAAGGGCCAGGCCCCAGATGGTCACATGTGCAAATAGGGGGGAATAATGGAGTTTTCGGTCGGTGACAAGGTCATGCATCCTGGCAAAGGCGCCGGGCGCATCGTCGAATTGCAGAGTCAAGAACTGGTCGAGGGTTTTGAGCACTATTACGTGATCGAGATCCCGGATCAAGAGTTGACAGTGAGTGTGCCGACTACCAAGATGGAAGACCTGGGCGTGCGCCGGGTGATGTCGCGAGCCAAGCTATCGCGCGTGCTGGATACGCTGCGCGGCGAGCCCGATCACCTGCCCCCGGGCTATCGCAAGCGCCAGGACTTGATTCGGACCAAGCTCGATACCGGCCAACCCCTGTTGATCGCCGAGGCCCTGCGGGACCTGGCATGGCATCAGCAGGTGTCGCACTCTACCAAAAAGGATGCGGACTTGCTGGCCCGGGCCCGGCAGTTTCTCATTGGCGAGGTCTGCTTGCTGACCGATAAGGATACCGAGGTAGTGCGGGGCATGATCGATACGGCACTGGCGGTGGCCGCGGCGCGGGCGGCCGAGGCCGCGGCGTCGACTCGCGCCACGGCGGCCTGAGAGCCCGGTCCAAGACACCCAATCTGGACAGGCCAGAACCAAAAATTCAGACCACCAAGGACACCAGGCCATCTGCCTTGGTGTCCTTGGTGGTTCGTTTTCTTTCTCAATGGGCCAGAGCATCGCTGGCAACTTGGGCTCACAACCAGCACCGGTCGAGTTGATTCGCTGAAACCGGACTGGCAATTGCTGCCGACATGTGGTATGATATGTGCAACCAACACCCGGAGGCAGCAGAACAAACCATGATCGTGTTGGATGCGCAGCGTCTGACGGCCTGGCGAGACCGGCGGTATCGCCGACGACCAGACCTGAAGGTGCAAACAGAGGCCGAGGCCCGGGTCTTTGTGGACGAGGTGGGCCTGTGCCTGTTGTTCCCGGTCCAGGGCATCGAATTGCCCAGCCTGTGGACAGCCATCAACGGCCGCGAGCGCCCGGTGCCTCAGCCCCACGACGACCGCGAATTGGGCTATACCTGGCACTGGAAAGACTCTTTGCCCACCCGCAAAGAGATCTACTATGGCAAGGTCTTGCGTAAAAAGGCCACACTGCTGTCGCTAGAGATACTGCCCTACCTGTACGCCCTGTCTGGAAATTTGGGAGATTTGGAAGAAGACGTGCGCGCCCCCTATGAAGCCGGCCAGCTCACCGACGAGGCGCGCCGCGTGTACGAGGCCCTGCTGCGCGGCGGGGCCATGAATACCAACGAGTTGCGCCGGGCGTCCGTGCTGGAAGGCAAAGAGAACGCCGGGCGCTTTGACCGGACCCTGGTGGAATTGCAAGCAGGCCTCAAGATCGCCAAGGTAGGCATCAGCGACGCCAACCGCTGGCGATATTGTTATGTATATGACCTGTTGCCGCGCGCGCTGCCGGACCAGGTGGCAGCGGCCCGGCACATCACCGAGCGAGAGGCCCTGCGCACCGTCCTGGCCCGCTACCTGGAGACCGTGGGTGCGGCCACGCCCGCAGCAGTGAACCGACTCCTGGGCTGGCGCCCCGAGGACATGACGTGGGCGGCTGACGCATTGCAACGCGAAGGACGCATCGCCACCGGCGCGCACGTGGCCGGGGTCAAAGGCGAACACCTGGTCTGGAGCACCCTGTTGGCTCAATCCTCTGATGGGGTGGAGGACGCATAATGGTGCCAGACGCAGAAGAGATCATCGAACTCTTTCGTCACATCCCGGTCGACCCAGCCTGGAGCTTTGCCGAATGCGGCCCCCGCCAGACTAGCAAGCTCACGCACGGCTATCACCGCTACCCGGCCAAGTTCATCCCCCAGCTCGTGGAGCAGTTGTTCGACCTGTACCTGGACGGCCAGAACCCGCCGCACGTCAACGACTTGTTCATGGGCAGCGGCACTACCATCGCCTGCGCTATCGCCAGGGGCTGCCGGGCCAGCGGGACAGATATCAACCACGCCGCCGAACTCATCACCCGGGCCAAGGCCACGCCCATCGAGCCGGCCTACCTGACCGAACGGGTCCAGGCGGTGGACATGGACCTGCTGGCGCTGGACGCTTCACGTACCATGCCCCTGTGGCCGCCGACGCAGGCCCTCGAGTGCCAGGTGCCCCAGGACAACCTGGACCGCATTGCATTCTGGTTCGACGCCGAGACCCGCGATGAATTGGGTTACATCCTGGGACGCATCACCGCCGAGCCGGACGCGCGCGTGCGCGACTTTTTAAAATGCTGCTTCAGCCACATTCTCAAGACCGTTTCCTGCTGGGATATGGGCAGCACCAAGCCCACGCGCGACCGCCAGAAAAACCCCAAGCGACCGCTCGCGGCGTTTCGGTCACACCTCAAACGCATGATGCGGGGGAACCGGTCCTTGTGGAAGACCGTGCCGCCGGCCGTGCGCGCCGACCTGGACAGCTATTTGAACATCCAGCGGAGCGATGCCCGGACGCAACCGGTGCCCGATGCCTCGGTAGACCTGCAAATCACCTCCAGTCCCTATGTCACCAGCTACGAATACGCCGACCTGCACCAATTGACCACGCTGTGGCTGGCCCCAGACACGGCACGGAACCTGCGCGAATATCGACGCGAGTTCATTGGCACAGCGACCAAGCGTCTGGACCAGTTACCAATGCCCGGTCACATCGCCCATCACATCGCTCAAGAGATGGAAGCCCAGGACCCGCGCATGGCTGCCGAGATCCGGGCCTATTTTGCCGATATGCAAGAGTGCTTTGTAGAAACAGCGCGTATCCTGAAACCCGGCGCGCGCTGCTGCTATGTCATTGGCAACACCACTCTCAAGGGCGTGGACATCTTGAATGCCCAGGCGTTCGCCGAGGGGTTGCAGCTGGCCGGGCTGGAGCTGGAGCGCGTCATCAAGCGCGAGATCCCGGTCAAGATCCTGCCCACCGTCCGTGACGCCGCCACCGGCCGCTTTGCCTCGTGTGACAAGGCCGACGCCCGGGCCTATCCCACCGAGTTTATCGTCGTTGGCCGCAAGCCAGTAACCAGCAACCAATAACCAGGAGTCCCATGTCGAAAAAAGTCACTCCCCGCAGTCAAGACTATAGCCGCTGGTATACCGACGTGGTGCAGCGCGCCGAGCTGGCCGATTATGCCCCGGTCAAGGGCTGCATGGTCATCCGGCCCTATGGCTATGCCCTCTGGGAAAACATCCAGGAGGCGCTGGACCGGCGCTTCAAAGCCACCGGCGTCCAGAACGCCTACTTTCCCCTCTTTATTCCATACAGCCTCATCGAAAAAGAAGCCGAGCACGTGGAAGGATTCGCGCCGCAACTGGCCGTGGTAACGCACGGCGGCGGCGAAAAGCTGGAAGAGCCACTGGTGGTTCGGCCCACGTCAGAGACCATCATCAACACCATGTTCTCCCAGTGGATCCAGAGCTACCGGGACCTGCCCATGCTCCTCAACCAGTGGTGCAACGTGGTGCGCTGGGAAATGCGCACCCGGCTCTTTTTGCGGACCACCGAATTCCTGTGGCAGGAAGGCCACACGGCCCACGTCACCGCCGAAGAAGCCGATGCCCGGGCCCGGCAGATGCTGGACGTGTATACCGACTTTGCCGTGAACGATACCGCCATCCCGGTGGTCCCCGGCCGCAAGAGCGATAGCGAGCGGTTTGCCGGGGCCGTGCGCTCCTACACCATCGAGGCCATGATGGGCGACCTGCGCGCGCTCCAGGCCGGCAGCAGTCACTTCTTGGGGCAGAACTTTGCCCGGGTCTTTGGCACCCAATACCTGGACCCAGACAACCAACTTCAGCACGTCTGGCAGACGAGTTGGGGCGTGAGCACGCGCATGGTGGGCGCGATGGTCATGGTCCACGGCGACGACCAGGGCTTGATCTTGCCGCCCCGGCTGGCCCCCACCCAGGTTATCGTGGTGCCCATTGGCCGGGGCGACGAGGGAGCCGAGGCCCGTGCCGCCGCCCATGCCCTGGCCGACGACCTGCGCGTGCCTGGTGTTCGCGTTCACGTGGACGACCGGGAGGAATATACCCCCGGCTGGAAGTTCAACGAATGGGAGATGAAAGGCGTGCCCTTGCGCATTGAGATCGGCCCGCGCGACCTGGCGGCCGGGCAGGTGGTGCTGGTCCGGCGCGACACCGGCGAAAAGGCTCCGGTGCCTCTCGCCAGCCTGGGGGAGCGCGTGCCGGCGCTTCTGGACGACATCCAGCGCGCCCTGCTGGACCGGGCCCGCGCCTTTCGCGATGCCCACACACACCAGGTGGCCGATTACGCCGAGTTCCAGCGGGTCATCGAAGACCCCGGCGGGTTCATCGCCGCCCCCTGGTGTGGCGACGCCGAATGCGAGGCTGCCATCAAGGACGACACCAAGGCCACCATTCGCTGCATCCCATTCGAAGCACCGGGCGCGGCCGGGGTTTGCATGCGCTGCGGCGAGCCGGCAGTGGAGCAGGCGGTCTTTGCTCGGGCATACTGAGAATTGCAGGCCGTCCACATTTTGGAGCCACCATGACCCAACCCAAACCCCGCCTGCTGGTGGTGGACGACGAGCCCACGGTGTTGTTCCTTCTCGGTCGGCTGCTCAGCCAACAGTATGACGTAACGACCTGTCCAGACGGTCAGACGGCCCTGCACTGGCTGAACACAGCCCCCTTTGACCTGATCATCACCGATTTGCGTCTGCCTGATGTAACCGGCCTGGATATTCTGAGCGCAGCCCGCGCCCTACCGGACGCTTCGCGGCCGGCCGTCATCATTATCACCGGCTATGCCTCCATGGACTCGGCAGTCCAGGCCACCAACGATGGGGCCAGCGCCTATGTCCTCAAGCCCATCGAGCCGGCCTACTTTTTGGGCACCATCAGCCGCACCCTAGAAACGCGCCAGTTGGCGCACGACCTGCGCGAGTCAGAGCAACGCTATCGCCGCCTCTACGGCCAGGCCGAGCAGCGCGTGCAAGAATTGCAGCTCTTGTTCGAAGCCAGCCAGTTGCTCGGTCATTCCCTGGACACAGATGGGCTGGGCCAGCGAGTGACGCACATCCTGGAAGATCTGTTTCCGGTGCCCCACCAGCGTGCCGAGATTTTATTATTCGACGACCTGGATTCGCCGGTCCAGACCGAACTGCTCACGGCATGTGCGGCCGCCGCAACCACGACGCAAACCCAGTGGTTTCACATCGCCACGACCTGCCAGCCCGATTGTGCGGTGCGCCGGGGTCAGCCACAGCCATGGACCCGCCAGGTCGGGGATGATCATGCCGATTGTCCCTCATGCTCACCCGAGACACAGAGCCTATTGTGCATACCACTGCAAACAGACGGTCAGGTCATCGGCGCGCTGTGCTGCCAATCTGCCCAGGCCGAGGCATTTCACCCCGATCAACGCTGGCTTTTCACCCTAGCCGGGCAACTGGCGGCGGTGCTCGACAGCCTGCGCATGATCCAGCAACGCGAGCGACTGGCTGCATTGGAAGAACGGGTCCACATGGCCCGCGTGCTCCACGACGGCCTGGCCCAGCGCCTGGGCTATCTGGGCCTGGCGCTAGACGGCCTGCTCCCGCTACTGGACGCCGGGCGACTGGACGACGTGCGGGCCGATCTGGTGCGCATGCGAGACGTGGTAGACCAAGGTCACCACGAAATCCGCACCACCATTCGGGGACTGCGCCAGGCCACAGACGCCAGCACCCTGCGGACTGAATTGGCCGTGTTCGTGCGCCGCTGGAGTCGTGAACACCAGATCGTGGCTCAGTTTAGCTATACGCTACCGCAGCAGGTACAACTATCGCCCCACCAGGCCCGCCACGTGCTGGGCCTGGTGCGCGAAGCGCTGACCAACGTCGCCAAGCACGCGCACGCCACCCAGGTCCAGATAACCGTGGAGCCACGTGCGGCCGATTGTATACTCACCATTGTTGATGACGGCGTAGGATTCGATCCGGCCCGGGTGCCAGCCGCAGAGACGCATCTGGGTCGGGTGATCATGGAAGAGAGCGCCGCGCTGCTGGGTGGACGACTCGTTTTGGATAGCCGGCCGGGTCAGGGCACGCGCATTCAGGTGATCTGGCCCGCGAGCGTACTAGCTATCGAGCAATAGGAGTGAAAAATGGCCCAAAAGAAACGCTTGCTTGTGGCCGACGATCATGTCTTGTTTCGCGAAGGCCTGGTGCGATTGCTGGCCGAGCAGCCAGATTTCCAGGTGGTGGGCCAGGCTGCCGGCGGCACCGAAGCCATCGCGCTGGCTCGCGAAGTCAATCCCGACCTGATCCTGCTGGACATCGACATGCCCGACTGCGATGGCCTGGTGGCCCTGCGTACCATTCGCCGTCTTTTGCCGGCCACACCAATCATCATGTTGACAGTCTATGACGACGACGAAAAGCTCTTTGCAGCCGTGCGTGGTGGTGCACAGGGCTATCTACTCAAAAGCGTGCACGCCGCCGACCTGGTCGCGGCTTTGCGCCGGGCGCTGGACGGCGAAGCGGCCCTGTCACCTGGTCTGGCCCAACGAATCCTGGAAGAGTTTATTCGCCTGTCACACGAGCAGTTGGTTGGGCAACGCTCGTCACAGTTGACGTCCCGCGAGCAAGAGATATTGGAGTTGCTCACCGCCGACGATGGCATTTCAAATGCCGAGATCGCCAAACGCCTGGGGATCAGCACCAACACGGTCAAGCGGCATGTTGCCAGCGTCCTGGCCAAGCTCCAGGTACATAGCCGCGAAGAGGCCGCAGACTATGCGCGGCGGATGGGCCAGGGGTCAGATCCACAACCGTGAGCGGGGGCACCGGGACAAGTTTTAAACACCTACTTGCCGATGGGCCATAGCTGTGATATACTGTAACAGGTTCGCTTCGGCAGCAATGCGATGATGAGCCAGGGTTTTCTTCTATTACAGGGTTGACCTCTCACCGGCTAGACTGTATAATACAATCACATGCGATCCTGGGTAAACTGTGAGGAACCCGAATCCCGGTTTGATTGACGGCATTCGCCCCCCACAATTGGCCCCAGACGCCTGATTCCAGAACAGGATGGAACAGCGGCATGGCGCTAAAAGGCAATCTGCGCGATTTTACACTGACTCAGCTCTTGAACCTGGTAAACTTGGCGCGCAAAACGGGCTGTCTCACGATTAGTGGCAGCGACGGTGCCGCCAATCTCTTCTTTAACGAAGGCAAACTAGTCCAATCGAGCCTGGATAGCCGGCCCGAAGGGCTGGGTGAAACGCTGTTGCGTAGCGGCAAATTGACCGAAGAGCAATATCGGGCACTAAGCGGACAGCCCGGCGCCAATACAGACAAAGGCCTGGGGCTGCTGGCCGTGAACCGGCGCTACATCACCCAAGAAGAGATCATGCGCCAGGTACGGGGCAACATCCTCGAGATCATCTATTTGCTCTTTACCTGGGAAGATGGCTCCTTTCGGTTCGAGCCCACCATCGCTCCTCCCGATGGGGCCATCACGGTCTCCATGTCCTTGGAAGGCATCATCATGGAGGGCAGCCGGCGCATCCAAGAATGGGAGCGGCTGCAAGACGAGATCCCCGATCTGGATGCCTTTGTGCGCTTTACCGACCACCCCGATGCCAAGATGCGCAACATCAACCTCACGGTAGAAGAGTGGAAGGTCATCTCTTTTATCAACCCGCGCAACAACATTCGGCGCATTGCCAAATACAACGCGATGAACGAGTTCCAGATTCGCAAGATCATTTATGGTCTCTTGTCTGCCGGACTGGTCGAGATCATCACGCCGCAGCCAAGCATGGTCGCGGTCAGCCCACGCCAGTCCACAACTGAACAAACCAGGACTGATAGCCGCCAAGTTACCGCCCAGCCGCCCAAACGAGGGTTGATTCTGCGCCTCATCGACCGCGTGCGGGGGCTCTAGCCACATGCAAATCTACCCCTTCTGGCAGTGGACAAGTAGCAAAACATAGAGGAAGCCATGCAAACTGTCAAGATGGTGATCACCGGCCCGTTTAGTTCGGGCAAAACAGAATTCATCCGGTGTATCAGCGAAATCGATGTCGTCTCCACAGAACGCAAGCTGACCGATGAGTCCAGCAAGATCAAACAAGAAACCACTGTGGCCATGGACTTTGGGCGCATCACGGTCGACAAGGACTTGGTGTTGTACCTGTTTGGCACGCCCGGTCAGCGGCGGTTCGACTTTATGTGGGAAGTCCTCTCCGAGGGGATGCTGGGCTTTGTGGTCATGGTAGACAGTTGCCGGCCCGAGACATTTCGAGAGGCCAAAGAGATCATGCGCATCTTTTCCTCTTTCAGCCCCACGCCCTGCGTGATCGCCGCCAACAAACAAGACGCAGAAGACGCGTGGTCACCCGACGATCTGCGCATCGCCTTGCGCATCGACAAACACATCAAAGTGTTGCCCTGCGTGGCCACCGACAAAGAAAGCGTCAAGCGCGTATTGCTGGAACTGCTCTATACGATCCTGGATACAGCCGTAGATTAGGAACGCCAAGCCGTGCCGGGGAGGCGCGAACATGTCTGAATCTGCGCCCAACCGCCACTACACCCAGCAGGTTTTTGACGCCGTCCTGGCTGAAATCTGCGAGGCGGATCAGGTAGACGCGGCCATCATTGCTAACCAAGAAGGTTTTCTCATTGCCGCAGCTACAACCGTATCCACGGCTGAGACTCTGGCGGCCATGGTAGCCTATCTGAGCCATGCCGTACAGCGCGTGCAAAGCCAACTGGAGCTGGCGCCCATAGACGAGGTTACCATTCGAGACAGTGACCAACGGCTCCTCGTCTACCGGTCTGTTGCCGTGAGCGAGCACGAGCAAGTGCTGCTGGTACTGTTGTTGTCGTCGCGCAAGGCATACCGCCGATTGACCAACGTTGCGATGCGCCGCATCCAGGATGCCTGGCACCTGGAAGATTGAGCCTGATCCTGGTTTTGCAGCGAGCGTTCCATTTCGAGTTGTTCAAGGAGGGACATATATGGCCACACGGACAGAGGAGATGGTGCGACAACTCAAGGCCCTACAGGCCGGTACTCCAGACATTGAAGCCTCTGCAGTGGTGAGTGTAGATGGTCTGATTATGGCCTCTGCATTGCCCCAGGATGTAGAAGAGGACCGGGTCTCGGCCATGAGCGCAGCCATGCTGTCATTGGGTGAACGCATTTCGCGCGAGCTGGGACGTGGCGTACTCGACCAAGTGTATGTAAAAGGCGACAGCGGCTATGTGATTTTGATGGCCGTGGGCGAGGATGCCGTGCTGACAGCCTTGGCCCGCCAGGATGCCAAACTGGGCCTAGTGTTTCTGGATATGAAGAGAACTGCGGCCGAACTCACTCGGCTGGTTTAAATACTGCGGCGCCCGCTGACGTGCTTGACAGCGGTGCGGCCCGTGTACTAGGTACAGACGGACTAGCAAGAGATGAGATGAGAAAGGAGGGAAAGGTCATAGGCCGGAGCGTTACACGTGTCTGTGGCCGCAATCACCCATGACTGAAGATACAGCCTCCGTGACAACCTTCGAAGCCTCGACAGGCCCACTGAGTATTGCCTCTGAATCTGGGCTTTATCATCCCAATATCATGGGCCGCATCTTTCTTACGGTGATGGAAGAGATCATGGGCACCAATGGCGTAAATGCCATTCTGAACATGGCTCAGATGCAGCACTATATTGGTAGCTATCCCCCTCGAGATTTGGAGAACCAGTTTCCCTTCGAGGACTATGCCCGGTTGAGCCAGGCCATCTTGGATTTTTATGGGCCGCGCGGCGGCCGTGGGCTGTTGCTGCGCGCCGGCCGGTCCACGTTCAAGTATGGCCTCAAAGAGTTTGGTCCCTTGCTGGGTCTGGCAGACCTGGCTTTTCGGCTCATGCCCCTGGGCATGAAACTGAAAATCGGGATCAATGCTGTAGCCGAAACCTTTGACAAATTCAGTGACATGGTAGCCTATGTCATCGAGGAAAAAGACCAGTTTGTGTATGTGATCGAAGTGTGCCCCGAATGCACCGGGCGCAAGGATACCATGGACCGCCCCACCTGCTTTCTGGCCACGGGCATTTTGCAAGAGTCTGTAAACTGGCTCAGCGGTGGCAAGAATTTCCGGGTCATGGAGTCTATCTGCATGATGAGCGGGGATCATGACTGCCGCTTTAACATCGACAAGACACCCATGGATTAGAGCCGGCGATCCATGGCCGTAGCTCTCACGACCCGATCCCCACACGGGAGGGATGATTCGTTGCCTCTGGTCGGCGCCCCGTGATGGGGGTTGCATGATGCGCAAGATCATACTGCAAGATAGACGCCGCATCTCGCCGTTCAACGAGCCAGCACGCGACCTGCGCGTGTTGAACAAGCCGTTGTGGCTGCACCAGCGTGACTTGTTGGTCAAGTATTGCACCAACGAGTTCACGGTGGTTTCTTTTGAGGATATTCCGCCCTACGACGGCGAGCTCTTGATCTATCGAGCCAACATTTACTTTAACGAACTGCTGATCCAAACGTTCATCGAACAGGCCCGGCGCCTCAACGCTCCTTGTCGAATCGCCTTTCGCCTGGACGATCCCACCATCACCCAGCATATTCTCCATTTGCAAGATGATATCAAGCGCAAAGGAGATTATTACTGGGGCGACATGTGGTACTACCCCTACTGGCCGGCTGAGATCGAGCCGGCCCCTCTGGTTATCGACAGCGAACCACTGGAACTGGGGCTGTATAACGTGCCGCGTTATATGGTGGACTCGGGCGATTTTGTCTATCAGGTACCGCTGCGCGCTTTTCTGCCCATTTGCAGTTGGGTGCACATCTTGCTGGCCAATACCTTGTGTGGCCCATACAGCGAAGCCCGGCGCGCGCTCAAAGAGCAATACCGCTGGCGTTTTAGACTGCGTATAGCCCTGCACGTGATCTGGGAACGCAAGCATTATATGCAGACCCGGGCCTTGGTCAAGATAGGCAAACGCTGCGAGATCGACCCCACGGCAGTGATCGTGGGGCCTACCACAATCGGTAATAATGTCACGATTGGCCCCGGTGCGGTAATTGCTCAAAGCCTCATCGGCGATAACGTGAACATTATGCAGGGCTGCCAGATCTTTGTGAGCGTGGTCAGCGATGGTTGCTGGTTGCCCATGCGCGCGGCCTTGTTCGCGACCACCATGATGGAAAACTCGACGGTGGCGCAAAACTCGTGCTTGCAGGGCTGCGTGATTGGGCGCAACAGCTTTATCGGGGCCAATACCTGCTTTACAGACCTGAATCTACTGGGACACCCCATCCGCACCATGAACCGGGGACGCCTGCAAGAAGTCGGGCTACCTATTGTGGGGGGCGCGGTGGGCCACGATTGCCGTTTGGGTTCTGGACTGGTGATCTATCCGGCGCGGACCATCGAGTCGGGCACGATCCTGGTCTATCGCGATGGGCACACCACCATTGAACGCAACGTGAGCCGGCGCGAGACCCCCGAGTTATGGGAAAAAGGCGTGGCCCACACCAATCCAAATTATCGCGGGGACTGGGATGCCTGGGAGGATTAGCAACATCCCAACTGAGAGGGACATACCGTGGGCTCGGTAATCATCGATGGTGGACTCGTCCATTACGAGGTCATGGGGCGCGGCGAGCCGGTCATTTGTCTGCACGGTTGGCTGGGCTCCTGGCGTTATTGGGTGGCGACCATGGAAGCCCTGTCCAGCCGCTACCGGGTCTATGCCCTGGATATGTGGGGCTTTGGCGACTCGGACAAGCTGCCCGAGCGCTGCAACGTGCCCAATTTTGCAGACCTGGTAGACAAGTTCATGGAAGAAGAGGGCCTGACCCGGGCCACGCTCATAGGGCACTCGACCGGCGGCACCGTCGCGCTCAAAATGGCCCTGGACCGCCCCGAAAAAGTCAGTCAACTGGTGTTGGTGGGCGCTGTAGTAGAAGGTAGCTCGGTCAGTCCCATTATTGGGATTATCAATAACCCACTCACTGCGTCGGCGTTCATTGTGGGTCGAGTGCTGGGTCATCTGGTGATCAAGGTCATTGCCATGTGGCTCTCGTCGAGCTGGCAGGTATGGTACCAGGAGATCCTAGACGACGCGCTCAAGGTGACGCGCGATTCTAGCTATCGCAGCATGCAATCGCTGCGTGGCATGGATCTGAGTTCGCGTATTGGGCTGCTAGACATCCCGGTGTTGGCCGTGTGTGGTGAGCGCGACAACATTGTCGATCCGCGCCAGGTCGATCTGATCAAGGCTCGGGTGCGCACGGCGACCGTGATCAAGATGAAAAAGTGCAAGCACTTTCCCATGTTGGACAAACCAGACGAGTTCAACAAGCTGGTAGTCAACTTTTTAGAGGGTCGGCAATCATTGTAGACGCCGACAAACCCGCAATGTCACCCCACCAGTCCCGGTGCCCGGTGCTGGCAGGGACGACAACTAGTGCACCGGCGCATCATCGGCCGGTCAATCCCCAACCAAGAGGCGTAGAATGGCCACGCGAACAGAAGAAATGGTGCGCCAACTCAAGTCGCTGCAAGCCGGCACCCCAGATGTGGAAGCGTCGGCGGTGGTAAGTGTAGACGGCCTAATCATGGCCTCGGCGTTGCCCCGCGATGTGGAAGAAGACCGGGTCTCGGCCATGAGCGCAGCCATGCTTTCCCTGGGCGAGCGCATCGCCCGTGAGCTGGGCCGGGGCGTGCTGGACCAGGTGTATGTCAAGGGCGATAATGGCTATGTGATCTTGATGGCTGTGGGCGAAGACGCCGTGTTGACAGCCCTGGCCCGCCAGGATGCCAAACTGGGCCTGGTGTTTCTGGACATGAAACGAACCGCCGCCGAGTTGACGCGACTGGTCTAGGGTTGATCGTGGCGGCCGAACGATTATGCTGATTCGACAACGGATCAGGCCCGGCCTGACCGTTGTTTTGCGATAAGGAGCGCCCGTGCTCACACTTGAAAACCCGCCGGTGACAGCCTGGCCGGACCTCTCGTTGGCCTCGGGACTGCTGGTGGTGCTGTCTGGCCCGTCAGGGGCTGGCAAAGACAGCGTCATTGCCCGGGCCGTGCAACTGGGCTGCCCGCTGTGCTTTGTGCCCACCGTCACCTCGCGCCCCCCGCGCCCCGACGAGGTCAATGGCCGGGATTATCACTTTGTGACGACCGAACGCTTTCAGGCCATGATCGCGGCCAGCGAGTTCCTGGAGTGGGCCTTGGTGTATGATGATTACAAGGGCAACCGTCGCGCCGATGTCAAGGCGGCCCTTGATGCCGGGAACCACGTGGTGCTGCGCGTCGATGTTCAGGGGGCGCGCACCCTGCGCCAACTGGTGCCAGAGGCCATCCTGGTATTCGTCACGCCACCGTCGTGGGCGGCACTGGAGACGCGGCTGCGGCAACGCAAGACCGAAACTGCCACGGCCCTGGCGCATCGTTTGCGCAAAGCCCGGGAAGAGATGGCCGCGCTGCCAGAATTCGACTATGTGGTGATCAATCAGCATGGCGAGTTGGACGCGGCAGCCCAGCGGCTCACGGCCATCGTCCGGGCCGAAGAATGCCGGGTCAAGCCACGACGTGTGATGCTATAACGTTGCGCCCGTCTGTCCAGTACATTATGACAAGGGCTAGATGACCAGCTATATCTTTGTCCCCATGACCCGGGAATACGCCACCACCATCGTAGAGTCGTGGAAGTATGACGGCGAGTATGCCATCTATGACTATACGAACGAAGCCGAGCACATGCTGGACGCCGCAGGCTGGGGTCGGGGGGTGTTTGCCATTCTGAACCAGGCCGGAGAACTGGTTGGTGAGCTATCCATCGAGTTCTTTGACGCGGACGGGCATCATACCGAGTACGACGAGTACGGCAACGACGCGCTCATCAACAGCCGCGAGTTGTGGGTGGGGTTTGGGCTCCGGCCGGACTTGGTAGGCCGTGGGTCGGGGGCCGAATTCGTGTCCGCGTGTGCCGAGTTTGCCGTCCAGCACTGCGGCTACCGGGGCGAATACGCCCGGCTGGGGGTTGCGGTGTTCAATCAGCGGGCCATCCGGGCCTATGAAGGGGCTGGCTTTCAGATATTCGACCGCACGATGGGCGACATCGGCGGCCAGACGTTCGAGTGCGTGCACATGAGGAAAAAGCTGTGAGCCGAACCAGCCGCATCGCATTGGCCATCATCGTGCTGGGCCTGGCCCTGTTGAGCGTGGTGGGCTGCGCGGCAGAGGATAGGCAACCAGCCGGCCCCACCGCCACTCCCGGCGTCTCCCCGTGCGCCGTCAAGAGCGACATGGTCCTGCTCGAAAACGCCGTCGGCCCGAGTTGGATCGAGTGGGACAGCCCGTGCCTGCCGGACGCCGACCTGGTCTACGTGGACCGCGACACCTGGGATATCTGGGTGATGGACGAGCACGGCGAGAACCGGCGCTGCCTCACCTGCTACGGACACAACATCCTGGGCGTCAATTTCCCGCTGGACGACGACGGCCAGTCCCCGGCGGTACACTGGAAGGGCGACCCGGAGGCGCACCCCACCCAGCCCGTCATCTTGTTCAAGGCCGAAAACGAGAACAGCGGCCACAAGGTGCTCCAAAACGCGCCGAGCTTTGGCTGGGACAACGACATCTGGGCCTTGAACGTCTGCACCGGGCGCTACTCGCGGCTGACGAACGTGGCCGCCGGCCAGGGCGTCCAGAACACCGGCATGTCGAACGATGGTCAGTGGTACGTCTATCCGCTGCGGTACGAGTCTGGCAAGCCATTGCAGGATTTTGGCCTGGCCCGGATGGTCTTTAACGAATTGTCCGTGGATGAAAACGGCGACGCGCATTTCCTCAAGCGTTTCGAGGGCGAGCCCAACGGCCAGATGTACTACGAGCCGCACGACATTCAACGGAACGACGCTGGGACCTATACCTTGCTATACTCGGCCGGCACCGGCAACAAGCTGGACCTCTACACCTACGAGTGGCGCTGCGAGGGGGAAAACTGTCCGGACACGAACAAGGTGCTTCAAACCACGCCATTCCAGCACGAAGAGTTTGCCAAGTTTTCGTTCTCGGGCACCCGGATCGCGTGGATGAAAGGGCCACAGGTCGGGTTTGGCTACCAGGCAGACCTGTACGTCTCGACGCCGGCGTTCACAGACATCGAGCGGGTGACGTGGTACAATGACTGCGAAAAGTGGCCAGACCGCTGCAAGCCCAATGGCGCCCAACTCAGCCGGCTGGACTGGAACGGCGACGGAACCGCCGTGTTTTACGGATTGTGGATCCACAGCGGGCCATTGCAGCCGCCCAACGAGGTAGAATTGCACCGGCTGGATTTTGCCGGGCCGTGCGGCCAGTGAACGACACGCACCAAGTTTGACTCATCCCGTTTCACGAAAGGTCAACCATTGCGTATCCTGTTCGCCATCAAAGTTATCGACAGCGAGCCCATGGGCCTGGCATACCTGTCGGCCATGCTCAAGGAGGCCGGCCACGACGTGCGCCTGGTCGTCGCTACAGAGGAGGACCCGGTGGCCGTGGCTCGGTCGTACCAGCCCCAGTTGGTGGGCTATACGGTCTATACCGGCACGCAAAAGCACTACCTGGAACTGAATCGCGCCATCCGGGAGGTCGTGCCCGGCGTGTTCTCGGCGTTCGGCGGGCCGCATCCCACCTTTTTCCCCGAGATCATCGAGGAAGACGGCGTGGACGGCGTCTGCATCGGCGAGGGCGAGTACGCCATCGTGGACCTGGTCGGCGCGCTGGAGGGCAAACGCTCGCTGGCCGACATCCCCAACTGGTGGATGCGGCAGGACGGTCAGGTGGTCCGCAACGAACTGCTCCCCCTCATCGAGGACCTGGACACGCTGCCCATGCCGGACCGCCAGCCCCTCTACGATGCGCACCCGGCCAGCCGCAACAGCCCCATCAAGCCGTTCCTGGCCGGCCGGGGCTGCCCCTACAACTGCTCGTTCTGCTTTAACCACGCCTACGGCCAACTCTATCGCGAAAAGGGCAAGCGCGTGCGACGGCGCAGCGTGGATAACCTGCTGACCGAGATGCAACACGTACAAGAGACGTATCCATACCGATTCGTCATCTTTACCGACGACACGTTCAGCATGCTACCCCAATGGTTGGAAGAGTTCGCCGTCAAATATCCCCGGGTGGTGGGCGTACCGTTCTGGTGCCAGGTCCGGGCCAACCTGGTGGACGACCACATGGTCGAGGTGCTCAAGCAAGCCGGATGTGTGAGCGTGAGCCTGGGTGTGGAAGCCGGCAACGACGATCTGCGCAACCGCGTGCTCAAGCGCAACATGTCCAAGGACGAGATCATCGCCGCGTGCGACACGCTCCGGCGGCATAGCATCCGGTTCATGACCAACAACATGGTGGGCCTGCCCACCGGCACGCTCGCCACTGACTGGGAAACCCTGGAATTCAACGTCCGGCTGCGCCCGGCCTATGCCAACGTCTTTCTCTACCAGCCCTATCCCAAGACCGATCTGGGCGAGTTTGCCTTGCAAGAAGGCTATATGCTGGGCGATTTCGACAGCGTGTCCGACAGCGTGAGCGACGTTACCGTATTGCAGTTTCCGCCCGGCGAAAAGCGCCAGATCGAAAACCTGCAAAAGCTCCTGGGCGTCACCGTCGAGTTTCCGTTCCTGCGGCCGCTGACCCGGCAGCTCATCAAGTTGCCGTCCAACCGAGCCTTTTGGTTCGTCTACAAGTTCTGGAAGGGCATCGCCCTCAAACAGCGCATCCAGCCGCTCCAGTTGTCCCTGGGCGAATGGGTACGCACCATAACACAGTTCATGCGCATAAAAAGTCAATAACAGGAGGTTCAGCACATGGGTTCCAAGCATTTCACGACTGAGCAAGCCAAGCAAATCGGCGCGACATTGGGTATCGATTGGCAAAAATTCGACGTAGAACAGTTCCGCATGGGTCTCGACGTCGAGTTGGAGCACGGCACCCAAGACCCGGCGACCAACGTCACCAACGACGACCCGATCATGACCGGCAAGATCGCGCTGGCCCACCTCAACGAGTTCCCCGATTATTATACCCGACTCGACCAGATGGAAGAGGAAGCCGAGCGCGCCCACGGGATTCACTAGATGCGCGTGCTGCTGGTCAATCCCAAGTCCAAGCTCCCCATCGACGTGCGGACCCAGCCCTCGCTGGGTCTGGCGTATATTGGGGCCGTGTCTCGCCAGCGCGGCGACGAGCCCCGGGTCTACGACGGCGACATAGAGACCGTGTCCCTGGTCGACGTGGTGCGCGAGTGGCAGCCCCACGTGGTGGGCATCACCGCCAACACCACCCAGGTCAAGGCGGCCTGGCGCGCCGCGGCCGAGGTCAAATCAGTGGACGCCGACATCCCGGTGGTGTTGGGCGGCCCGCACCCCTCGGTGCTGCCGGAAGAAAGCGCGGCCCGACCGGAGGTCGACATTGTCGTGCGCGGCGAGGGCGAGGAGACGTGGGCCGAACTGTGCGCGGTGCTGGAGCAACATGCCGATCTGGGTTCTGTGCTGGGTATCACGTTCCAGACGCCGGCCGGTTCCGTGATCCATAACCCCGACCGCCCCCCCATCAAGGACCTGGACACGCTGCCACTCCCGGATTATAGCCTGTTTCGCATGGCCGAGTACACCAACCTCCAGCCCACCCTGGATACTGTCGAGGGCGCCCGGAGCTTTAGCATCATGACCTCCCGGGGCTGCCCATATCGCTGCGCCTATTGCTCCCAGTCCATCTACCCGGCCCGGTACCGCGTCCGCTCGCCCGAGCACGTGGTGGCCGAGTGGCGGCACCTGGTCCGCGACCTGGGCGCGCAGGAAATCGGCGTGCTGGACGACTCGTTCAACATCCAGCGCAAGCGCGTCCACGCCATCTGCGACCTGCTCATCGCCGAAGGGTTGAACCACGTGCCCTGGATCATGATCAACGGCATCCGGGCCAATCTGGCCGACAAGGACCTGCTGGCCCACATGAAAGCCGCCGGCTGCAAGCGCACCGCCTTTGGCGTCGAGAGCGGCAACCAGGCCATCCTGGACAGCATCGACAAGCACCTGACGCTGGACCAGATCCGCGCCGCGTTCCGAGCCGCCAAAGAGGTGGACCTGGAGACCATCGGCTTTTTCATCATCGGGCTGCCCGGCGAGACAGAAGAAACGATGGAGCAGACCATCCGGTTCGCCATCGAGCTGGACCCGGTGGTGGCGAATTTCTCCATGCTCACGCCGTTCCCCGGCACGCGCGTCTACCAGCAAATCCAGGAAGGCGGCGGCCGGTTGCTGGTGGACGATTGGGAGGACTATGCCTTTTTTGAGAGCACGGCCCGCTACGAGATGGGCGCCACGACGGCCGAGCTGCAAACGCGCAAATGGCACGAGGCGTATCGCCGGTTCTACATGCGGCCCAGCCGGATCCTGCGGACGCTGACCCGCTGGCAAACCTGGCGCGACCTGCCCCGCGTCGCTCGCATGGCCCTGCGGCTAGTGCTGCCGGGCTGAGATCAGAAACCCGGTTTCCCATCCGTATGAGAAAACGGGTTTCTTCATCTGTGTGACCATGAACCCTCTGCTCCGTGACCTGGACAACCTCCACGGCACCATCATGCTCGTCGGCGGGACCGACAGCGGCAAGACCACGCTGGCCTATGCCCTGTTCGATGCGCTGGTGACGGCTGGCCGGCCCGGCGTCGCGCACCTGGACCTGGACGTGGGCCAGGGCACCCTGGGACCGCCCACCACCGTCGGGTTGCGCGTCTCCACCCACCCCGACCGGGTCTGGCAGCGCTTTGTCGGCTCGATCTCGCCGCGCGGACACTTTTTGCCGGCCGTCGTCAGCGCGTTCAGGCTCCAGCAGCAAGCCCTGGCGCTGGGCGCCGAGACCATCGTGGTGGATACCACCGGCCTGGTGGACTCGGCCGTGGGCGGCGTGGCCCTCAAGCGCTGGAAGATCGAGTTGCTGCGGCCGGCCGTGGTGGTGGCGCTGGTCGCCGGGCGGGGCCGCGAACTGCTCCCCATTGTGGCCCCGCTGCGGCGCGACGGCCGGGTGCGCCTCATCGAGCAAAAGGTGTCATCGCTGACCGTGCCCCGGCCCCAGGAACAGCGCATCGCGGCCCGGCAGGCCCGCTGGCGCGACTATTTCGCCCCGGCCCGGCCGGTGCGCCTGCCGCTGCACGATCTGATCGTGTGGAACGACCAACGCCTCCATCGTGGTCAGGTGGTGGGCCTGCTGGACGCCGATGGCCTGGTGCTGGCCCTGGGCCTGGCCCGGGGAGTCGAGTCGTCGACCAACACGCTGGAGGTGCTGGCCCCGCCGGCCGTAAAGTGCCCGGGCGCCGTGCGCGAATTGGGCCTGGGCAATCTCACCGTGGACCCGGCCACCGGCCAGGAAACAAAGTTGCCATAAACTGTCATACATCCGGGGTATAATGCCCCCAGAATACACCCGGGAGGATACCATGACAGACGTAACCCAATGGATATTGACCTCGGACGAACCGTGGACCCGCTATCGCACGCTGGTAGACCTGCTGGACCGGCCCCGGGACGACCCGGTGGTGCAGGTTGCTCACGCGGACATGCTGGCCCACCCCCAGGTGCAGGCCATGATTGCCGAGGCCGCCGCGTGGCCCGGCTATGCGTTCAAGCGCCACAATGACGCCGGCCATCCCATCTACAAGCTCAGCACCCTGGCCGATTTCGGCGTGCGCGCCACGGACCCCGGCATGGCGACCGTCATCGCAGCCGTGCTGGCTCACCAGTCGCCCGAGGGCGCGTTCCAGAGCCAACTCAATATCCCCAGGACATTCGGCGGGACAGGCGAAGACACGTGGACCTGGGTCGCGTGCGATGCGCCCACGCTGCTCTATGCCTTGCTGGTCATGGGGCTGGAAAACGACGAGCGTGTGCAGCGGGCCGTGGCCCATCTGGCCGGCCTGGTCGATGACAACGGCTGGCGCTGCGTCGCCGCGCCCGAGCTGGGCAAGTTCAAAGGGCCGGGCCGACGCACCGACCCTTGCCCCATCGCCAACGTCTATGCGCTCAAGGCGCTGGCCCACGCGCCCGGCCAGTTCGATAGCCCGGCCACGCGCGCTGGCGCTGCCATGCTCCTGAACCACTGGGAGCACCGGCGCGAGCGCAAGTATTTCCTGTTCGGCATGGGCACCGACTTTTGCAAGCTCAAATACCCCCTGGTCTGGTATGACATCCTGCACGTGACCGATGTGCTCAGCCGCCTGCCCTTTGTCCGCGACGACCCGCGCCTGCACGAGATGGTCACGGTCATCACCAGCCAGGCCGACGAGGCCGGGCGCTACACCGCCTCGTCCATGTATCGAGCCTGGAAAGGCTGGTCCTTTGCCGACAAAAAACAGCCATCGCCATGGCTCACCTTTCTGGTGCAGCGGGTGCAGCGTCGGCTGGCCTGAACATTGGAGGATCCATGACCGACGCCGTGCCCGGCCCCGACAGTCTGGTGCTTTACAAGGACCGCCCGGCCCGCGTGCGACAGGCCGCTGGTAAACTCACCATCGAGCTGCCCAGCGGCGAAACCCGCAGCGTGCGCCCCAAAGACGTGACCTTGCTGCACCCCGGCCCCCTGCGCGCCCTGGCCGATCTGCGCGCGCAGGCTGGTGAGGTCCAGACTGCCTGGGAACTGTTGTGCGGCGGTACCACGGACCTGGTCGAGTTGGCCGAGCTGGCCTATGGGGCCTATACGCCGGCCACGGCCTGGGCGGCGTGGCAACTGGTGGCCGATGGGCTGTACTTCCGGGGGACGCCGGCCGAGGTCGTGGCGCGCTCGACGGACGAGGTGGCGCAGGAGCAAGCCCGGCGCGCGGCCCGGGCCGTCGAGGCCGCCGCCTGGGACGCCTTTATAGAACGAGCCCAGGCCGGCCAGATCGCGCCAGCCGATGCGCTGTACCTGGAAGAGGTGGAAGCCGTGGCGCTGGGCCAACGCGACACCAGCCGCGTGCTGCGCGAACTGGGTCGTGCCGTCACCCCCGAAAACGCCCACGCCCTGCTGCTGGAACTGGGCCACTGGGACCACATGGTCGATCCGTACCCACTGCGGGTGGGCGTGCCCACTGAGCCGCCGGCCGTCGACGTGCCGGCGCTGGCGGCCGAGGACCGGGTAGACCTCACACATCTGCCGGCCCTGGCCATCGACGACGAGGGCAACCAGGACCCAGACGACGCCCTGAGCCTGGACGGGTCGCGCCTGTGGGTCCACGTGGCCGACGTGGCGGCGCTGGTGCCGCCTGATAGCCCCGCCGACCGCGAGGCGCGCGCCCGGGGCGCCACCCTGTACCTGCCAGAGGGCATGGTGCCCATGTTGCCGCCCTCGGCGGTGCGCAGCCTGGGCCTGGGCCTCCTCGACGTATCCCCGGCCCTCTCCTTTGGCCTGGACCTGGACGAGGCCGGCGCTGTCGTGGGCGTAGAGGTGATGCCGAGCTGGGTGCGGGTGACGCGCCTGAGCTACGAGGAGGTCGAGGCCCGGCTTGAAGAGGAACCGCTGCTGCGCGACCTGCACCAACTGGCCCAGGCCAGCGAGGGTCGACGCCGCGCGCAGGGTGCCATCGAGCTGGACCTGCCCGAGGTGCGCATTCGCGTCATTGACGGGGAGGTGCTCATCCGGCCGCTGCCGCCGCTGCGCAGCCGGTCCCTGGTGCGCGAGGCCATGCTCCTGGCTGGCGAGGCTGTGGGCCGGTTCGCGCTGGAGCACGACATCCCCCTGCCCTACACCATCCAGGCGCCGCCGGACATACCCGACCGCCCCACCGACCTGGCCGGCATGTTTGCCATGCGGCGCCGACTCCAGCCTAGCCAGCAAAGCACCATGCCCGGCCCCCACGCCGGGCTGGGATTGCCGATATACGTCCAGGCCACCAGCCCCTTGCGCCGCTACCTGGACCTGGTGACTCACCAGCAGTTGCGCGCGTACCTGGCCGATGAGGCGCTGCTGACAGCGCCGGACGTGCTGGAGCGCGTGGGAGCGGCCGCCGCTGTGACCGGCAGCGTGCGCCGGGCCGAACGATGGGCACGCCGGCACTGGACGCTGGTTTACCTCATGCAGCACCCGGACTGGCGCGGCCCGGGCGTGCTGGTCGAAGCGGACGGGGGCCGGGGCAAGGTGCTGCTCCCCGAGCTGGACCTGGAAGCGCGCATCCGGCTGCGGCGCGAATATCCCCTCAACAGCGAGTTGGTCCTGGTCGCGCGCCAGGTGGACCTGCCTCGGCTGGACGTTCACTGGCAGCTATCGCGCTAGGCCAGGTCTTTGTACAGCATGGCGTATTCTCGATACGGTGCAAATCCGAACCGGCCATACCAGTCCAGCAGGCTGGTCCAGTCGATGATGCAGCCGCGAACGCCGCCGTCCCGCAGACGGCGCAGGCCGGCATCCACCAACGTTAGGCCATAGCCCCGGCCCCGGCGATCCTGGCTCACCCCCACCGTGCCAAGCTGACCCCACGGTCGCGGCAGCCCGTACGGAAAGAACCGTTCCACCGGCCGCAGCGAATTCTCCAGGGTCAGCAGGCACGCGCCATCTACGCCGCGATCCGTCCACAGGAGCAGGTAATCGGACAACCGGCCCCCCTCGCGTAGATGCTCCTGGTACTCGAACCGCCAGCGGCCGGGAAACTCGCGCTGCCAGAAGGCCAGGAGCGCGTCCCCATCGCCTGGTTCCGCTGGCCGGCAGGTGACAGCTAGCGCGCCGGTGGCAGGTGAATAGTCGGTCAGGTCAGCCGCCAGGTCCCAGGTGTGATGGGCGTCCTCATAGCCTCGGCGGTAAAAGAACGCCGCCGTGCCCAGCGCGGTCGGCAGGCCTGGGGCGAACGGCCGCAAACTGCCACCGAGTTGGCCGGCCGAGCAACCCTGGTCGCGCAGCCAGTCCCCGGCCCAGGCGAGCAACGCGCTGCCGATGCCCTGGCGCTGATGGGCCGGCAGAACCGCGATAGCGTCGATCCAACCCAGGTCGGGCATGGCGGTGGCCGGGTCATCCGGGAACGCGCTGGCGAGCGCCACGCCCACCGGTTGGCCATCGCAGACGGCCA
Source organism: Chloroflexota bacterium (assembly GCA_018823415.1). GTDB lineage: Bacteria > Chloroflexota > JAHJIN01 > JAHJIN01 > JAHJIN01 > JAHJIN01. Next base: position 4,640 of record JAHJIN010000100.1, on the reverse strand, counting down.
GTTGTCCGGCCTGGACGGCACCGGTGACAGACCACGTATGGTACAGCACCGTGTCCGGCGCCAGAGCCAGGTCCGGGCCGCACGCGCCTGTCCAGATGGCTGCGATGGCGGCGACGTGGGCCGGGTCAGCTGCATCGAATGGTATGATCGCCCAATCAGGGCCAGATGTCGAGAATCGGTCCGGTGCAGTCATCTCATCACCTCAAACTTGCTCAGCAGACCCTCCCGCAGGTTGGAAAGGCGATTCGCAGATCCTATCCGAATGACCTTGAAGCACGTCGGCCCTCGAAACTGGCGCTAAACCTGCGGGAGGGTGATCTCTCGTCAGGCGAGTTATAGCACAGCCGGTGCTGGCTGTCAAGATCGCGCTATGGAATCGATCACCAGTCTGTGATATAATGTGTCTGAGCGCGGAGCGAGATTCGCGCCGTGCCTGAACAATACACGAGGAGGTACGAACATGCGCAAGAGACCCGGCGGGGAGTTGGCCACCCGGCCACTCCATTTCATCTGGATCGCCGACTGCTCCGGCTCGATGGCTTCCGACGGCAAGATCCAGGCCCTGAACAACGCCATCCGTGAGGCCATCCCTCACATGCAAAAGGTCGCCGACGAGAACCCCAACGCCCAGGTTCTGGTGCGCGCGGTCAAGTTCTCCAACGGCGCGCAATGGCACATCTCTCAACCCACGCCGGTGGAAGATTTCAAGTGGGACGACTTGAGCGCTGAGGGCGTGACAGACATGGGCAAGGCCCTCTCGATGGTGGCCGAGCAACTCAAGATCCCCCCCATGACCGACCGCGCGCTGCCGCCGGTGCTGGTCCTCATCTCGGACGGCCAGCCCACAGACGATTTCAACAAGGGTCTGAATGACCTGACCGACCAGCCCTGGGGCAAGAAATCCGTGCGCATCGCCATTTCCATCGGTGAGGACGCAGACGACGACGTGCTCCAAAAGTTCATCGGCCACCCGGAACTCAAGCCGCTCCAGGCTAACAATCCAGAATCGCTGGTCAAGTATATCAAGTGGGTTTCCACGGCCGTGCTCAAGTCGGCCTCTGCGCCGGCCAGCCAGGCAGCCGGGACCGCCGCGCCGGCGGCTGCAAACGTGCCGGTGCCCACTCCCACCGTCGATGACGAGCCGGACAGCGCGCTGGACGTGTGGTGAAAGGGACAAACATGGGGAACGAGCAACCCCAACCGCAATGGCGTGCCGCACAGTGGTGCGCCATCGGTCAGTCGGTGCGGGGGGCGGCGCACGTGCGCGGGGATCTGCCCGACCAGGACGCCATCCGGTGGCTGCCGGCCTCGGGCCTGGGGGCGCCGCTGATTCTGGCTGTCTCTGACGGGCACGGCAGCCCCCGGTACTTTCGCAGCCACGTGGGCGCCGATCTGGCGGTAGAGACTGCTGTCTGGGTGATCCAGGACCTGTTAGACGGCCAGCCGGACCCGGCCAACCTCACCGCCATCAAGCGGACGGCCGAGGACCGGCTGCCCCGGGAGATCGTACGGCGGTGGCAAGAGGCCGTGGCCGAACACATTCGGCAGTCGCCGCTGACGCCGGACGAGCTAGGGACTCTGGAAGGACAAAAAGGCGTTCCCGCGCGCGAGGCCGTCACCGCGAACCCACTGCTGGCCTATGGCTCCACAGTATTGGCCGTCCTGGTGGCAGAGACATTCGTCCTGTACCTGCAACTGGGCGATGGCGACATCCTGGTAGTGAGCCAAGACGGGCAGGTGACCCGGCCCATCGAGCGTGACGAGCGGCTCTTTGCCAACCAGACCACGTCCCTCTGCTCGCCGGATGCCTGGCGCGACGTGCAGATCCGGTTCCAGGCACTCGTGCCTCCGTCTCCGGCCCTGATCCTGCTCGCCACCGACGGCTATGCCAACTCGTTCGTCAACGAGGCGGCGTTCGTCCAGGTGGGGCCAGACATCCTGGATCTGGTCCGCACGACCGGGCTGGAGGCGGTGGAGACGAGCCTGGCGACCTGGCTCACCGAGGCGTCGCAGGCCGGGAGCGGAGACGATATCACCCTGGGTATCCTGTGCCGCGCCGACATCTGTCGGACCGACCTCGCCGCGCCGTCCCACGCGAGCGAAACGCCGGCTGGCGACAGCCGCATCATCATCGACACGACCGAGGATGAGGCCGAGGTGACAGTCACCGTGCGCGTCCAGCGGGCCAAGAAGTCATCGTGATGGACGACCTGCCGCGCCGCAAACTCGCCGAGATTGTCGCGCAATATGGTCCCTCGGTCTGGGAGGACCCCCGGCGCTGCCGGGCGCTGCTCATGGACCTCTGCGGAGAAAGCCGGCGCGAGATATTCGTCCTGGTCAGCGCCGTCGAGGAAGGAGTACCTGCGGAACTGCACCAGTCGCCGGCCGGCGTGCCCACCGAGCTGCTGCTGGCACGGTTGACGGAACGGCTGGTTGACAATCGCGCCCTGGACGAGGAAGCGGCGCGCTGGGCAGTGGAATCGTGGGCGCTGGCGTTGGGAATGCGATTGCCCCCTCGCCCGGCCGTCAGTGAGCGGCCGATGGCCCCTCCTGCGCCCCGGTCCAACCGGATCGACGACCGGCAGTTGGCGGCCCTGGTGGCGCAACTCGCCGGCCTGAACCGCGTGGATCTGCCGGTGCTGTACGGTGACATCACCGACGATGGGCTGGCACACCTGGCCGGCCTGTCCAATCTGGTGGCCCTGGACCTGTTCTGGTGCCGGCGCATCACAGACCGGGGCATGGTCCATCTGCGCGGCCTCACCGGCCTGACCAGCCTGGGCTTGTCGGGCACCCAGGTCACCGACCTGGGCCTGGCGCGGCTGACCACGCTGGTCAACCTGGCCCGGCTGGACCTGTCGTGGTGCGCCGGGATCACGGACGCCGGGCTGGCCTACCTGCGCGGCCTGGGCCGCCTGGTCGAATTGGACCTGCGGGGCTGCGCACGGGTCACGGCCCGGGGCGTGCAGTCGCTCCAACGACCAGGGCGAGAAATCCAGTGGCCGTGAAACGTACCGTGTGAGACAAAGGCCTACAAGTCGCCATGCACGACCAGCCCCGGCAGATACTTACGGAAATCGTGGCTCAATACGGCCAGTCGGTGATCGAAGACCCACGCCGCTGCAAGGCCCTGCTGCTGGACCTGTGCGCCGGGCATCGCCGGGAAATCAACGTGCTGACGGCGGCCCTGGAAGAGCGCGTGGTGGCCGACCTGCAAACGTCGCCGCCGGGCGAGCCGCCGGACCTGTTGCTAGCGCGATTGACCCGGCGCCTGGCCGACGAACGGGCCTTGACCTATGGCGCGGCCCGCTGGGCCGTGGAGTCCTGGGCGCTGGCCCTGGGCCTGAACGTGCCGTTCCAGCCCGGCGAGCCGTATCTCTTTTCGTCCACCTGGCGCGCCGACGTGTTGAGCCGTCCCTGCTCTGACCCGGACGCTGCCTGGGAAAAGATCGGTGCCACGCCCGGCAGCGTGATGGTGCCGTCTGGCTACGAGTTGGGGCTGCGGCCCTATGGGGTGGACGGCGCTGCGTTTGGTCGGTGGGTGCAGGAATTGCCAGATCCCCGCCAGGTGCGGCACCTGGACCTGCGCTGGCAGGGCATCGCCGACGAGGGGCTCGCCCATCTGCGCGCGTTTGACGGTCTCACCAGCCTGGACCTGACGGGAACCCCGGTAACCGACACCGGCCTGATCCGCCTGCGCGTGCTCACAGGCCTGACCAGCCTGAGCCTGGCCTACACCGGCATCACCGACCGGCGGCTGGTCCATTTGCGGACGCTACCCCACCTGGCCCGGCTGGACCTGCGCGGCACCAGGATCACGGACCGCGGGCTGGTCCACTTGCGCGCTCTCAGCTTGACTCAGCTGGAACTGGCCGGCTGCAAGCAGCTCACCGACGAGGGACTGGCGTCGCTATGTAGACCGGGTTTGGAGATAGCGCAATAAGGATGACCATGCACGATTTGCCACGGCAAAAACTGCGAGAAATCGTGGCCCAATACGGCCAAGCGGTGATTGAAGACCCGCGCCGCTGCAAAGCCCTGCTGCTGGACCACTGCGGCGAGCACCGGCGCGAGGTCCGCGTGCTGGTGCTCGCGATGGAGGAGCGCGTACCGGCCGAGTTGCAAACGCCGCAGCCAGGTGCGCCGCTGGCATAGTTTGAAAGTCGGTGGGTGAGCCAGCCCAGCCTCATGCGGCCCGTGAGCCAGCCCCCAGAGCTGGTCCCGGGGCTTACCGGGGGGCCAGTAGCCGGTTAATGGCCCCGCTGGGGACTCCGCCCGCGCTGCTGGCGGCCCGGACCCATGCGGACTCGGCTGACCGTGCGGTCAGCGAGTGCGCGTTCAATCTGGCCTCACGCCACCGCCGACAATTTCAGGTTGATGTACTGCAACCAGGGCAGTCCCTGGCGGTCCACCCCGGCCAACTCGGCGGGACTCTGACCCGCATGCTGGGCCCCGGGCCGGTAGGGGACAAAGTCGCGGACCAGCGCCCAGACAGTGAGCGACTTTCACCTGCACAGCGCGCAGGCGCATGTGTGGGCCGCATCGCACTGGGAGCGCCGGAAGCTATACAGGCTCTCCACCTTGCGAGTGAGTTGCTTGAAGGTCAACTCCACCAGGCTGGTGGTCGCGGCCAGCAACGG
>JAHJIN010000006.1 GCA_018823415.1 Chloroflexota bacterium | reverse complement strand
TGCTGCTCGTGTGTAGCTCTCCATCGCATGCTTACTTGCACCATACGCTGTGTTCCCTAGATGGATGTACGAGTCGGTGCTTATGTTGATAATCCGGCCCCACGTTCGCTTTGCGCGAATATGCCGGATACCGAATTCCTGTATCATAAGCACGATCGCTCGTGTGTTGACAGCGAAGTGCCTATCTATCCGTTCCGCTGTGGTATCTAGCACGTTGTCCGGATACATGCAATGAGTAGCATTGTTCACGAGGACATCGATCTGGTCAAAGGTATCCTCTGCTGCATCAAACAGTCTTGGTATTTGGTCGACTTGGACCAGATCTAATTCCATTGCCTCAACTGCCGCTCCCCGCTCCCGTATCTCACGTATGACCCGGTCAGCATTTTGAGAATTCTGATATCTGCCAAAAGCTTCCGAGGGGGTAGTTGCCCCCTTTGCTTCTTCTTCATTCACGCCGTACACTTCTGGCAACTCGCGCAGGTAGGTCAAGAACACTTTGGCTCCCTGGGCGGCGAAAGCCCGCGCGGTTCCTGCGCCAATTCCAAAGGGGTTGTTTGCACCAGTGATAAGAACAGTTTTGCCTTCAAGCCCTGGATCTATCATATCATTTCCCTCGTCGATGGTACTCTCTGAGCCAGCAAGGGCGCGCTAATGGGGCGCGAGATGAGCCGCCCCCCAAGCGCAGCCGCAAGCGGGGTCGGTTCCATCGAGCCGCACTGTCCGCAGTTCGCGTTCGGCGGCGCGATGGTCGTCAAGTGCCCGCTGAACCGTGTGCATAACCAGGGGGACGGGTTGGCTCCGAACCATTCTCGAACTATAACCCAAGTGGGCAAATCGCGCCGCTGCGTTCATGCCGAGTTAGGGCGCTTTCTGCCAAGAATGATCAAACCAACACAGACCATCACGAGAACCAGACCTATCCTCTGCCCCAGAGGAGACAAGGCAACCGCGCGCCCAGGTAGTAAGCGAGCCAGGGCCCGGGCAGTCGCTGGACGAAGCGGATGAGGGCATCGGCTCAACTGGGGACGTAGGGCCGGGTCACAGGCTCGACCTCCTGAACCGCCCGTTCGACAACTGGTTTCTCTGTCACGATGACACCCCTCACTTCTGGCTAGTAATTCTTGATCACGATAGGCAGATAGAGACTCAAGCCGGGCGGCGCGGGGGCCACTACGCCCCCGGCGCTCAGCGGGTCCGACACGGTGAGGGGGTGCTCCGGCGTGACGCCAGCCAGGGCACATTCTCCCTGGGCGATGTCGCCGGCCAGGAGGAGTTGGTACACGGTGTCCCCCTCGGCCTGGACCTCCACCAGGTACGGCCCCCACCGGGACGCCAACAAGCCCACCGTATCCACCAGGCCGGTCCCGGCGGCCGCATACGGGGGCCGGAAGCCGCTCCACGGCTGCCACACGTACAGGTCCGGGTTGCCCGCGTGAGCGACGACGTTCCAGACGGCCAGGTTTCCGGTGCGCAGCGGGAACCGATACTGGATGCGCTGCCCGGCGGCCAGGGCCTGCCGGCTGTTCAGCAGGTTGGTAAAAGCCAGGCCCCGGCTGTCCAGCACCGACACGTTCCCCACAGCGTCCGCCAGCCACGCGCCCAGGTACTTGACGCCATCGCCTTCAGACAGAGTCCAGGGGTAGGACGCGCGATAGGGCAGCCAACCGCTTTCCTGGGCCACGGCCCACGTTCCCCCATCAGCATCCCATGTCCACTCGCGCAGGTACATCCAGCGGGCATCGGGGAGCGCGTTAAGGTGCAGGCTCACTTCCCGGACGCCGGTGGTGGACCGGCCCTCGATGCGCAGGCCATAGAGCACCGGCGGCACGACGTCGGCGCCGGCCGGCAGCGTGGGGCTGACCGTCACCGTCGTCGAGACCACCGTGGCGGTTTGATGCGCGAGGAAGGCCGGAAGCGCCGCCAGCGGACAGTCCCCGGCGATGGGCCACGTGCCCAACGCGGTCAGGCGCACCACCAGGGCCGTGGCCGGCAGGCCCGCGTCCACCTGCGCGCGGAAGCTCAGGGGACGCTCCTGGCCCGGCCATAGGGTGCGCGGCGGCCAGGCGACGGTGCGGGCGGCCGGATCATAGACCCCATCGTTGCTGATGGTGCCCGACAGGACAGCCAGGCCCAGCGGGACCGCGGCCGTGATGGGTACCCAGGCCTCCTGCCAGCCGCCGTTGCGGGCGACCACAGTCACAGTTACAGTCGCGCCGGGCCGCGCCGTGGCCGGCGTGGCCCCCAGGCTGCTGCCAGAGAGGTCGGGTGTCTCACGGGGCGGCCAGACCACGCCGGAGGCAAAGGGGTGCAGCGGCTCCACGTTGCCGGCCCGGTCCTCCGCCTGGATGTCGAACAAGTGGCAGCCGGCGCCCACCTCCTGGGTGGAGGTAAAAAACCAGCGATTGCCGACCACCGCCGTCGCCGGCACCCAGTCAGTGCCGTTGACGCGGATGGCCACGCCCTTGAGGCCCGACAGCGAGCCGTCCACCTCGCCGGCCAGGCGCAGATACTGGTTGCCCAGCGTATCGGTGAAGGCCTCGGCCACGCAACCGCCGCCCGGGTCCCAGCAGCCCGGCCCTGGGATCGAGGTGGGCACGGTCAGATCCAGTCCAAACGTGGTCGAGACCGGCTCTGAGGTGTGGCCCACGGCGTCGGTGGCGCGGGCCCACAGCGCGGTCAGCGGCCGGTCGGTGTTGAAGACCAGGGGCACCATGTAGGGCTGCCAGGTTGCGCCATCGGCGCTGACCTCGACGCTGGCCACGCCTGAGCCGGTCTGCCCGGGACTGGTCGAGAGGTCGGTGGCGGTGACGGTGGCGGTCACGGAAGTATTGTACCAGCCGCCGTTGTCGGCAGGCGGTGGGTTCAGCCCGATCTGCACCTGGGGTGGGTGGCCGTCCAGCCGCACGGCGCGGTGGGCCGTGGCACTCCAGTCGCCATCCTGGCCACGCGCGCGCAGGTGCAGGTACCACAACCCGTCGCTAAAGTCCTGATAAGTGGTAGTATCGGTCAACCCCTGGCTGAACTCGTTGGGCACCGTGTCCGGGTGGCGGTCCAGGTACCAGCGGTAGCCATTCACCACGGCCGGGTCGCCGGCCGGTTGCGTCCAGGTAAAGACGACGGTGCTGGTGGGATACCAGGTGCCGGTGTCGGGGTGGCT
>JAHJIN010000099.1 GCA_018823415.1 Chloroflexota bacterium | reverse complement strand
GTCCCGGCCGCGTACTTGGCCGCCGTGTTGCTGGGCTGCGCGGCGGTGGACCTGGCCGACCGGCGCATCCCCAACGCCCTCACCTACCCGGCCATTGTGCTGGCCGTGCTGGCGGGCGCGGTTGGCGAGCCGGGCCTGCTCCCGGCCCTGGCCGGCGGCGCGCTGGCCGGCGGGCTGTGGCTGGTCGGCTACTGGCGGCGCTGGAACGGCCTGGGGGACGCCAAGCTGGCCTTACTCGTGGGCCTGGTGCTGGGCTGGCCGGGGCTGCTGCGGCCGCTGGCGGTGGGCCTGGTCATCGCGGGTCTGGTGGCTGGGGCGCTGCTGGTCGCCCGCCGGTGGTCCGGCGACCCCACGCGCTATCGCTGGCTGCCCTATGGCCCTTATCTGGCCCTGGCCGGGCTGCTAGGGCTGGTCGGCGGCTGAGTGCGCCACTTGCCAAAATGATGGATTGTGGGTAAAATAGGCCCATGAGCGAGCCACTGTATACCCCGGACCCCACCGACGAGATTACCACACCCGCTGCGGCGACCTTGCTGGGCATGACCATTCCCGAAACCCAGAAGCTGTTCCGCGCCGGGCTCATCCCGGCCTGGAAGGGCAAGCGCGGGTGGGTGACCACGCGCCAGGCGGTGACCGCCTACCGCCAGCGCGTGCAGCCGGCCGTGGTGAGAGTAAACCAGGATTGAACGGTTTCATGACGTGCGCGCCGAGTTTCTAGGAAGCGGTGGCCCCGGCGGTAGCGGCACTACCCTCTTGACAATGCCACTCGTCGTGGTATAATATCCCCTGTCAGGAATTGTAGATTAGGGCGGGTTTGGCCCGCGTATCGTAGGCTTTAGCAGTTTCTCATCGAGAGACGCGCAAGCCGTTTTTTGTGCCCAGCACCGGGCACGCCTACGATACGCGGGCCGTTTTTGTTTAACCACCCCGCGCCTCGCTGGCAACCTGACCAGCACAACCACTCATAGACATTGGCGGCGGCCTGCTGTGGCGGGTCCGCGTATCGTTCGGCCGACAGGCGCCCCCTCGCGGGGGCAGTCCGGGCCGTTTTTTTATTGCCGGCCTCGCGCCGCACTGGCCGCGGCTGCGCCAGCTACCACTACGCCGAGGACCCATGACTACCACCATGCAGCGCGGCCTGACCTGGCTACAACTGACCATCCTGCTCTGGCTGAGCCTGGGCTATGACCCAACCGAGATCCAGGCCCTGTGGGGCTTTACCGACGCCGAGTTCGACCTGGCGCAGGCGGGGTTCTGGTTACCGGACGGCCCCGGGGTGGCGGAGCCAACCGTGACCCTGGTGCGTTGAGCCCGAGCGCCAGGAACCAACTGTACCTTGACAACACGCCGGGTGTCCTCTGCGGGCCTTGGTCTGCAGAGGCGTCAATATCGTAGGCCTGCTCCCGCTGAAGGGGCAGGGGCGTGTGATTGTAGATTGGGACTATCGTTCGATTAGACGGACCTTTCCGGCCAGCAGGCGGCCGGGAGGGATTGAGTTATGCCTGCCACCACAGCACCGCCGGGTGGGGAGCGCATCGTCGCTCTGCATCAGGCCCGCAGGTGTAGCAGAGAGCACGCGGCGTGTGGCCAAGGCCATCACAAACACATCGTAGGAGGTGGGTTATGCGCGTGCTCGTAGTGTTCGTGATCCTCATCGTAGTGGCGGCCAGCCTGGCCGCCCCGGTCTCCGCGCAATCGGGCCTCAGCGTCAGCGGCTATGCGTTCACCACGCCGGCCGCGGCCGAGGCCGCCGCTCGCACCGGCAGCTATGCCGGCGGGCGGTGGGTCGTCCAGAGCCCGGTCGTCCGGGCTTACGGGTCGGTTTACTACACCAACGCCGGCTGGGTCGTGGCGTTTGTGGTCCACCAACCCCCCACCCGGACCGTCAACCCGACGGTCCCCTACCGCACGGGGTTTGATGTGTTCTGGTTCCAGGCCCTGGGCCAGGACACCCAGCCCTTCTGGTGGTAGGACAGCGGCAGTCCCACGATTTTCGTGGGCTGCTCTCAGGCTCCGCGCCCGCCTGCGGAGCCTGAGATTAGCCCATGAGGCTCGCACCTTAACAATGTGCCTTCACTCCCCTTGTGGGAGTTAGAAGAATCGTACGAGTCCCTGGAGCGGTTGTCCGCAGACGGCCGCGCCAGATCGTAGTTTTTCACCGCCCACTGAGTGGGCTATCGTAGGAAAGGAGCATCGTAGCGGCACAGCCGAGGACGCGCCATGTTCGTGCGCGGCGCTATTCCCGGCCGGGGCTGGCCACCCCAACTCATGACCCGCGGAGGTAGAGCTGTCTTCAGCTACCACCTACCAGGCCCTCACGGGCCTAGACCTCGCCCCGCTCGTCTCGCGCCTGACCGCCGGCCTGCCGGCGGCGGCCGAGAACGCCGCGCGGCTGCGCCGGGCTCTCGGCGAGGGCCCGTGGTTGTTCGTCCCCGCTGACGGTCAGCGGCTGGCAGTCAGCCGCGCCGACGGGGGGCGCTATGTGGTGGCCGGGCCGGCCGGCCACCTGGTCCATGACCCGCAGGCCAGCTTGGCCGGCACGTGCACGGACGGACGGCGGCACGCCCGCCAGGGCATCCGCTGCAAACACGTGTGGGCGCGCATCCTGACCGCCCTCGGCTACACGCTGCCCGCTCCGGGTGGCGTGCTGGATCGAAGCACCCGGTGGGGTGAGCCGGTGCCGGCAATTACGGTGCCGGCGAACACAGAGGAGGTTGCCATGAGCAACGGAACCAACGACGGCGGCTGGCAGGGCCGCCAATATCGGCACAGCGGGGACGCCCTGGGCTACCCGTTCGTGCAGTTCGTCAACAGCGGGGGCGACCTGGACCCCCGCCAGCAGCAGGGCGGGTTCGCCGCGCCGGTGGATCAGGGCGTGCCCATCCCCGGCGTGACGGCCACCCTGCACCACAAGGGCGGGGGGAGCACCCCCGTCATCTATGCGCCGGAACTGACCCTGGCCGTGGTCAAGACCCGTTTCGCCTGGGTCAAGCAAGGCCGGCGCATCAGCGGCTACGAGCCGGGCGCGCGCGGCAAGCTGCAGGTCCTGGCCATCATCCAGACCACGGCCGGGCCGCAGGTCGCCATGCTGACCTTCACCGGCATCGCCGGCCGCAACTTTGGCGCGGTGCGCAAGGCCCACGCCGACAGCGTGCGCAAGGCCACGAGCGGCCAGGCCCCGGCCTGGGCGTTCTGGCTCACGACGCAGGCCGACGGCACCGAACTGGCCGGCAAGGACGGCGCGCAGTCGCCGGTCACCAAGCTGGCCCTGGCCCGCGAGGTGGATGCCGACCAGGACTATGTCGGGCCGGCAGTGGCCGACCAGATCGAGGCCCTGCTGGACGGCCCGGCGGTCCAGTGGGCGGCGGCCTGGGGCAGCGACGAGGACGGCGACGACGGCGCTGGCGATGAGCCGGCCCGTCAGCCGGCGCCCGCAACCAAACCCGCG
>JAHJIN010000098.1 GCA_018823415.1 Chloroflexota bacterium | reverse complement strand
TGCCCGCAGGTCAGACAGGGCTTTGCGGTCCGGACCACGCAACGCGGCCAGCCATTCCTGGTTTGTGCGTTCGATCATCGCGCCGGGCTCCTTGCTCGTGCACTTGATCCTAAAGGACATGTAACTTTTAACTTTTAGCTGCACTGGTTGTGGTGATATTTTGCAGTGGCTTGTCAGGGGTCGCCCGACACCGAATCGGTTCGAGATAGTATTGACTGTGCGCATATGTAGGCTCCAATGTGAAAAGAATATCACAGGGAACCCAAAAAGTCAACTCGATAACGCCGGGTATAACAAACCCGATATCTACCGCTCTAGCCGCTCCGCTGCCTCTGCCAAATCTTCCTCACTCGGCTGACTGTATCGCGCCGTCGTGTCCAGCCGGCTATGGCCCAGAAAAGTGGCGGCGGTCACCAGGTCTACTTCCGGGTCCCGCACCAGCCGCGTGGCCACCGTGTGCCGAAAGCTGTGCGGTTTCACATTCTCTACTTCGGCCAGCCGGGCGTACTTTTTCACGGTATACCACACCACATATGGCGTCAGCGCCGTTCCTTGCTGGGTGAGAAATAGTGGGGCATTGGGCGTCAGCTCCCCTCGCTCGTCCAGGTACTCCTGCAACATGCGCCGGGCTTTCTTGTGCACCGGCACTCGCCGCTGCTTGCGCCCCTTGCCGCGAACCGTCACCCACCCGTGTCGCTCTCCCAGGTCCAGGTCACCCATCGTGAGCCCAGCTATTTCGGATGCGCGCAACCCCGTAGCTGCCAGCAACTCTAGCAATGCGGCGTCTCGTTTGCTCCCGCTCAACCAGGCCTGCCGCAAGATGCGCCGCAGCGCCTGGTCGGGGAGTGCTTGGGGGGCCGTAGGCTGCTGGTCGACGCCGCTGACGTGCTGGGTAGGGTCGCGCTCTAGCCAGCCTTGCTCACCTGCCCAGTGGTAGAGGACCGAGAGGGCCGACAGCTTGCGGTTAACGGTGGCCGGCTTCATGACCTTTTCCAGGTGGTCGCGCCAGTCACGCACGTCGTACTCGGTGACGGACTTTAAGGCAAAGGGTTCGCCAGCGTGCTCGGCGAACCAGGCCGCGAATTGGCGCAGGTCGGAGAGGTAGGCGCGGATAGAGTGAGCGCTGCGATCGCGGCGCTCTAGGTAGCTACGAAACTCGTCGAGCAGGGTTTCCAGTGCGGCAGTAACCATTTGTTTCCCCTGAGCAAGTGATCGTCCTCAATCTTCCAGCACCAGCTCAATGACTCGGTCCAGACGAAAGGTGCGCTGGGCCTCCCGCCGATAGCAATGGGCGATCAGGTACAGGTACCCTCGCCGCCCAGCCACCCGCAGCGGCCGTATCACCCGATCCGTCTCTTGACCCCTGGCGTCTACGTACCGCATGCGAACTCGGCCACCGGTGTCTAACGCTTCGCTGATCGTGGGCGGCAGCGGCAACGCATGGGGCCGGGGATAAGGCACGGAGCCCCCCTGCCATTCGAGCAGTTGACCCAGCGTCGTGATGCGCCAGCGGCGATCCAAGTCCCAGATGATCCGCTGCAGAATCTCGGAAGTGACTTGGACATCGGCCATCGCCCGATGCGTCGGCTGGCTATCTACACCCAGCGCTACCGCAACAGCCGACAAGCTATTGCGACCTAGATTGTAGACCCTGCGCGTCAGGGCCAGAGTATCCACTACCAGGTTTTTCGGTAGGGGCACCCGTGCGATCTCGAACTCGGCGGACAGAAAGCCTAGATCAAAGGGCGCATTGTGTGCTACCAGTACCGCGTCTTCCAGCACCCGCAGCAAGGGCGCGACGATCTCACCGAACGTCGGGGCGCCGTACAGCATCTCCGGCGTGATGCGATTGACTCCCAAAGCCCCCGGCGAAATCGACCGTTGGGGATCCACGAAAGACTCGAAGCGAGCCAGTTCCACGCCATCGCGGGCCCGCAGACAAGCGATTTCGCAAACGCGATGACCATACGTGGGACTCAATCCAGTGGTCTCTACGTCCAAAATCGCAAAGGTCGTCTCGCGCAGTAATTGGTTCGGATCGGAGGGCATTGTCTTTCCCTAACAGCTAACCCATTTTATCTTGGGTCGAGATTGGGCGTTAGCGAGCTGTTTCGAGACGTATTATAAGCCCTGTGGGGTGAAATGTCAAATATAATTGCTCTTATCTTGGGTTAGGAGAGCAAATCCGCTTACCTTGGGTCCGAGGATTTGAAAAACGACAGATCCTTTCCGGCAACAGGCTGGGAAGGGGTTTGTCCGTGAGAATGGGCCATGCCTGTTGCATTTGGTGGTTGGAGGAGAAGTACATCTGACAACTTGATTAAGAGTCTGGTTGTCAGATGCAGACGGATGTTGACCACCGGACCGAAGCCGGTGCCGCAGTCGCAGTTCCAGTTCGTCCAGCGTCAGACCGTCTGGCTGGTCCTTAAGCAAGCGCTGTATCTCCTGGCCTAGTCGTGAGTTGGGGCCAATCTCACTCCCTACTCGCCTTTCCGCACCTTAGCCACGATTGCGGCGTGTTTTTCTGCGTCCGGGTGACCGATCTCGCGTTCATAATCTACCCACACTTGCATATACTCCGCTGCCCGATCCTGGTCACCTTGCTTCTCGTAGAGTTGCCCTAAATACCAAAGACTCATTGCTTCACCGCGCCGGTCACCAAGCTCTCGAATGACAGTCAAGGCTTTCTGATAGCAGTCGTGGGCGCGCTCATACTGGCCCAGGTCTGTGTAGGCAACGCCTAAACAACTCAAGCAGATACCCTCACGACGACGATCTGGGATCGCACGGGCAATATCCAAGGATTCGAGGTAGTATTCGATGGCCTGTTCACAGTTGCCCAGGTTCTTGTAAGCAATACCCAAGTTACATAACCAGATACCCTCATAGCGTGGATCCTTAATCTGACGAGCGAGATCCAGAGCCTGTTGATGGCATTCCCGGGCTTGGTTGTGGTTGCCCAGGTTCTCGTAGACAATCCCCATATGCCCCTGCCAGATACATTCGTTAAGCTGGTCTCCGATCTGACGAGCGATGGTTAGCGCTTGCCGGTAACAGTCGATAGCTTGTTCATAGTGGCCCAGGTTCTTATAGGCGATGCCCAGATTGCCCAACCAAGTACCTTCATTGCCTGGATCCTTAACCTGGCGGGCAATATCCAGAGCGTTTTGGTAATAGCGTATCGCTCGGTAATGATCTCCCCAGTGGCGATACACAGTGCCCAAGTTGCCTATATGAGCGGCCCTCGCCTGGTGGTAATTCAAAACCTGACAGGCAGTGGCAGCTCGTTCGCACCAGTCACGTCGTTCGTAGTTTAGCCCCCGCGTGCTGAAAAACCCATTCAATGCCAGGACCAGATCGGAGAAGAGTCGGGCGGTTCCCCTGGTTGAGAAATCAGTGTATGCGTATTCCAGAGCAGTGCGAAGCTGGGGCCAGTCCAGGTCCAGTGAGCCGTACTGCCGCGGTTTGGCAGATCGGGCCTCAGCGAGATAGTGAGCAGCGTGGCGCTCAGAGGCAGCGTTCAAATCAATCTCGGTCAAAGCACAAGCATGTTCGGCCAGGAACGCATGGAGGTGAAAGCGATTTGTACCGACCGGCTCCACCAAGCCCCGATTAACAAGCAACCGCAGGGTAAGACGGGCATCCTCGGTCTCCCACACAGCGGCAGCCGCCGCCTCATCCCACGTGGCCGGCTTGGGCGCGAAGGCTCCCAGCATGGCAAAACGCCCCCGCGCCTCTGGCGACAGGCAGTCCGTGCTCAGTTGCAGAATAGCCGCTACAGTCAGAGGTATTCCGGCCGGTATTCCCGGTCGCGTCTCCCCGGTCGATTCTACCAGTATCCGCTCGCGCTGACGCAGCTCGCCCATCAAGTCATCCAGTCCCCAGCCCATGTCAGCCTCCGCCGCCAGCAGTCGCCCGGCCACAGTGAGGGCCAGTGGCAGGCCGTCCAGGGCACGGATCAGTTCATCTAGGGCCGAGGTATCAACGGCCGGACCAGCCAACTCCACCAGCAACTCGCGGGCGGCGACGTCGTCCAGCACGCCCAAACGGTAGACGGCATCGGCGCGGCCGACCAGGGCGCGGGCCAGATCCGCGTGGCGGGTGGTGACCAGGGTCCGGCAGCCCCGACCGCCCACGAGAAAGGGCCAGGCAGCGGTGGGCTGGCCGTGCTCATCCGGCCACACGTCGTCTATGATAAGCAGTCGCCGCTGGTCGCGGAGGAGGTGGGCCAGGCGAGCGGAGCGGGTCTCTGGCGTAGGGTACTCGGCCAGGTCTACATCCAGTGTCCGGCCCCAGTCAGCTAAGCCAGACATCACGTCCGGGTTCGGACCCAGCGCAGCCCACAGCACGCCGTCTGGCAGTGCCGCAGCTATATCCGGGTTATGGGCCAGTGCCGCCACCAGGGTGGTCTTGCCCACGCCGGGCCAGCCGCGCACGGCGGTCACCACCTGGACCGGGGCCGCCGGCCCCGCGTCCTCCTGACCGCGCGTCAGCCCCAGCCGCGCCTTGAGCTCGCGCACCGCCTCATCCCGCCCCACGAACAACGCCGGGGCCGGCGGGGCACTCCCCGGCGCGCGCAGCTCTGCCGCTTCAACGTATCGCTCAATGATGACCCGCTTGTCAATGGTGGCCGGGCCGCTGCCGGTCGCCAGGGCTACATCACCCCCGGCCTCCACGCGCACGCTGTGGTCATCGCTCATGGCTTGCTCCCTCTCACTTTTGCCCCTCTGCCCACATCCGCTCCGGGTAGGCTATTGCACGGTGATCCGGCCCTCCACCCGGGCGCCGACCTGCTGGTGACTCTGGATATAGTCCACGATCAACTGCCCGACGTCCTGGCCCGTGTCCGTGTAGCCCTGGCCGGCCGCAAAGATATCCTTGTAGCCAGCCGCGATGCCCCCCTGATAGTTGGTCGTGGCCACCAGGTAGAGCCGGGCTGCGTCCAGCGGCGCGCCGCCCACCTGGATGTCGGTCACCTGGTCACCCGCGATCGTGAAGCGGACGCCGCTGACCTGGCAAAAGTTGCCCTTGCCGATGTTCTGGGCCGAGACGGTCAACACCTGCTGCACCTGCGCGCCGGTCAGCCGCACCGTGACCAGGCTGTTCTGGTAGGGCATGGCCTCCGTGAGGTCGTTGACGGTGATGGGTCCCTTGAAGATGCTGTTCAAAAAGCTGCTGGACGTGGAGAGCGCGACGTCGGCCTGGGCCGCCGCGCGCATGACGTCGGTGGCAAAATTGCCGATGGCGGCCTCCTGGCGGCGCACATTGGTATCGGTGATGTCCACCAGGGCCTCACCCAGCACCGCGAACCGCTCCGGCTTTTGTTCCTTTAGCTGGACGACCAGGAGCTGGACCTCGGCCGCGATGGCCGGATCGGGTGCGATCGAGTTCGCCACCGGGATCAGGCGGTAGTTGGCCGCCACCACCTGGCCGCCGCGCACGGTCAGGTCCAGGCGACCCACAAAGGCCCCAAACTGCCAGGCCTCCACCAGCACCGTATCGCCCACGCGGACGGCCTCGTTCAGACGGATGTGCTCGTGGCCGCCGATGATGACATCGATACCCGGGACCGCGGCGGCCAGGGCTTGGTCATCGTTGACCATCTCGTGGCCCAGCACCACCACCAGGTCGGCTTGCTGGCGCAACTCGGGTACCAGGGCCTGGGCCGTGGCGATGGGGTCCGCGAACCGCAGGCCCGAGATGTTCTCGGGCTTGACCAGCGTGCGAAAGTCTGGCCCGGCCAGGCTCGTGAAGGCGATCTTGAGGCCGGCCACTTCCTTGATCACATAGGGCGTCAAGGCCGGCTTGCCGGTGTCCGAGATGACCAGGTTCGCGTTCACGATGGGAAACCGGGCCGCGGACTGGCGGGCCTGCAGGGTGGCCCAGCCCCAGTCCAGGTCGTGGTTGCCCAGGCCCATCACGTCATAGCCCAACGTGTTCATGAACTGGATGTCGGGCTCGCCCTTGAAGGTGTCGGCCATGAGGATGCCCTGATGCACGTCGCCGCCGTCTACCAGCAGGACGTTGGGGGTCTCTTGGCGGATCTGGGCCACCAGCGTGGCGCGCCGGGCGACGCCGCCCACCGGGTCCGGAAACTCGGCGATGCGAAAGGCGTCCAGATGGCCGTGCGTGTCGTTGGTGTGCAGGATGGTGAGCTTGATTTCTCCCGCCGCGGCCGGGGTGGGCGCCAGCCCCGGCGCACAGGCCGTGATCACCAGGCTCACCACGATCAGCAGGCTCAACAGGATGACCAGACGTTTCATCGGTATTGCCCCCTCTTTCAAGCATCCAGCCAGCATGCGCGCCGGGCGCGTTCACAGTCGCCCGCGTCCGCGATCCATGCCGGCGCTTGGAACTCGCGCGCCGCGTCCGTGTCGTGCTCTCACAACTCCCCGGGACGTCCGGTCCAATGTGGCCGGCAGCAGCGCGTCCAACATTGTCACCGCGGCGACCAGGCCGGGTCCACGTCGTCGGCCGGATCGTTCGTCAGATTCCTCAGCCCGCTCCCATCAGCGTCCGTTCCGTCAGGAACGGCCATCACATAGATTTCCTTGTTGCCATCGCAGTTGGAGTAGAAGGCCATGCGTCCTCCGCCGTAGGTCACTGTGGGCAGAGGGGAGAAGTACTGGGAGAAGGGCAAGCCGGGCATTGGGCACCGTTTGTATCCATGGGGTTCATAACTATCACCTGATATTCTATGGCATACGCGGCTTCCCATTTCAGGACCACGTACTTGACGAGTTGAGGCTCAGATAGAACAATCACCAACCATTGTGGCTCGCCCCAATCGCTGGCCCAACGGGTGGACATGGAGCCGTCCAGGACCTGACAGGGATGCCATACAGGGTTGTTCGCCTCGATCGAAGACGCGCAAGCCCTGCCGCTGGTGAGCAAGTTGGTGGTTTTCCCGGGGTCATCAGGCCCATAGGCTTCGACTTCGAACAACGAGAAACCATACGCCGTCAGCGCCCTTGTGTACAGGTCAATGCGGATCTCGGCGGCGAGGCACGAGGATGAGGACGTCGTAATGACCTCGGTCCCGCCATGCCCGTGGCGTTTACAGACGCCACATGGGCCGTAGCAGTTTTGCACCACCGGCAGGTACATCGTGTTGGTAAGTGTATCAGTGGCGGCTATCGTGAGATGGCCGACGTGATCAGCACCGGGCGATGCCTTCATCCTAGAAGCCTCGATGCTGGTGAGGGAGAGTCCATCAAGAGACAATTCCTGCCGAGTACCAGGCCCGGCCGATGCAGACAAGTCAACCGCTGCAAGTGCCATCAGTCCCAACAGTAACGTTACTACGATCCCGATCTTTCCTGACGACATGGTCTCCTCCAATGATCATGATCATCATGCCAGGATCCACCATTCGGATAGTATCAAGGCTACAGTCTGCCCGGCACAGTCTCGCCGTTCGGGTTGATGGTCAGGACCGGGGATAATGACGTCATGTTCTCTCCCCTTGTCTGGTGCTGCTTTCAGTTGTCCTCCGCCGGCAGCCGGCCGGTTTCCACGGCCAAGCCAAACTTACTGAGGAGGAGGGCAAGCAGGGCATTGGGCACCGTCGGCATCTATGGTGCTCATGACCGTCACCAGGTATTCTTGGGCATACGCAGTTTCCCACCGCAACACGATATACTTGACCATCTCAGGTTGAGGTAGAATGATCGCCAGCCACTCGGGCTCGTCCCTATCGCTAGACCACCAGGAACCCTTGAGATCGTCTATGGCTTTACAGGCGTCCTTCTGAGGACTCTCGCACGAAGACGCACAAGCCTTGCCGCCTTTAAGCAAGTTCCGGGTCTTTCCGGGATCGTCCGGCCCGTAGGCTTCGACTTCAAACAAGGCAAAACCGTATATCGTCAGTGCCCTTTTGTACAGGTCAATGCGGATTTCGGCAGCCAGGCACGGTGTCAAAGTAATAGTTTCCACCCCGCCTGATCCATTGTCGGTATCATAATAATAGATGCAGGGTGTGGGGGTGGGTGTATTCGTTGGCGTGGGCGGCGACCAGGCCGGGTCCAGGTCATCGGCCGGATCATTCGTCAGATTCCTCGGCCCGCTGCCATCGGCATTCATCACATAGATTTCCTTGTTGCCATCGCGCCAGGACTCGAAAACGATGCAGCGGCCGTCCGGCGACCATGATGGAGCCCAGTCCGCAGCCGGATCCTTCGTCAGGTTCATCTGACCCGTGCCATCGATATTCATCACATAGATCTCTTCGTTACCATCGCGCTGGGATACAAACGCGATACGTGTGCCATCGGGTGACCAGGCCGGGCTAAAGTCATCGGCTGCATCGTTCGTCAGGCGGGTCTGTTCGCTCCCATCGGCATTCATCACATAGATTTCCCTGTTTCCGTCGCGATCGGAAGCAAAGACGATGCGACCATCTGGCGACCAGGCCGGGGTAGCGTCCCCGGCCGGGTTGTTCGTCAGATTCTTGGGCTCGCTGCCATCGACGTCCGTTCCGTCAGGAACGGCCATCACATAGATTTCCGCATTTCCATCGCGATCGGAAGCGAAGGCGATATGCTGACCATCTGGCGACCAGGCCGGGGTATAGTCGCCAGCCGGGTTGTTCGTCAGGTTCCGCTGCCCACTGCCATTGGCGTTCATCACATAGATTTCTTGTTTGCCGCCGTCCCGGGTAGAATCAAAGGCGATTTGTTGCCCATCCGGCGACCAGGCCGGGACATAGTTGCCGCCGCCCGGGTTGTTCGTCAGTTTCGTCGGCCCACTCCCATCGGCATTCATCACGTAGATTTGTGCATCGCCATCACGGTAGGAGTAGAAAGCGATGCGGCCTCCGCCACAGGGGGGCGTAGGGGTGGGTGTTGGCGTGTAGGTCGGCGTGGGTGTGGGGGTGTAGGTGGGCGTTGGGGTTGGTGTGCTCGTCGCCGTGGGGGTAAGTGTGGGCGTGCTCGTCGCTGTGGGCGAGCTGGTAACTTGCCACCATAGCAGAACGGATGCTACTACAAGAATAACTACACCGATCATGGTCGTCGAACTGGCTACTGCACAACCAAAAGCACGACTTTTAGGCTTAGCAGCCGGATAACCAGACCGTACAACGTGACGGCGTGATCTAAAGTACTCATCTCTCACATAACCATTCCGATCTACATAGGGTTCTTGCATTTCTTGCTCTAAAGCATATACTATTGCCCCGATACGCGGGTAGGTTGGATCGAGTTGCTGCACCTGACGATACAACTGAAGCGCATACCCCAAGTCGCCCATTATATCCCGGTGGATCGCTTTACCGAATATATCGTCAGCGCGCTCCCGTGGTGATACACGTTGACTCGGCTCGAAAAATGGCGCCAAATCAGCCAACAAACGCGTCAGTAGCTCCAACCCACCGGGCTGGTGGCGGCAGTAGTCGAGGAGAATGGTGATTTTCTCATCCATACGTAGGCCTCGGCCGAACCGATCATAGACCCGGGGAAAGTAATCCAGACAAAAGGCATCGAGCGCGGCATCATCGAAAGCGGCGGTCAGCCACTGGCGGATCTCAGCGGTGTTATGTGGTGGTGCGTCGTTGGTCATGCTGTCTCCCTATTCCCAGCCCTCACAACTCCCCCCGGAACGCCCGGTCCAATATCGACGGCAGCAGCGCCTCCAGCTCCGCCGCCGTCCCCGCCTGGAGCCGCTTTACCGCGCCCACCTGGGCCTGCAACCCATCCAGGTAGGCGACGATGCGGCATTGTTCTGACAGAGGTGGTAGTGGGATTCTGATATTGGGGGCGTCTTTGACTCGAATATGCGGTGTTGTCAAGCCACGGCAGACATCAAGAACTTGTTTCTGGAAATGCGACGAGTTGATGAAGTGCAGGAGGTATCCTCTTTGCACGAAAGAATCATCAGTACGCAACAGCATAAGGCGCTGCGTCAGGCACACACGGACTCCATCTGGTAGAATGCAAGCATTACCCATGGGAGCTTCCCGTGTGAGAATGAGGTCGCCAGCCTGAGGCACCTCCCGACGATTCCACAAGTTGAAGTCCTCAGGAGTTACGAACCATCGTTCTGAGAGGTCAAATACATAAGGCCGCACATTTGTCGATTTGAGCCCGAGCAGACCCGTAGGTGAATCGGCAAAGTCGGGAGTGTCATTCACACAGTCAACGACCACCACCAGAGGTGGTGGCATGTAGCTGCTGCACCTGGAAGGTGCGCGCTCGCTGGTGCAGCTAGTCGAACAAACGCCGCTGGGTGGCTTCCATCTGCTTTTCGCGCTGCTCTTGCCACTTCACATACCGC
>JAHJIN010000097.1 GCA_018823415.1 Chloroflexota bacterium | reverse complement strand
TGATCAGCCACAACATCCTGCGCCACGTGGGCGAGTGCGCGGTGTGCGCCAACAGCTCGGCGGTGGTCGAGCACAATACCATCTCCTACGCCGGCCACGAGTTGGTGGACATGCACAATAGCTCCCCCACGATCCGCAATAATTACGTGGGGCCAAACCCTGGTCACGGTGGCATTACCATTGACGGCGGAGCCCCCCAGGTCGTGCATAACACCATCGAGAACTGTGGTGTGGGGATCGCGTTTATCTCACCGCCCGGCAACCCCACCATCCAGGGGAACACGTTCTACAACAATGGGGAAGACATCGCGCACAATTACTGATCCGGTACGCACGGATAATCACCACATATGAGGAGAGAAACATGAAAGGCCAAAAGTCTGTACTACTGTCCCCCGCGCTGCTCGCTGGCGCGGCAATCGTCATGATATTGCTGAGCTGCACCTGTCCCAGCGGCATCGTCGTCCCCACCGTTCCACCGCCCACGCAGCCGCCCGGGGGCGGCGCCGCCCCCCCACCGCCCACCGCCAAGCCTCCCACCGCCAAGCCGCCCACGGCCAAGCCGCCCACGGCCAAGCCACCCACGGCCAAGCCGCCCACGGCCAAGCCGCCCACGGCCAGGCCCCCCACGGCCCCGCCGCCGACCAAGCCGCCTACAGTGACCCCGCTCACCTTCACCTTCGATCCCAAGAGCGGCCCCGCCGGGTCCGACGTTAGGCTGTACCTGAGCGCGGCGGTGCAGCCGGTGACGGTATACTACAACGGCCAGGCGCTGCCCAAGAAGGTCCTGGACGGCGGCAAGACCCTGGAGGTGACCATCCCCGGGAATGCCAGCGGCAGCGGCTATTTCGAGTTGCAGTGGAACGGGCAGAACGTCAAGGCATCCCAGCCCTTCACCGTCACCCCGCCACCGGCCAAAGGCGACCTGATCCTGGAGGACGTGTTCCTCTCCACCGATGGCCGGGTCATCCTGCGGGTGTCCCAGTCCCCGTCCGGCGCGCTCTCCGGCTCGTTCGGGTACCGGGTCGTGGCCCAGGCCACCAATGTGATCGTGGCCCAGGGCTCGTTCGCGATCCCCAGCGGCGGTCAGGCCTTCTGGACCGACTACAAGCCCGGCGGCCAGGTGACCCTGGCCGTGCGCATCGACCCCGGCAACGCCATCCCGGAGACGAACGAGGACAACAACGCGATGACCAAGACCCTCACGCCAGCATCGGGGGCGGCGCTGTCAGCCGACCTGGCCGTCACCGACATCTACCCGGACAACATGCCAAAGGGGAAGGTGTGGGTCCGGGTCACCAACCACGGCCACGGAACGGTGACGAACGTTGGCATCACACTCGAGTGCACCGCGTTGAGCACCCCCCGGCCGGGCGTCTATGCTCCCAGCCAGCCCGTGCACGCCAAACGCACCATCGTCATCAATCTCAGCCCGGGGCAGACCGCCGCGTTCGACACCGGCGTCTCGGTGGACACGGACTCGTTCACGTACTCGGTGACAGCCAGCATCCAGGTGCCCTTCCAGGACCCCAATCCCGCCAACAACAGTTATACGGAACCCATCCCGTAGGGATGCGGCCAGGAGAAAAAGTCACACGCGCCAGATCGCATAGTACCCGCAAGCGCCCGGCCTGAAGGGAGGTGATGCGTCAAACGTCAAACGTGATCCGTGACCGATCTACCAATCTACCAAAGGAGGGACAAGATGTCTACCAAGAGAATGCTTCTCACGGTCCTGGCGGCCAGCGCGGTATTGCTGGCCCTGGTTCTCGGCTCCCAACTGGCCGGCAGCGCCCAGGCCCGGCCCCCGGCTCAACCATCTGGTCCAGCGAATGTCACCGTCCCCTATCCCGGCCGCCTGGCTGATGTGGCCGGCCAACCGGTTCCCGACGGAGCCTACGATTTTGCATTCACTCTGTACGCGGCCGAGACCGGCGGCGCGCCGCTGTGGTCTGAAGTGCAGAAAGGCGTACCAGTGCAGAGCGGCGCGTTCCAGGCCGCCCTGGGCAGCGTGCAACCCATCCCGCCGGCGGCCTTGAATGGCCTAGACGCCTGGCTGGCGGTGGCCGTACGCGGCCCCGGCGAGGCCGACTTTGTCGCCCTGATCCCGCGCCAGCGGGTGAGCGCGGCCGCGCCCACTGCGCCGGACAGCCCCTCAGCCGGCCTGGCCTGCCCCCACGACCATCTTTTTGAGATGTGGGTTGGGAGCAGCACTGGCGCGGCCCTCTGGGTTGAGAATACAGGCAACGGTAGCGGCATTGAGGCTCGTTCCGCCGGCTCGGCCGTCGATTATGAGGCGGCCTTGTATGCCAAGAACACCTACACCGGGTATGGTGTGTTAGCAGAGAGCCGCTACGGCACCGGCGTGGCCGGTTATACCAGTGACCAGAACGGGTTCGGGGGCGAGTTTCAGAACACGCAGGGGGGGATTGCGCTCTATGTATACGGCACCGGCGTTGGTAATACCAAGGCCGCACTCCAAGCAGAGAACTGGTCGGGCATCGCCGCCTACTTGCGCAATTCCAACGGCTATCCCACTCTCGAGCTTGACCAGAGCGGTGACGGCCGGGTGCTGGACCTGCAGAACGGTGGCGATTCGAGCGGTGAAGGCGGCGGCGACTTTATCGCCGGCTTTAGCAAGGACAGCAGCTTTGACATGCAGTTCCGGATCACCAGCACCGGCCAGGGCCGCTCAGACGTCGGCTGGACGACACCCGCCGAGGACTTTGCCGAGATGCTCCCGGCCGTGGCCGGACTGGCGCCCGGCGATGTGCTGGTCATCGGCCCGGACGGCAAGCTGACGCGTTCCACCGAGGCGTACCAGGCCAGCGTGGCCGGCGTCTATTCCACCGCGCCGGGGTTCGTGGGTGGCCAGCCGGTGGAAGGGGCGGTGCCGGGCACAATTCCCCTGGCTATCGTGGGCGTGGTGCCGGTGAAGGTCAGCGCCGAGAACGGCGTTATCCAGCCCGGCGACCTGCTGGTAGCTTCCTCAACCCCGGGCTACGCGATGCGGGCCGGCCCCAACCCGCCCCAGGGTACCGTCATCGGCAAGGCCCTGGAGAAATGGGCCGCGGGCACCGGCATCATTCAGATGCTGGCGACGCTCCAGTAGGAGGTGCCGGATGAAAACCATCCAAATGATCAAGACCACAATCGCGCTTCTGTTCGTCGTCGCCCTCCTGCTGGTGGGTGGCACCGCGCTGGCCCAGACCGGCGGCCCGGGCCCGGCCCCGGAACGCCGCGTGATCATCCAGGCCGGGCCGACTATCGGGGGCGGCTACCAACTGACCAGCCTGACTTGGCGGGTGATCGGCACGGCCGGCGGCGGGCGGTACAACCTGGTCGCCGCGGACCGGGTAGCCGGGGGCAACCAATGCTGCTGCACGTACCTGCCTATCGTGCTACGCAACAAATAATAGCCCAGGCTCTTCGGGTTTCCCCAACCCGAAGAGCCTCTCAGGAGGAGGGCACCATGTCTACGCGGCGAATCCTGCTCGCAGCCCTGACGGTCGGCGCCATGCTCCTGGCCGGCGCCGGCTCCCGGCCGGCCAGCACCCAGCCCGCATCCGACGGCATCTACTACGTATCCCCCACCGGCAACGACGCCAACCCGGGCACCATCGCCCGGCCCTGGCAGACCATCCAGCAGGCAGCGGATACCCTGGTGGCCGGCGACACGGTCTACATCCGGGCCGGGACGTACCACGAGCGCGTGGCGCCTCAGCACTCGGGAAACGCCGGCCAGGTCATCACCTACGCCGCCTACCCGGGTGAGACGGCCATCATAGACGGAACGGGCGTGGTCGTGCCGGAATATAGCGGGCTGTTCGACCTTGCGGGGCGAGATTACATCCGCGTGTCGGGCTTGTGCGTGATCCACTCGAATTACTACGGTATCGTCGCCGAAAATTCCAGCCGCGTCACCATCGAGTACAACTATACCTATGACACCTACTCGTCCGGCATCTCTGCGTGGGGCAGCAACAGCGTCATCGTGGACGGCAACGAGGTGGTCGGGGCCTGCACCGGCCCCTGGCAAGAGCATATTTCCATCAGCAACACCGACACCTTTGAGGTGCGCTACAACCGCAT
>JAHJIN010000005.1 GCA_018823415.1 Chloroflexota bacterium | reverse complement strand
ATCATGGGGTGTCCTCGTGGGGCCATGTGGCCCGCCAGGGTCGGCGGCGCTGGGTACATCGGGTCTGAGCACAACTATGGCCACCGGTCGGCAGGTCCTGGATGTGCCAGCAACCCACTGCCTGGCACTGGCGAAACCAGTCCCGGCGCCGCCGCCACGCGGCTTGATGCGCCGGGCAAATGTGGGTTCGGGGATGCCCAAAAAACCAGTAGGTGTCAACCTCGTCCTTCAAGCGCCCTTCCGCGAATTGGGCCGCGCACTCGGTGCACTGCCGTAGCTCGCCGGTGAGCCGGGCCAGGGGCACCGTGAGATACCGGGGCATGTTGCGATGCGGCTGGTAGACGATCAGCGGTGCCCAGGGGGGCTTGGGCGCGATCTGGCCGGCCTGGAACTGCTCGTACAGCACCGCGAACCGCTGCCGGTACTGGCGCGACGGGTGCCGGCCCCGGATGATCTGGCGGGTCCATTGGCCGCGACTTTTTTCATAGCCCAGGGCCAGGTCCATGTCCTGATCTTCCCACCGCAGCTGTTGCAGCAAATCGCGGATCTCGCCCTGGAATTGCTGCAATTCGGCCTGGGTAAGTCGCGGTTGACGGGCATGTTGGTGGCCATTGATAAATTGTGCCATTGTCGTATTTCCTCTGAGAGCCTTTCTGAGTGGCCAAATCCAGGTCGTGGTCTTCTAGCTCGTAAAAGGCCCGGAACGAGCCAGGAAGCCCCTACAAAATGGTACAAAATGGGAAAAAAGGGCCTTAAACGGGAACGAAAAAATCTCCCCCTAATCGGCCCGTTCGTATTTGGGCATTTCTAAGGCCATCATTGGAGGTGCCCATTGCCATACATGGGTACTCAGCATCATGGCAGTGTACCCATCCATCATCACCTGAGCATCGCCCAGTATCGGTATTGGCCGAGTGCCGTAGGCACCACAGGCCAGGCAATGCCAGTCATGGCCGGGCTGGATCGGATCAGAAAATGTCTGGCCGCAGTAAGGGCAATCTATCCAGGGTGTCATTGGTCTTCCCTCAGCCTATTTTCCACTTCTTCCAGCAGCGCCCGCGCCTGGGCTGCCTGTTCCAGCAGGGTATCGCGTTCCCGGCCCGAGAGAGCGCGCAGGCGGCGGTGGCTCTGCTCGGTGTCAGTAGCCCAGCCCCAGTCCCGCGTGACGCGCTGCAGACCGGTCCACAACGAGCGCCCTCGCTTTCCCAGATGGTCCGGGACTTGGGGCCGGGGTTTGGCGGACTTGGCCGCCGTCGCGGGCTGCCGTGCCCTGGTCAGTCGCGCTGCTTCCGTGGCCGGGTCGGCCCCGGCCAGCACCGCCGCGACCAGAGCATCGGCGTCGCGCTTGGGCAGGTCGTGCGTGGCAATGGCCTGGACACAGGCATATTGGAGTTCAGGGCTTTGGATATGCGTAGCTACTGCCCGCAATTGAGCTTCAGTGAGATTATCCTGATAAGCCCGGTCCTGCACACCTGGGCCTAGCCGATCTGCCAGACGGAGAAGGTAGTAGTAATAGGATTTTCCTATCTTGGGCAACTGTCTTAAAATCTCGTCGCGTACCTGAGCTTGCAAAGTACGCTCGGACGGCATTTCAGTGGACACGTGTCCACTGGGTTCGTCGCCCAGAGTTTGTACCGGCATTTCAGTGGACACGTGTCCACTGGGTTCGTCGCCCAGAGTTTGTACCGGCATTTCAGTGGACACGTGTCCACTGGATTGGTATTGACTTGCCATTTCAATCATCAAATGGTCCCGCAAGTCAGCCACTTCCCAGGCCATTTCCATCGCTGTCAGGTCATCGCGATCCAAGTTTATCTTGACTTGGGCAAAGCGCACTGCTGTAGTGTCATCAATCATCACCACCTCTACACCAGGTATCACCGTTAACCCAGCCAAGCAAGCCGCCAAACATCGTCGGTGACCATCCAGTACTACTAGATCACTGTCATTCTCTCCACACTTGCGGTAGAGAATAGGCTGCCACACTCGGCCATCCGGTGGACACATGGACTTGGCCATTGTCTGCAAACTGGCTAACACTCGTTGACTGGCCGGCTGGTTATCAGCGGCCAAGTGCTGCAACACCGCCAGGACCTCGGGTGGGTGATTGTGACCAGTGTCAACGAGCTGCTGTAACTGGGCCGGGGGAATGATCTGGCGCGGCTGGCCTAAAAAGACCAGGTGCTCCACCGCCAGGTCGCTGATCCGGCGCAGGGGACCAACGGATCGGTCTTGCTTCGTCGCCAGGGGACCGTCACGCAATGCCTTGCTAAAGTCTTTTTTAGCCATGCTGCCCCCCCAAACGCGCCAGGATATGTTGGGCCAGGCCCATGTAAGCCAGCGCCACCGGGGACTGGGGCGCATAGTCCAGGATAGTCTGGTGCATGACCTGCGATTCGACCACGGCTATAGCTTTGGGGATCGGCTTTTCATACAAGAGGCCGGCAAAGATGGCTTCCACCTCGTCGCGCAACTGCCGGGATACCACCGGATTGCGTGCCCCGCTCTGGTACCGAGGTATGACCACGCTCAACA
The DNA here is from genome assembly GCA_018823415.1 of Chloroflexota bacterium. Lineage (GTDB taxonomy): Bacteria > Chloroflexota > JAHJIN01 > JAHJIN01 > JAHJIN01 > JAHJIN01. The sequence goes on along the minus strand of JAHJIN010000005.1, from coordinate 10,486 downwards.
CCGCCAGGTCCGGGTTGGCCTGGCTTTGCACCTCCTGGATGGCATCGATCATCTCGCTCAGCCCCTTAATCGCGTAGGGTTCGGCCTCGACTGGGATCAGCACCCACCGTGCTGCGACCAGAGCATTGAACGTCATCAGGCCCAGGGCCGGGGGACAATCCAGGAGCACGATGTCATAGCGTTGCGGCAAATCGCCCAGAGCGCGCTGCAACAGGGTTTCCCGCCGAAACACGCTGCTAAATTCCCCATCGTCTACCCCGAGCATTTGTTTACCAGTGGGTAACAAGTCCAGTCCTAGCCGGGCTGTGACTTGGACCAAGTCCTCGGGCTGTAAGGGTAGCTCGTCGGTTGCTCTCTGAGCTGCCTGGCGTAACAAGTGATACAGATAACGATCTGGTTTGTCTGGCCCGAGTAGAGTATCCGTCGCGTGAGCCTGGGGGTCGCAATCGATCACCAGTACCCGTTGACCTTGCTCTACCAATGCCGCCCCCAAGTTTATCGCCACGGTGGTCTTGCCGGTACCGCCTTTCTGGTTCGAGATCGCAATGATGTGGGTCATGATGCTCCTTTCCTACGTACACTTATCCAGCATATAGCTGACGCTGCAATCACGTGCTCAGACCCGGCCCGGTCTACCAGGACCGCCGTTTCGTCTCCGTTCAGCAGCCGGCCCTCGATAACCTCGCCAGTTACCAGGCGCAAGGTGGTGTACTGTCCTACCCATTCATTCAGGACACCCAGCCACACCGTGGGCGTGCGGGCGCCGGTCCACCCGGTCCCGGGCCGTCTCGCCTGGCCGCCGCGCAGCCAGTGCACGCGAGGCACCGGGACCAGATACCAATCCCGTTCCGTTTGGACCACCAGGGCCGTGGGGTCCCCGACTGCCAGGTAGCCCCGCACAAGTTCGCCCGGACGCAGAACCGCGCTCAACTCCACTGACTGGCGCAGGTGCTGGCCAATAACGCGCTCCCATAATGAGGATATGTCAGTAGTGGCAGTATCAGTATCTACCACCCAGGGGTCGCGCTCGGGAATGTCCTCGGTACTGCATCCGTATACCCGGGCCAGCTTGCTCCGTTGTGCCGGGGGCAGGTACTGCCCTTGCTCATAGCGAGTAAGCAAATGCATGGGGATACCGCTGCGTTGGGCCAGCTCCTCGATGGACCAGCCCAGGGCTAACCGTCGCTGTCGGCTGCTATTGGTTTGGAGTGGCATGGTCGGATTCCATAGCTAACGGTGTTTGGTCCTGGTCTATCACGCGCTGGACCGCCGCGTTGAGCACCTGCACCCGGAAGTCGGTCACGGCTGGGTCAGGGTGGGACCAGGCTGTATCAACCGCGATGAGCAATGCCCCCAGCGGATCATCGCCCCAGAACAATGGGTGAACCGTGCCTCTCACCAAGTTGTCGATGAGTTGCACCGGGCACACCTCCGGATGGCCGTAGAACACCGGTCGGCACTCCTGACAAACCATGCAGCCATGACCGAGGCCGGCATTGTGCCCGGCCCCGGTCCGCACCTGGTCCAGCGCGGCGCAAGTAGTGGCATTGTCGGCCGGGTCGCCGTCCCACTCGCACCAATCGCAGTCCACCAGTGACCGCACGACGCGGCCACAGCATGGACAGGTCCAATGCCCCGGGCCCGGGGCCTCGGCCAAACCCGCCGCCTCCAGCGCGGCCTGGGTCGCCAGAAGCGTGGCCCAGTCGTTGGCATCAATGATCTGGCGATATAGGTCCGTATAAGTAGCCACGTCCTGGTGCTGTTTGGCGGCGACGATGGCCTGGACCTGGTCAGCGTTGGCCGCTGCCAGATTGATCTGATGGGCCATTGCATCGGCCAATTCGAGCGGATAGATGCTCATATCGACCATCCTAAAGCACGCAGTTCAGACCGGGCATTGGCAATGGTCTGAGCTGGGGTGTGAATCGTCGCTAGAAAATCTAGCACCGCTTGCGGGGTGGGATAATCCACGTAGGGGCCTTGTCCCGGCTCACCTTGGTACACCCGCCCCGCCGGGCAATTGCGGTAATTCTCCAGTAAAAAGATCTGATACGGGCCTACTTTGATCAGTCGGTTCTTGACCTGGTCAATCATCGTTGCCTCCTAACCGGCCAATAGAATAGCCTGGACCAGGCTATCGGTGATCTGCGCCCGGGTCAGCCCGGGCTGGCGGCACGCGGCGCAGGTGGGGCCATGATACTCGTGGCCCGCTCCGACGAGAATGCCGCAGGCCTTACAGCGGGGATGGCCCTTCAGCGGCCGGCCGCAGATGGCGCAGGTCTTGGCCGGGGTGGGCGACGCGCCGATGCCGGGCTGGCGCAGCTTGACGCCCGCCTCCCGCAGCCGCCGCCGCGTCGTGGTTTCGGACAACCCGGCCCGGCAGGCAACTTCCCGTACTGACAGCCCGGCCCTGTAGAGGGCGGCGATGTCCACGCCGTTGATGTTCATGGCTTGCTCCTCGTATGACACTCCACACCACGAGGCCAGTCCCCGGGCCGGGGTACTGGCCTCGCGCCGTGCGTGGTGCTGAACCGCGTTGTCTGGCATAGCTGGATCAGGTGGTTGCACCGGTCCTCTCCCCGCAATACCAAGTCCCTCCCGGGCTACCCGGGAGGGACTTGTGGTTTCCCCAGGGCCGCGCCGGTGAGCGTGAGCTCTGGGAGGGATTATACCAGAACTGTTACAGCTTGTCAATACCTGTAACAGTCAGAATGAAAAAAAGGGCAGAGGCTCATTGCCCCTGCCCTTCAAGGTCAACCGGAAGAGATTCGATCTGCCTGGTGATTTCTACGCCGCTGGAAAACTGCCTTTCCTGGGCGTGGCCCCCCCTGTAGCTTGATTCTCGCTGCCGCGTATGCTACATCTGCCTCGTCAAGGTAGATAGTTTGGGTGTCGGTAGCAAGTATGCGGATGTAACCAGCTTTCGCCCATCTACTCAAGCTCGCGTTTGTAAGAAGTCTGTATTTGCGCGCAGCTTCATTCAACCGAATAGGCACGCCTTCCAAGTGCCTGAATTGCACTCGTAGCACGTCCTCCTGCGCTTCCTGGTCTAACCCGTTCGCGCGCAATGTGCCGCTGTTATCCATAGCGACCATAACCTCTCCATTGAACTTGGCTGACCAAATCTTACCATCTCGTGCCATTTGGCGCAAGTCCGGTAAGGGGATGCTATACTGCTGGCTGGCTTCCTGGAGAGTGATGAGGGTATCCATTGATAAGACTCCGGTTTCAGGTCGAAAACTTGCGCCATTGGCCCGGCTATGCTGGTTCTGCACGAATGGTGCGAGTACGCTGGCCGCGGAACGCAAAAAGACCCTATCCTGGCTGGGACCAGAATAGGGCCAGTGTGCTCTGGTCCGCATTGCGCTTCTTCCGTCTTCCGCCTAGTAAGCAGACACTCGGCCGAATCCACGGCGAGACGGGAAAGGGACTTGACTCGCAAGGGCCTTGTTCGGCCCGCTAGATGACTGGCTCCCGGAGTAGGACTCGAACCTACAACCTAGCGGTTAACAGCCGCGCGCTCTGCCAATTGAGCTATCCGGGAACCTTGGCCGAATTATACACCACGGATCCAGACTGGTCAAGGCCCCTGCGTGACCTGGATCGTGCCCAGCGTGACCGTGTCGGCCGCCGCCGCGACTGCGGCCGCGGCCGCGCCTTGCACTATCAGCCGCCGGTCGGCGCCAGCCAGATAGGCCCCCACGCGCACCTCATAGCGGCCCGGCGGCAGGTCCGGCGGCAGCAGCACCCGGCGCGGCTCGCGGATCACCTCGTCGGCGGCCCACTGCGACGATGGGTACAACGGTCCCTGGGGCATCTCGTCGTCCTGGAACCAGATGCGTCCATCGTCTCCCACCAGTTGGACGAACACGCGCACGTCGCCGCGCGGCTGACCACGCGACTGCCAGACCAACACCGGATACACAGCTTCGCCGGGGTGCGCCGGTCCGGCCGGCAGGTCGCCGCCCAGCAGCGTGATCACGCCGCCGAAATCGGCCAGCAGGGTCGTGCCCATGTCGGCCGGGGGTCGGGTCTGCGGCGCACGGTGCGTGCGATAGAGCTGCACCACCATATTGCTGCGCCCGGTCCAGGGCTGCTCGTCTAGCAGCAGGCCGTGCTCGTTCAGCCAGCGCCGGATAGCAGCGTCAGGGTCGGTCACGGTGTCATAGCAGCGCAGCACCCACAGGTGCGGGTGGCGCTCGAATACCACGTCCAGCGCCGTTGCCGTCTCGGCCTCGGTGGTGGCGTAAAAGTCGGATGTGGGGCTGCCCCAGCCCAGATTCGGGTCGCCGCCGATGGAGCCGGTTTGCAGGGCCACCATGCCGTCCGTGGTGACCGTTTGGGCCGGGTAATCGACCAGCCGCCCGCGCCAGGCCACCGGGTCATCATAGTAATAAACAAAGGCCGGGTACGTATAGCCGGCGTTGATGAGCACGGCGTCGCCAGGCCGCCAACGCTCGGCCACATACGACACGGCGCCGCGCCAGTCGTCGCTGGCGTACCACGTATCGGTGTGGAAACGGTGCAGGGCGTAGACATCAGCCGCCACGACCATCAGGAGCACCGCCAGCAGGGCCGGGCGCGAAATCCGGCGCAGGCGATCCAGTCCCAGGGCCAGCAGGATGATCACGCCGGCGGCATAGAGATACGCATAGCGCGGGTGAAACAGTGGCGTGACGAACGAGATGGCGACGATCAGGCCCACCGGGGTCGCGGTATAGCCGGCCAGCAGGGCCGCAGTGGCGGGCCGGCGCCGGGTGATGGTCCACAGGCCCAGGAGGGCCAGACCGCCGAACAGGAGCAGCAAGGGCCAGACCTGCGGCGGCTCGACGGATTGCCCCAGCGCCAGCGCGCTCCACGAGTCCACCAGCATGGTCCCGAGATCGATGGGACTACGCCACGGCGGGACCGGCGGGTCGGTGGCTTGACGCCAGGCCACCGGCAGCCAGGGCAGATAGAGGGCCAGGACGGCCAGTTGCGCGGCACACCAGCGCAGGGATTTGCCAATTTGCATATTTGCAGATTTGGTAAATCGGTAAACGTGCAAATGGACAAGGTAGGCCAGTACAAACACATTGACAAAGATGAGGAGAAAGGCGAAATAGTAGAGGGTATAGAGGCCAATGGCGGCGACCAGGGCATAGCCCGTGAGGTAGAGCCGGCGGCGGGGCCAACCCAGCACATAGCCGACCCCACAATAGACGACTACCAGGCCCAGGGCCGCGCCCAGGGTATACATGCGCAATTCCTGGGCGTACCAGATCTCCAGGGGCGATAGTGCCGCCAGCACGGCTGCCAGCAGCGCCGCATTCGCGCCCACGCTGGGCAGTCGCCGGGCCAGGCGATAGACTAGCGCCACCACCAGCACGCTGCATACCACGGACGGAAACAGCAGCGCGAATTGGCCCCGGCCGGCCAGCAGCCCCCATACATGCAGCAGCGCATAGTATAGCGGCGGGTGGATGTCGCCGGCGGTGTGGGCGATCATGGCCGGCAGGTCCAGGCCGGACAGGTACGCGCTCACGGTCTCGTCGTACCAAAAGCTCTGCGCGCCCAGGTTGACCAGCCGCAGTCCCAGGGCCGCTGCCAGCGTGACCAACAGGATGGTGCGATGCCAGATGGTTTGCTTCACGAGTTCCACCGCCCAACCTGGACCAGCCAGAACCAATACAAAGCTCTAACCGCCGAGAGCGCCGAGACCGCTGAGCAGATTATGGCCTAACCCGTGAAATTCTTGTACAACGAGCAAGAATTTCCCAAGCGATAGCCAGCGTCAACCTGGTTGGCTCTGGTTTATCCAGGTTAGGAATAACCTCTGCGTTTTCTGCGCGCTCGGCGGTGAAATTCTGACCCAGTGTGCCTGAATTTCACCGGTAACGTATTAAAGTGACCAGCCGTCAGCTTGTATGACTGACGGCTGGTTTCGCGTTGGCTAGGGTGCCTGGGCCAGCAGCGCGTCTATGGCGTCCAGCACGTCGTTCATGGGCACCAGTTGGCCCTTCTCGGCGGTGCGCAGCTTGAGTTCAGCCTGGCCGGCCTGCACGTTGCGCGGGCTGATGACCACCCGCAGCGGCATGCCCCACAGGTCGGCATCCGCAAACTTGACGCCCGGCGACGCCTCACGGTCGTCAAAGAGCACTTCTACGCCGCGTTCCCGCAGCGCGGCATACAGCGATTCGGCGGCCTGGGCCACCTCGGGCTGGCCGGGCTGTAACGTCACCAGGATCACCTGATAGGGCGCGATGGACCGGGGCCACACCAGCCCGCGCTCGTCGTGATAATGCTCGGCCACGGCGGCCAGGAGCCGGTCCAGCCCGATGCCATAACAGCCCATAACGACGGGGTGCTCCTGGCCCTGGGCGTCGGTGTACATGGCGCCCATCGACGCGCTGTATTTGGTGCCCAGCTTGAAAATGTGCCCCAATTCGATGCCGCGCAGGATCGCCACCGGCTCGCCGCACCGGGGGCAACCGTCGCCGTCTCGCACCAGGGCAATGTCGGCGACAACGTCTGGCTCAAAGTCGCGGCCTAGCCGCACGTGGCGCAGGTGGACATCCACCTCGTTGCCGCCGGCCACGAACTCGTCGACCGTGGTGACGGAATCGTCGGCGATGACGCGGATGCCCGACACGCCCACCGGCGACACGAATCCGGCAGCGATGTGGCGCGCGGCCAACTCGGCTTCGCTGCCCAGGGCAAACTCGCCGGTACCCAGGATGCGGGCCAGCTTGATCTCGTTCACGTCCAGGTCGCCCCGAATGATCGCCATAACCAACTGGCCCTCGACCGAATAGACCACAGTCTTGAGAAAGTTGGCCGGCTCGATGCCAAAGAATTCCATCAGCTCGGCGATGGTCTTGATGTTGGGCGTGTCTACCTTTTCGATGGGCCGGGGCCTGGGCGACTGGGCCACACCGACCGCTTGTTTGACGCCGCAGGCCGCCTCCATGTTGGCCGCGTACCCGCACGCCGCGCAATGGACCAGCGTATCCTCGCCCACCTCGGTCAGGAGCATGAACTCGTGCGAGCCGGTGCCGCCCATCATGCCCGGGTCCGCTTCGACCACCTGAGCGCTCAGGCCGGCGCGATAAAAGATGTTGGCATATGCCTGGTACACGTGCGGATAGTAGGCGTCCAGGTCGGCCTGATCCACGTGAAAGCTATATGCATCTTTCATGTGGAATTCGCGCAGGCGGATGAGGCCCCCGCGCGGCCGGGGCTCGTCGCGCTCCTTGGTCTGGATCTGGTAGAGCATATAGGGCAGTTGGCGGTGCGACGCGATCTCGCGCCGGGCCAGGTCGGTGACGATCTCTTCGTGGGTCATGCCCAACACGAAATCGCGCCCGCCCCGGTCCTTCAAGCGAAACAGTTCGGCGCCCACGGATTCCCAACGACCGCTTTCCTGCCACAGTTCGGCCGGGTTGAGCACCGGCATGTGGATCTCTTGGCCGTCGATGGCGTCCATCTCTTCTCGGATGATCTGGGCGATCTTTTGGATGATGCGCCAGCCCAGGGGCAGGTAACTGTATACGCCCGCCGCGTGCTGGCGGACCAGGGCTGCTCGCACCAGCAAGCGATAGCTTTCCAGCTCGCCGCTGGCCTGGCGCAGGGTGGTGCCGAACAATTGTGATGCGCGCATAGCAGTCTCCTATCGAGTGTGAATTGGGGGATAGAATCGGGTACAGTTACTCTTTCGTGCCGATTTGTGCAGTTTGTGGCGAAATAGCCACCGAACAGTCGAGAACGGTTAGCCCCGATAGAATCCCCGGTCCGCCAGGTATTGTACGCCGGCGGCCAGCGCCTCGGACGTGTGCTCGCGGCCCACCTCGAGTACCGGCCACGCCGTGCCCGGCAGGTGGCGCCGGAGCATGGCCCAGTCTACCGTGCCCTGGCCCGGCGGCCGGTGGTCGCGTAGGCCGGCGCAGTCGTGCAGGTGTGCGCCCAGGCAGCGGTCGCCATAGGCGAGCAACCAATCCTGGTGCTGGCCCAGGCCCAACTCTTCCAACACCTGGGCGTGGCCCACGTCGTGCCAGTAGCCAAACACATCGGCCGGCAGGCGGTCCAGCAACAGGCCCACCTCGTCCCAGGCCGGGATTTCGGGATAGTGATAGCGATTTTCCAAGCCCAGGTGCACGCCGGCGGCCCGGGCCATCGGCGCCAACTCCAGCAGGCTGGCTGCCACTGCTTCTATGTGCGGATCGCGCAGCCGTGCCCGTTCCTGGATCAGCGTGTGACGCAGGGCGTCGGTTTCTGGCGTAGCCCACCGGGGGGTATCAAAGCGTTCGCAGAGCTGCTTTTCCAGTTGGCCGGGGCCACGCACGCGCCCCACGTGCAGCACCACCAGGCTGGCCCCCACTGCATGCGCCGAGGCGATGGTCTGCCTGGTCACCTGCCCGGCCCGGGCGCGCCGGTCCGGGTCCAGCGACGACAGGAGCACGTCCTGATGGGTCATCTCGCGCAGACTGGCGCCGGCCGGGCACGGATCGTGCACGCTGCGCACCAGTCCCGGCTCCTCGCGGCTCAAGGCCACCAGGCCCTGGAACATGGCCGGGGGCATTTCGTGATTGGCTTCCACGTGGGCACAGCCCATTTGGCGCGCGGCTGCCACAAACAGGGCCGCGTCGTTCAGACGGCCCACGGCCCACATGCTCGAGAGTGCAGCGTTATATAGATCAGGCATGGGTAATTTCTAGTGCGACGCTAATACTACAACGAGATTTCGCCACTCATCCAAATAGACCGCGGCTCCCCGAGCCGCCCTACACGATGCGCCCGCCAACTGCGCAGCAACTGAGGCAGCCGCAGTCTGCTAACAAAAGAGGGTTCCGAGTCCAAAGTCTCATTGTAGTACTAACCGTCGACCTTTTTCGCTCCGGGTACTGCGGCGGTCTGTCGTCGGCAGTCGGACTTAGAACAACAGGCTCTCGCCGCGGATGATGCGCAGCACGTCAAAGATCGAGACAAAGGCCACGAATGCCATCATCAGGACCAGCCCGGCAAAGTGGACGATGGCCTCTTTTTCCGGGTCGATGCGTTTACCCCGGCGCAGCGCCTCCAGCAGCACAAAGATCAGGCGACCGCCGTCCAGGCCGGGGAACGGGATCAGGTTGATGAGGGCAAAGTTGAGGCTGAGCAGGGCAGTCAGGTCGACGAGGCCCAGCAGACCGCTGCGGCGCGCCACCTCGCTGGTGGCCTGGGCGATGCCCACCGGCCCGGCCGCGGCCGGCGCGACCGTGCCCATCACCATGCCGCGCAACCCGTCGAGCATGAACTGCAACACGTCCAGCGTGTGCTGCGCGCCCATCGCCATTGCTTCCCAGATGGGATGCGATATCATGCGCGTTTCCGTGATCTCGCTCATGCGGATGCCAATGCCCATCGCGCCCTGGCCGGCCGGTGCGCTGACGCGGGGCGTCACCGTCATCTGGACGATCTCGTCACCCCGGCGCACTGTGACCAGCACCGGCTGGCCCCGGTGCACATCGGTGTAGGCGGCCAGGTCGGTGGTGTTGAGTACCTCGTGGTCATCCAAACGCAGGATCACGTCGTCTACCTGCAGGCCGGCCACGGCCGCCGGGGCCCCGGGGATCAAGTCGGTGACGACCACCGGCCCCACCGGTATCGGCTCGCCCACGGCATAGATGGCCGCATAGAGTAGCACTGCCAGGAGCACGTTCATGGCGACGCCGGAAACGAGCACCACGGCGCGCTTCCACGGCGGCTTGCTTGCCAGGCTATTATCGGCGCTGGGGTCTTCTTCGCCCCGCATCCGCACAAACCCACCAATGGGAATCAGGTTGATGGACCAATCAATGTCACGCCAACGCACGGCAAACAGGCGCGGCGGGTAACCCACGCCGGCCTCTTCGATCTTGACCTTGGCCCATAACGCGGCGACAAAATGCCCGAACTCGTGGACAAAGACCAGCACACTGAGCACCGGGATAATCGCCAGCCAGTATATCCAATCCATTCTTGTTCTCCTTCAGCCAACCGGTGGATCTGGGCTGTGCAGTGGCACAAGCCCGACACCTACACAAACTCTCAACACAGCTTCCCAACCGTTCGCGGTTTCATCGTGGCGACAGCCGCAGCGACTCCGGCGATTGGTCAGGCCGCTGCGCTTAATGAACCCGCGCCAGAAATTCCAATACCGCTTTACTCGCGTTTTCTGGATCTAGTAACCAGCCATAAGGATGCACCCATCCGTCAACCTCACCGATCTCGCCCTGCTCGGCTAATTCTCTTAACCCCTTCATTGCGGTCTTTTCCCGCTCATTTTCCAATTCTTTTTCTCCCAACATCAAGAGGGGGCATTTCACTCGTCTATAATAATCCTCAAAGCGAGACTGGTAATAATGTCTCATATAGTTTTCTGTTGCCTGCTTCCCCATGCCCCGCCTGTATTGTCCTTCGACCTTGTAAGCGCCATATCTTTCTACCGCTTCAACGTACTCGTTCCACCAGCCATACTTTTCAAGCACTT
>JAHJIN010000096.1 GCA_018823415.1 Chloroflexota bacterium | reverse complement strand
TGGCCAGTGACTGGCACCGCATCCGGTCCATGATTGCTGCCATCCGACTGCTGGCCGAGGTGTGTCAGTCCACAGAGCCAGAACTTGGGCAGCAGATTGTAGGCATAGTAGACGAATTACTGATACTCGTGGACTCGGTAGTGCAGCACGAAATAACTGAGTAAAAAAAGGGCCTCCCAATGGGAGGCCCTTTTTTTATACTCACGATTAGAACAGCGTCAACTGCACTGCTACCAACGGCGGCAGCGGTTCAGTCCGGCGCTGTGCCTGGACCGTCAAGGTCTGGACCACTGGCAGATCATCAGCGTCAATGGTCAGGTCGTAGGATTGCAAGAACGTGTCCCGGTCCAGCTCAGTGCGAGCGAACCGGGCGAACAGCGCTTCCAGGTCCACGGCCACGTCACGGCCATCGAGGACCTGGTTCACCAACTCGTCCAGGAAGGACCCGCTGGCGGTCAGGTCACCCAATGACCCATCCAGCGACTCGCCGCGGAAATCTCCCGCCGCCCCCCGTTTCTTGAACATGAGGGCCAGGGCTTTCTCGACGAGCGTGTCCAGGGCATTGAGATACACGATCTCGACGCCCTGGGTCTGGGTGGGCCGGCGCAAGCGGGCCGGGGCCTGCTGGAACACAGTCCCAGAATACGGCGTTTGATAGAACACGGCCGTCTGGAACTGGATCAGGTTGAGGCCCACCGAGGCAGCGGTGGTGTTGACAAACATCACGTCGCAGCCGGGCGCGTGCTTTTCGATCCAGGCCCCGCGTTTCTGGGCCGAGACGGTGCAAAAGAGGGTCCGGAACCCCCGCTCGAGGCACAGGGGCAGCAGGCGCGGCGTCACGATGTCGCGGGTCCCGGTGTAGTCCAGGAACACGACCGTGCGCCGGCCCCGGTCCACCTGGGCCTGCAGCTCGTCGAGCAAGGCTTGCTCATGGGCAAACAGCCGGGCGCGGTGGACCCGCGGCTCGTCCCGGCCCTCGCATTGGTCCTCACACTGCACGTGCGCGCAGACCGGGCAGACCAGTTCGAGGTTGGGTGCGCTGGCCCACTCTCCCCCGTACTTGTCCAGCAACTGCTCGGCTCGCCAGGGGGCGATGGCATAGCTGGACAATGTATGAAGAAAAGACCCGGCCAGGCGCACGCCGCTTTTGACCCCGGCGCGCAGGGCCTTGCGGCAATCGTCCTGGTAGTGCTCATAGTATTGGTGGTGTTCCGGGTCCAGCACCACCGGCACCAGTCGGTAGTCGATGGGTGGCAAGGACACGCCCAGGTCTGCCAGGCTGGTAAAGATGGTGTAGCCCAGGAACTCGGCCACGAGGGCCGGCGACACGCCCGGGATCTCCTTGGTGTAGGTCCGGGTGCGGGTGGACCAGCGGGTATTGCCATACTCGCCGCCGTCGCTCTCGCTGGTGACGTAGCGTTTTTCCTCGTACCCATAGGTGCGTACGAACGCGCCCACATCGCGGTAGCCATACCGCTGGCGAAACTGGCTGCTGACTCGATGGGCCAGGTAAAAGATGCTGCGGGCATAGCCAGAGTGCAGCGTGCCCGTCATCAGCATCGCCTGGTCGGCCAGGCTGAGCATCTCGCCCAGCGCATAGCCAGCGTTGGTATCCTCGGCTGAGTAGCCGTGGACTTCATCGAACACGACGGCGCCCACCTGGTCGCGGCCTTGGGCCCGCAGCCATTCAGACACCGAGAGGCGCGGCAGGGGCGGTGGGGCTGACTTGGCCACCGTCACCGGCTGGCCCTGGGCATCGGTCCACTGGACCATGTACTCGCCCGGGCGAGCCGGGTCGGGCACCAGGCAGCGCGTGGGGGCCTGGACGACGTGCAGGGTGCGCGTAGGAGCCGTTTCGAGCACGGCTTCATCCTCATCAGTCCACTGGAGTTCGTAGAGGCTGGTCGCGGTTGGTTCAATGGCTGCCCGCTGGTAGCGCACAGTGGGCGGCGCCACGCAGCCCAGGCCGGTGGTGGCCGGAGGGATCTCCTTGACCCGGCCCAGGTTACGGCCCTGCTGGGCCAGGAATGAGCCACAGCCCACCGTGACCGTCTTTTTCTCCTCCTGGATCACGTCAGTGCAGCATCGCCGCAGCGACTGACAAAAGTAGTCGTCGTCGTTGGCAATGATCATGCCTTTGGAGATGCCAGAGGGATAGACCTGGGCTTTGCCACAGTCCGGGCACTTGTAGACCGTGACCTCGTGCCGCATCAGGCGGCGCACGTCCGGGGGGAGAGCCTTGGCGTCGTTGACCTCGCGCTGGTACGCGGCGATGCGGAGTTGCACGGCCTCGCGCTCGGCAGCGGGCAGGCTATCCAGGAAGTGGTCCAGCGAGGTGCGGTGGTAAGCCGTGCGTTTGAGTACCGCCGGCACCCAACTGATGCCGTCCTTGAGCCGTTGCTTGCTCAGGACGGCGATGCGCAGTTTGCCCGGCTCGGCCTGGCGGCCCTGTTTGACAAAGGCCACGGCGTCGGCCAGGCTGTCGATCTTGACCACCTGCGCCCAGGGCACGGTGGCTCGGGCCTCGCTCACCATCTGGTCCACCAGGTGAGCCTCGGTGACGAACCAACCGGCCCGCCGCTGCCGGGCTGCGGAGCCCAGGGCATGGAACAGGGCCAAAAAGCCCGCGCCCATCAGTGACTTCCCATAACCCATTTCGGCCTCAACGAATATTGCTTTGCTACCATTCTCGGCCATTGCTTTGTACAGCGCGCC
>JAHJIN010000095.1 GCA_018823415.1 Chloroflexota bacterium | reverse complement strand
GGCCAGCGCCGGCCGCGCCGACCCGAACGTGGGCACGGTCAGCGTGGCGCCGGGCCGGGCGGCCCGGACCGTCTCGACCAACTCGCGGAGGCGGGGCTGCTCCTGGATGAGCGGCAGCAGGCCGGCGATGTGGATGATGGGTGCGCCTTCGGTCATGGTACGTCGTGTGTCCTTGCCAAGCTAGGGCCGGCTGGGCCGGTCGCCCTGAGATTCGTGCGGATCGACCGTGGGGCCGCTGCCCTCGATCAGGCCCTCGACAGTGGCACGCGGGTAGGCCGGGCGTGTGGGGTGTGGCGCCAGGTTGGGCGGGGGCAGGTTCACCCGGGGCGTGGTCTGCCAGATCCCGCTGACCAGCGCCAGAAACAACAGGCCCACCAGCAACAGGCCCAGGGCCGTGAGCACATAGGCCACCGCGCGCCCGTTCACGCGGGTTCTGCCGGCGCCGCTTCTGGCGCCGCCCCAGAGGCGCGGTTGAAACGGTTCATAGCCTCTGTCAGTCCGTCGGTCAGCACACAGCGTACGGTTTCTACTGCACGGGGGATCACCGTATCCAGCGCGGCGCGCTCGTCGGGACCAAAGGATTGCAGCACGTAATCCATCACGTCCATCTGCTCTGGCGGCCGGTCAATGCCCACGCGTAGCCGGGCGAATTCCTGGGTCTTGAGGTGTTGGATGATGCTCTGCATCCCCTTGTGGCCTCCGGCGCTGCCCTGGGGCCGCAGGCGCAGGGTGCCCAGGGGCAGGTCCAGGTCGTCATAGATGACCAGCAGATCGGCTGGGGTACACCGATAGTAGCCCAGGAGGGGGGCCACGGCCTCGCCGCTGAGGTTCATGTACGTCTGCGGCTTGACCAGCATGACCTTGACGCCATCGAACTGGCCCCGGGCCAGTTCCGCGCGGAATTTGCGCTCGTTGAACGCCAGCCCGCCGGCCTGGGCCAGGGCATCCACGCAGCAAAAACCCACGTTGTGGCGATTGCGGGCGTAGCGGCGGCCGGGGTTGCCCAGCCCCACGATGACCTTGAGGCCGGTCAGGTCCTCACGGCCCGGGGGGCGCTGCCAGAGTCGTCTCACGAGCGCCTCTGGCGGCGGTTGCGTGGGTCTTCCAGGTCGGCCGGGGGCTTGTGGGCCGACAGGGGCGCGCCGGGGCGCAAGAGGGCCTGGGCAATGCCCATGACGACCACGAACACCAGGCAGCCCACAAAGCAGAACCCGCCCAGGCAAAAGGCGTTGCCCAGGGGCCGCAGGTCCGGCGGCTGCCAGTCCAGGCTGATGTTGAACAGGTCCAGGATAGACGAGCGCCCGGATGGCTCGGGCGTGCCGGCCGGCAGGGGCGTGGCCGTGCGGATGAACATGATGGTGGGCAATGTGGCCGGAATGGGCGTGGGCGTGTTGGGCACCGGCGACGGCGTGCGCGTGGGGCCGCTGGGTGTGGTGGTGTGGGTGGGCGTGGGCGTTTGGGTGGGCGAGCGCACAAAATTGACGACGACCCGGGTCTGCCCATCCACGCGCCCGCTGATAACAGTGTCTGCTTCGACGCCCAGCAGCGTCACGTAATAGTTGCCGGCGGAAAGACCGGCAAACTCGTAATAGCCGTCGCCGCTGGTGCCGGTGACGGCGCCCTCCCAGCCGTCGGTAAAGATGCGCACGGTGATCCCGCCCAGGCCCGGGCCCTCGGCGCTGGTGACGCGCCCCTGCACCGCATACGAGGGCGCGTCGTTTGGCCCCAGCGGCTCGGTGATGGCCTGTCCCCGAAAGCGTACGCCCTCCTGAGCCAGGACGGTGCCGGCCAGGAGAATGGCTACCAGCAGACAGCCACCCGCCCAGACGATCTTGTTCACGGTTACTCCTTGGTCATGCGTGTGATGCGCGGACCAGTCTACTCTTGATAACGTTGCACCACCAGGGATGCATTTTGACCGCCAAAGCCGGAGCAGTTGGCCATGACCACGTCAAGGTGGGCCTGGCGCGGCTGCCACGGCACATAGTCCAGGTCGCATTCGGGATCGGGCTGATTCAGGTTGATGGTGGGGGTGATGAGGTCATGCTGCAACGTGAGCACGGCATTGATCACCGAGATGCTGCCGGCGCCGCCTAGCATGTGACCCAGCATCGACTTGTTCGAGCTGACGGCCAGGTGATAGGCGTGCTCGCCAAAGGCGATCTTGATGGCGTTGGTCTCGGACGTGTCGTTGAGGGGCGTGCCGGTGCCGTGGGCATAGATCAATGGCACGTCTTCTGGCTGCAAGCCGGCTTCGGCCACGGCCTGCCGAAAGGCTATGGCCCCACCCTGGCCGGAGGGATCGGGCGCGGCGATGTGATAGCCGTCGGCGCTAAAGCCATAGCCGGTGACCTCGGCATAGATGCGCGCGCCGCGCCGCTGGGCGTGCTCCAGGGTTTCCAGCACTACCACGGCGGCCCCTTCGGCGATGACGGTGCCGGAGCGTGTGGCGTCAAAGGGCCGGCACGCCTGCTCGGGTTCGTGGTTGTGGTTGGGCGTGAGGGCGCGAATGCCGCCAAAGACCGCCAGCCCCAGCCGCGAGATGGCGGCTTCGGTGCCCCCGGCGACCATGACGTCAGCCTGGCCCAGCAGCAGCCGGTGGAACGATTCGCCAATGGCGTTGATGCCGGTGGCGCAGGCCGAGACCGGCGCGCTGCACGGGCCGTGCAGGTCCAGCATGAGCGCCAACTGGCACGGTGCGGCGTTGATGATGAAATACGGAATGACCACCGGGTTCACCCGGCGCGGACCCTTTTCCAGGAACACCTGCGCCTGGTCTACCAGGATGTCGATGCCGCCCACCGCCGAGCCGATTTCCAGGCCCATCCGGTTGCGGTCCTCTTTTTCCAGGTCCAGGCCGGCGTCAGCGATGGCTTCCTGGGTGGCGGCAATCGCCAGCGTCGTAAAGCGGGGCAGCCGGCGCGCCTCGCGATAGTCTACATAGTGTTGCGGGTCAAAGCCCTTGAGCTGGGCCGCGATCTGCACCGGCAGGTCGCTCACGTCGAAATCGGTCACGGCGGCCACGCCGGAGCGCCCCGCCACCAGGCCCTCCCAGGTGGTGGGCACGTCCAGGCCCAGGGGCGTCACTGCGCCCAGGCCGGTGATAACTATGCGTTGTCTGGGTGCCATATTCTCGTCACTCCTTCGCTAGGGGATCGCCGCCGGGCTGGCAGGCCAACGCCGGTGGAGGGTGCTAATCGAGCATCTAGTTTACCACAGGGGGCGATGTGAGGCAAGGGGGTTGGTGGCCTACCGGCGCAGTTGATAGAGGTCTACTCCGCGCGTTCGCGTGCCGAACCACCACCGGCCCCGCTGGTCCCGGGCAATCGCCAGCGGTTCGGCGCCCGAATAGCCGGAATCGTGGGGGGGGTAGGCGCGCCAGTTCTGCCCATCGAATTCGACTGCCACGCCGCCCACCTCGGTTGGGGGCGCCACGCCGACCCAGAGTGCGCCCGGTTCGAGCTCGGCGATGGCGTTTACCGTATTGAAGGGAATGTCGGAATTGCCGGTGTGATAAAACTGCCACGCCGTGCCGTCCCATTGCCCCAGGCCGTCGCCCAGGGTCCCGGCCCAGAGGGTGCCCGTGCTGTCGCACAGCAGGGCGGACACGCCGGCCTCGGTGGCAAACGTCGTCCACGCGCCGGTGGCGGTATCCAGGCGGCTGGCGCCGATTCGTGTACCGAACCATACCACGTCGCCGGTGGGCGCTGGCTCGATGGCGAGGGCCAGGATATGGTCGTCGGCCAGCCCAGAGTCGGCGGCGGTGAACGAGGTCCACGCGAGGCCATCGAATGCACTGGCGCCGGCGTCGGTGCCGGTCCACAGTCGGCCATCGCTCCCCACCGCTAGGGCCTGCACTTTATCGCGCGGCAGGCCTAGATCGGCGGCGCGATACACCTGCCACCCGGCCCCGTCATAACCGGCCACGCCGGCCGCGGTGCCAAACCACGTCCGCCCGTCGGCAGCGCGCCCATCGTCGGCGCGCGCTATTGCCAGCACCCGGTCGTTGGGCAGGTCGGAATTGGCCGTGGTGAACACGGTCCAGTGCGCTGGCAGGTCGGTCGTCGCCGGGGGCGACCAGATCGCCGCACCGTGCTCCGTGCCCAGGATCATCTGCTCGTTGGGACCGGCCACGATGGCATACACGGTGTCGCTGGGCAACAGCGTGTTCTGCGCGGTGAGATGCGTCCAGCCAAGCTGGCCCAGAACCAGTTGCAGCGCAAACATGGTGTATCCCGCGCCAATGACCACGACGAGTATCGCCGCCAGGACCCAGAACGAGCGCGGCGGGACGATGACGATGACCCGGGCCCAGGCCCAATAGTCTTCTTGCTCCCTGAACCAGGCG
>JAHJIN010000094.1 GCA_018823415.1 Chloroflexota bacterium | reverse complement strand
CTTGCAGCGGATGCGCTGAATGCGCAGCCGGTAGTCGCCTTCACCCGTGGCCACGCCGCGCTCGTAGGTGCCCCAGCGGATCAGCACGTGCGCGGCCTGACAGTCAGGGTGCGGACAACGATCGGGCAGAGCGAAGACGCCGCCGGGGATCTGGGACGCGACCAGATAGTCCTTGACGGAGCCGCTGAAATGGCGTACAATGACCACTGTTGTGGGGACACCTCCCCCGCGTGGTCCGGCTGCCCAGCTCAGAGCCACGATGGGAGGTGTCTTCCTTTCTATCTGCCTCGTGGTACGGCATTATCCCCCATCGCACCTCGGCTGTCAAGCTCCGTGCTCGTCACGACCGGCTCAATGCATCCTCCCGGCCGATCAACCACTGTGACCGTGAATGCTCGGGACCCGGTGCCTATCCCGGGCCTGATCACCCAATCTGACCGAGAATGGCTCTACCTTGATCAACCAATGTGGCCTATGACAACCCCAACTGGCCTCACAATGCAAGAGCGCCCCGATGCCATCGCAACAGGCGCTAGACTGGACGCAAATACGGCACATCAGCCATTTGACAAACTCGAACAGGTATGCTATAATTCCGTTCGTAGAGGAAAGTAGGGTCCCGAGTCAGTTCTTGTAGAGCATGCGCCCGGACTTTTGCTGTCTGGGCCTTTTTTTATGGACTGCTTTGGCTTATACTTGCTACAAATATCAGTATCGTGAGGAGAAAAGAATGGGCAAGAATCTGTACGTCGGGAACATGAGTTACGAGACCACCGAGGACCGCCTGCGCGAGATGTTTGGCGAGCATGGCGAGGTCGCCTCGGCCAGCGTGATTACGGATCGGGATACCGGACGCCCCCGCGGCTTTGCCTTTGTTGAAATGGCAACCGATGAAGGCGCCAGGGCTGCCATCGCTGCGCTGGATGGCCAGTCTGTGGATGGTCGACAGCTCAAGGTCAACGAAGCACGCCCGCGCGAGCCGCGCAGGGGCGGTAGTGGTGGTGGTGGTGGTGGCGGTGGTCGCCGCGATAGCTATCGTGGCGGTTGGTAAATCATAATCTGGTCTGGTTCAGCCTAGGCTGAACCAAAACTAGCACGTAATAGGGAGGGCTCGATGTATCGAGCCCTCCTTTTGTGCGTTTCCCCGGGTCACCAACCGCGCCGACCCCCTGGATATGCGACCAGGGTTGGAGAAAAAACCAGACGCGCCTCTATTGCCAACCTATTGCAAAAGGAAGTATAATATAATACGTGGAGAAATGCGGGCTGGTCCGAGCGCCAAGAACCCGCAGCCAGCCGGGGCACTAGGAGTATCCAGATGGCGACCCGCAGAACCCCTAGCCCAATGACCCCGCGCCCAGAGTCTGGGTCAGAACAATTGCCTGCCGACTTTTGGGACGTGGATGAACAAGCAGTGCTATGTTCGTCGGATGGGTTGTGCTACGAGATCTCGCTGGACACGTTCTTTAACGCCCGGCACTATGTCACCATCAGGGGTCATATGGGAACCGAGCACCCTCATTCCTATCGCCTGCACGTGCGCTACCGGACCCGCACCCTGGCGCCGGAGGATCACGTGGTGGTGGGCTACCAGACCCTGCGCGAGCGGACCGAGCTGGCGGTCAGGGCCTATAACGGCCAGTTGCTCAACGACCTGCCGGTCTTTCAGCGCTTGCAACCGACGACGGAGAACCTCACGGCCATCCTGTACCAGCAGTTGCAGCGCTTGCTGGCCGACCTGTCGGTCGATATCGTCAGCGTGACCCTCTGGGAATCGCCCACGGCGGCGATTACGTATGGGGAAGCATAAAACGGGAATCAAAGATGAACACAGTCTCGAGCAGCGCCGATTCAGCCCCTACCAATCGCTCACGCCGAATGCACTGGCTGCAGACCGGATTGGCATTGGCAGCTTTGGTAGTTTTTGTGCTGTGGATCACCCGCCCGCTATGGGAGCAAGGCGGTTTACCATGGGGCACTGATGTTCACGGGCACTTGGCAAGAGTTTGGTATACTGCTGATGCTATTCAGAAAACGGGTACACTACCCCAGTGGTTTCCGTATTGGTACAGTGGCACACCACTACTTCAGTATTACCCCCCGTTGGTCACGTACGCGATGCTTCCGGTTCAGCTTTTGACCGGCAATCTCGGCCTAACCTATCGAGTATTTGTTGTGGCTCTCCCGTACTTTGTAGGGTAGCGCGCGTTTTACTTGCATAATTGCACGATTCGAGTATAATGCCGGCCACATCATTTGCCGGAGTACAAGATGTCTGTGGACCTATTGACCACTTTGTTGGACCTGCCGCAGGTGT
>JAHJIN010000093.1 GCA_018823415.1 Chloroflexota bacterium | reverse complement strand
ACTTCAGTAATCAAAAACCTTAGCCCCGCCAAAAGCAGCATCCCTGGTGTTCCCTTTGTCCCACTGGGCCGTATAAAATGGGGTTTTGATGTAATAGCCGTCCCACTTCGACACGTGACCCAAAAGACTGCAGAGTCCCTGGTTAGGCTCCATTATACGGCAAAACCCGGTCCCGTCAATGCCCGGAGCCTGGCGGCGAACCTTCCCGAAAGCTTGGAGCCTTCGGGAAGTTGGAACCCGAGGAACTGAAAAAAGAACGAACCCGGCGATCAGGATACGACCGTCGGGTTCGTATGTGTGCTGTGCGTGCTTTAGGCGAGCACAGGCAGATGGGTCAGCGCCTCGTCGATAGCTTGCTGAGGATAGGAGTAGTCGAAAAGCTGGCCGGCCAGGTACGCATCGTACGCGCCCATGTCAAAGTGACCGTGGCCGCTGAGGTTGAACACGATGGTCTTGGCCTGGCCTTCCTCTCGGGCACGCAGGGCCTCGTCGATGGCGGTGCGTACGGCGTGGGCCGATTCCGGCGCCACGATGATCCCCTCCGTCCGCGCGAACGTCACCGCCCCCTCGAACGCGGCGAGCTGGGGCAGGGCCACCGGCTCCACCAGGCCGTCGTTCACCAGCATCGAGATGAGGGGCGCCATACCGTGGTAGCGAAGCCCCCCGGCGTGGATGCCCGGCGGCACAAAGCCGTGTCCCAGGGTATACATCTTGACCAGCGGCGTGAGTTGGGCCGTGTCGCCAAAGTCATAGGCGTAGGGGCCGCGGGTGAGGGTGGGACAGGCCTCCGGCTCCACCGCCACGAACCGCGTGCGCCGGTCGCCGGCCAGCACGTCACGCAGGAATGGGAAGGCCAGCCCGGCAAAGTTGCTGCCGCCCCCCACGCACCCGATGACCACGTCCGGATAGTCGTCGACCTGCCCGAACTGCTTTTGCGCCTCCAGGCCAATGACCGTCTGGTGGAGCAGCACGTGGTTGAGCACGCTCCCCAGCGAGTATTTGGTGTCCTCGTTCTGGGCTGCCACTTCTACGGCCTCGCTGATGGCGATGCCCAGGCTGCCCGGGGTATCCGGGTCCAGGGCCAGGATGGACCGGCCGGCCGCCGTCTCTACCGACGGGCTGGGCGTCACCTCGGCGCCCCAGACCTGGATCATCGACCGGCGATAGGGCTTTTGCTGATAGCTCACCCTGACCATGTAGACCTTGCACCCCAGGCCAAACAGGTTGCAGGCCAGGGCCAACGCGCTGCCCCATTGGCCGGCCCCGGTCTCGGTGACCAGCCGGCGCACGCCTTCTTCCCGGTTGTAATAGGCCTGGGCCACGGCGGTGTTGGGCTTGTGACTACCGGCCGGGCTCACGCCCTCGTACTTGAAATAGATGCGGGCCGGAGTGTCCAGGGCCTGCTCCAGTCGGCGTGCCCGCACCAGCGGCGACGGTCGCCAGAGCCGATAGACTTCCTGCACCTCTTCCGGGATGTCGATGTACCGTTCGCTGCTCATCTCTTGCTCGATGAGGGCCATCGGAAACAGCGGGGCCAGGTCGGCCGGGGTGAGGGGCTGTCCGGTGCCCGGGTGCAGCGGCGGGGGCGGCGGCGCCGGCAAGTCGGCGGCGATGTTGTACCAGCGCGTGGGCATCTCGCGTTCGTCCAGTACGATCTTGGTGCGGTGATTGGTGCTCATGTGAACCTCCTCTGCGATATGATTAATGGTGCTCGTGATATAGGCTTGTTGGGCACGACCACAAAGGACGCCAAGGGCGCAAAGGCAAGAGACGGGTTCTTTGTGACGTGGTTGTCGGGTGCTATCTTGGCCGAGTTAGGGTACAAAGCTGTGGGCAAATGCCGGCGCGTTCAAGAATGCCAATACCGATGGCTCGGCGCGCTCGTCCAGCGAAAAATAGTCGATGCGCATGGCCTGGCGGACCCGGCGCATGGTCTCCTCGCCCTCGGCCCGGGCCCGGCGCGTCCCCTCTGCCAGGACCTCGTCGATGCCCGCCGGGTGGGCCAGGTATGACGCGCGGCGCTCGTGCATGGGGGCCAGGAGCGCGTTGATGACCCGGGCCAGCCGGTCCTTGCAGGCCACGCAGCCGATGCAACCGGCCCGGCACGCTGCCTCCAGCTCGGGCACGAACTCCTCATTCACTGCCTGGTGGTAGGCGAACACGGTACACACCGCCGGATGGCCGGGGTCGCTGGCGTGGATGCGGGCCGGGTCCGTGACGGCCTGTCGCACCTTGCGGGCCACCTCGGCCGGCGTATCGTCCAGGTAGATGCAGTTGTCCAGGCTCTTGCTCATCTTGGCCTGGCCGTCCAGTCCCACGAGCCGGCCCACGCGCCCCACCCGGCCCGCTGGTACCGGGAACACCGGCTCGCCGGACCCGGGCAGCGGGTACAGGTCGTTGAACCGCCGCACGATCTTGCGCGTCAGCTCGATGTGGGGCATCTGGTCGTCGCCCACCGGCACCAGGTGCGCCCGGCAGAAGGTAATGTCGGCCGCCTGGCTCACCGGATAGCCCAGGAACCCGTAGGTCAGGTCCTTGTAGCCCCGCTGGATCGCCTCGGTCTTGATGGTGGGGTTGTGGCGCAGGGCATTCACCGTAACCAGCATCGAGTAGAGCACGGTGAGCTCGGCGATGGCCGGGACCAGACTTTGCACCAGGATGGTGCAGGCATCCGGGTCCATGCCCACGGCCAGGTTGTCCAGCGTCACCTGGCGCACGTCGTGGGCGAGGGCCTCGGGCCGGTCAAAGTTGGTGGTGAGGGCCTGCACGTCGGCCACGATGATGAACGTGTCATAGTCGTATTGGAGCGCCACCCGGTCCTGCAGCGAGCCGACATAGTGGCCCAGGTGCAGCCGGCCGGTGGGGCGATCCCCGGTGAGAATGCGTTGGCGAGTCGTGGTGTTGGTGTTCATGGCAAATCCTCCTCCTGATCTGTTTTTCGTCGTCTGTTCTATCCGCTGATACACAAAAAGCCCCCGTCCTCACAGGGACGAGGGCTGATCAGCTCTCGCGGTGCCACCCTGGTTAGGCCAGCTTGCCCCGAAACAAAAAGAATCCCTGCCGTGATGGCAGGGAAACGGTTCCCGGTGGGCCAGCCTCACTCATTACCGATACAGGGACCATGGTCCCGATACCGATCGCCCTGATAACGGTGGCGTCTCCGGCGCAGTGTACTGGAGCGTTGCCGCTCGTTCCACCGGCGACTCCCGGGCCCATTCACTGTCCGCGTTGGCATCGGCCTCGCAGCGCCCTCCTTGGATCAGAAGGGGGCCGACTCTCTGCGCCTCGTGTGGACGGCTACTCTTCCCGTTCGCAGTCTTTACGTATCGAGCAAGAGTATACCACGTGAACCGGGAAATGTCAACCGGTTTTTTGTGGCGATTGCCCGTATCTGACCACGGAGGGCACAGAGAAAACCCGGCAGGTCAACTCTGTGCCCTCTCTCGGTGCGACGCTTTACCGTCGCCACACGCGCACGCTGTCAAAGGCCACGTGGGCGCCATAGCTGACCATCAGGCCCAGCAGCCCATTGGCGCGAAAGTCGTCCACGGCGTGGCTGATCACCACCTGGTCGTTCACCAGGATGTCGTAAAAGTTCTCGTAGCAAGAGACCACCAGTTTGTTCTTGTTGTTACCCTGGTGGATGGTGGGAGACGCTGTCCAAGGCACCACGTCCACCCACTTGGTGCCGTCCCACTTGCTGAGGGAATAGTACCCGCCGCCGCAGATCACAAAGGCATAAAGTTGCTTGCCGTTCTTGGCGGCTCGAAAGATCAGGCCATAGCCGGCCCCATCGTTGCCGTCTACTTTGCGCGCCTGCACTTCGTAGGAGAACGTGTCGAACTCGCCAGCCTTGGTGCAGACAGACATCCAGCTCTTGCCTTCCTCGGTGGTGTGGATGTGCAGCTCGCCGCCCTCCAACCGGCCATATTTCAGGCTCCACGAATTGCGATTGTCGTCAAACTCGTCCATGAAGAGCAGGGGGTTGCGAGTGTCTACCACGGTGGGTTTCACCTGGGTTGGCCGGGCAGTGGCGGTGGGTTTCGGCGTGCTGGTCGGCGCCGTCGTGCGCGTGGGCGCGGTGGTGCGCGTTGCCGTCGGCGGCCGGCGCGTGGGCGCCGCCGTGGCTGTTGGCGGCCGGGTCGCCGTGGGCGTGAACGTGGGTTTTGGCGTGTTGGTAGGCTCGGGCGCGCTGGTGGCTGTGGAAGTAGGGGTATTGGCCTGTGAGACCAGCGTGGAAGGCAGCGCGGCCGGGCAGGTACAGGCCGCCAGGAGTGCCAGGATCAGGACGGGACCGCAGGTGCGAATCATCTGACTTGCCGAGGGCATGGTTTCTCTCCTTTCGATAGGCGAGTGGTGGAACTCGCTCTCACACGCGATTCCGATGCAACCAATAGAGCACGGTCAGATAAGAGCCAAACACCGCCAGCAATAACTGGAGAAACGGCGACACGACGATCATCAACCCCAGCCAGCCGATAAAGCTAACTTGAGGTTCATAGAGGATCAGGGGGGTGCCCAGGTTGACATAGTCGGTGGTTGGATCCAGCAGCGCGGTGCCAAATGTCCCCCAGATGAGGGCCATGAACGCGAACGTGACCGCCGAAGTCACCACCGCGTATGCCAGGGCCTTGCCCAGCACGCCGTGCACGTCGCCGGCCAGGGCGATGGCACGCCGGGCGCCAAACCAGCCCACGGGAAACCCCAACAAGATGCAAAAGAACGGCACGCCCATGCCCGCGCCGACGCAGAACACGTCCAGAAGCACAAAAGCCGCAAACGTGACGATGGGATTTAGACGCCAGATTCGGTTCATGTGGTTACCTCGCGTTCGATTTGATGTCTGGGACGACCAGGTTCAGCGCCTCCGGGGTCACACCGATGCGCACCGTGTGGCCGTCCAGGAACTCGACGTGGTCGGTCTCGATGCCGTCGGCAAAGATCACGCCGCCCCGACCCATTTCGGAGCGGATGACCAGCGCGTGGTCCGGTTCCAGCAGCCCCCAGTCCAGGTTGGTGCCGGTGTATACTGACGGGAACGGCTCGCGCACGAACCAGGCCAGGCGCGGTTCCTCGGGCCGGGGCAGTGTCAATTCCAGGTCGCGTTGCTCGACGATGGACCGCACCCAGCCGGTGCTGCCGGTACCGGTGGCGCAGATCACGCCGGACGACGATTGGCGCTCTTCTCGGCCTTCCACCACCAGCCGGTACCGCGCCGATTGGTGGGATTGGTGCCCCACAAAGACCTCGTTCAGGGCCAGGAGCCGCTGGCCGTCTTCTCGCTCGGCCACGGCCATCACCCGCCGCTGAAGGCAATAGCCAGAGGCATCGCGGTGAGCCGTCCAGGTCAGGAGCGCCGCCGTGGCCTGCGGCGGGTGCTGGCACAGGACGCCGTCATAGCGCGCCGGCGGTCCGGCGGGATGGATGCCAGCACCTGGGCCAGCGCCGCCTGAAATTGCTCGTGGGCTTGCTCGTAGCCGGCGATGTCCTGGCCCCGGGAGGCCAGGTAAAAGTGGGCCTGAGCTAGCGTGCCGTGCTGT
>JAHJIN010000092.1 GCA_018823415.1 Chloroflexota bacterium | reverse complement strand
CAGGCAAAAAGGCCGGCCAGGAGCAGAAACTGGTTCATGCGATCCATGAATGCCTGTTCGATGGGGCGAAAGGGGTTCATCTCGGGGCGATATTCGGGGCCTTGCGACACCACCAGCCCCACTGTCTGACCATCTACCACCACGGGCACGGCGCGCTCGCGTTCCTGGGAACTCAGCACCTGGCCCCGGTGCTGGCCCCGGGCATCCAGGATCACCACACCCTGCGTATCAGCCAACAAAAAGGGCATAAACCAGCCGCGCGGGCGGAACTCGCCAGAGGGGCGAAACAGGGCCTCCACGCCATCCCAACTACCGGTGCTCTCATAGTAGGCCACCAGCCACCCATACCACTCGCTTTGCTCCAACTCGTCGCGGCGGTCCAGGTAGTATCGAAATTGCGTGGCCGCGCTCATGTTTGCCAACAGGGCCACGGTGCTCACCGTCACCAGCGTGACCAACACAAAGGCCAGAACCAGACGTATCGAGAGTTTGTTCATGGTCTCCTTGTACTCCTCAATCACTAGCCAAGGCGCGGATACCGCCGACTTTCAGGCGCTGGAGGAGCGCCTCTTCGCTGGGCTTTCAGCCGCGACGATATAGCTTGGCAAACCAGAACATTTGTGCTATACTAGCACCATGAAACTGGTGGCGCAAGTCAAACTACAACCTACTCCGGCCCAGGCTGACGCCCTACAGCGCACTTTGGAGACGGCCAACACCGCCGCCAACTATATCAGCGCCCAGGCCTGGCAGACCAAAACGTTTCGCCGCTACGACTTGCATCACGCCTGCTACCATGATGTGCGGGCGCGGTTTGGGCTCGCGGCCCAGGCGACGGTGCGTATCCTGGCCAAAGTCGCCGATGCCTACAAGCCAGACCAGAACACCAAGCGCATCTTCAAGCTGCATGGCAGCATGACCTACGACAGCCGCATCCTGTCCTGGCAACTCGCCGACCAGACCATCTCCCTCTGGACGCTGGACGGGCGCCAGCGGATGCCCTTCGTATGCGGTGCGCCACAGACGGTTCTACTCCAGTCACTGCACGGCGAAGCGGATCTCGTCTATCGTGATGGGGCGTGGTACCTGTACCAGACCTGCGAGGTCGCAGAGCCTCTGATGAGCGAGGTCACCGAGTTCCTGGGCGTGGACCTGGGCATCGTGAACATCGCCACGGACAGCGACGGGACGGTTTACGCTGGAGACCAGGTCAATGGCCTGCGTAGACGGCATCGTCGACTGCGGCGCAAGCTCCAGAAAAAGGGTACCAAGTCCGCCAAGCGGTTGCTCAAGAAACGCCGCCGCCAGGAACGCCGTTTTGCCCAGCATACGAATCACACCATCAGCAAGCAGCTAGTGGCACGTGCCGAACGCACCGGTCGCGGCATCGCCCTGGAAGACCTCACGGGCATCCGCGAGCGGGTCAGGGCTAGGAAGGCACACCGGAGCCAGCTGCATAGCTGGGCTTTCTACGACCTGCGCTGCAAGATCGAGTACAAGGCGCGGCGGGCGGGGGTCCGCGTGGTAGTGGTGGATCCGGCCAACACCTCGCGGACCTGTCCAGCCTGTGGGTGCATCGACTCGCGCAACCGGCCCAATCAAGCCACGTTCTCCTGTGTGTCGTGCGGATACTCCGGGTTCGCCGACCACGTCGCGGCGGGCAACATTGCCCGTCGGGCTGCAGTCAACCAGCCGCACGTCTCAGCCCTCGGGGGCTAGGGACAAGCTACCGCCTGAAAGGCGGTAGCTGTTGACGCCGCGTCTCCCAGGCGATAGCCCACGCCATAGACGGTCTGGATGGACGTTGGGTTGCTGGGGTCCGACTCGATCTTGCGGCGCAGGTTCTTGATGTGGCTATCGATGGTGCGTTCCAGGCCCTCGTAGCTATAGCCCAGCCCCTCTTCGATAAGCTCCAGCCGGGTAAAGGCCCGGCCGGGGTTGGCGACCAGCGCCCGCAGCAGCTCGAACTCGGTATGAGTGAGGTCTACCGGCCCGTGCCCAGCCACCATCACCTCGTGACGGTCCACATCCACGATGAGGTCACCGTGCTGGAGCACCCGCGGCGTCACTGGGCCGCCGCTGGTTCGCCGCAACACGGCCCGTGCCCGCGCCACCACCTCGCGGGGGTTGAACGGCTTGGTGATGTAATCGTCCGCGCCCAGCTCCAGACCCAGGATCTTGTCCGTATCATCGATGCGTGCCGTGAGCATGATGAT
>JAHJIN010000091.1 GCA_018823415.1 Chloroflexota bacterium | reverse complement strand
TTCCAAGGCCGTGCATTGGTCTAGAAACGCTGCGGCGTTGCCCGCATGGTAGACGGTCCAGACCTGGCGGCACAACTCGGGAAAGTGCTCGGTCAGCCGTTTACAGCGGTCGCGGATCTTGAGAAAGGCGTGGAGGAAACAAATGATCAGCACCACTCGGGCGAAGAGATTCCGCCACGCCAACTGGGTGGCCAGCCAGCCATCGGTATTGACGGTCGTCGGTTGGTAGCCTGGGGCCACGTTCTGGGCCTCCGTCTTGAATTGCTGATACGCGGCGGTCAGATCGGGTTCATCCGCGTGGGGCGCCACCGAGGCGCCCAGGACACAGTGATCCCCGACCGTCGTGGCGACATAGACTGGCGCGCCGTTCAACCGGGTGTGTTTCTCATCGGCCAGCAGATCTTGGGGCAGCTTCTCGGGGCGTTTCACGGTGGTACCCACAAGGCTGGACCGACCAAAGCCCAGTTCCAGACGTTCCCAATACATATCGTTGTGACCAAAGACGCGAGTCAGGCCCCAATAGGGCACGCCGAACTTGGCGCGTAGAAACAGCGCGTTCTCTACCGTGTCGGTGTAGCCAGCCATATACGGCAGCACGAAGGAGGGGGCAATCGTAAAGACATTCCCCTGCGGGTGCGCCGCGTCGACTACTTTGATCCGGCGCAGTTGTACCGCCGGCATCTTCTTGGAGACTGGCAGGGTGTCGTGCAGGGTGTAACCCTGGCCGATGGCCTGGGGAAACAATTCCGCGTACTGCGCAATCTGGGTATCGAGCCACTGCCGAAAGGTCCGCGGATCGGCCCAGACCCGTTCATATTCCGCCGCCTCGCTGGGCAGACAGATGCGCTTCGTCCCCGTAGCGAAGACGGTCATATCTTTCTCGATGCTACACGTTCGCTTTCGTTTAGTGGCTGACTCGGACATTGGCACCCTCCACTGGCCCATTGGCCCAGCGGATGATACCACAAGCTCTGACAATTGTCACTGCCAGCGCATCCGGAGACCCAAACCACAGAATCCGTTAGAAGTAGGCATTTTCTGCCAGAACTGGTTATTCGCTGGCAAATCTTGGGATCATTTAGAAACTGGAAAAGCCTAACCCATGAAATTCCTGTATAGTGGGCACGAGTCTTCAGGACATCAACCCAGTTGCTCTGGTTTGTTCAGGTTAGGCGCCATTATACCCCAAATCGCCCGGCCTCTCAAGCCACACACACCTGACACAGAATTGACACGCGGGCGTATTGACGTGGCCCGTGGATTCTGATAGGATCATGGTGAAACGTGATTCGTCCCGTTTGACGCCAGACGCTTCTGGAGTGATTACCGCATGACCTGCATTCTCGTCGTAGACGACGAACTTCCCATCGTCGATTTCCTGACGTACAACCTGCAACGGGAGCACTATGACGTGGTGGCGGCGCACGACGGGCCGACGGCGTTGCAGCAGGCCCGGACACACCGGCCGGACCTCATCGTGCTGGACCTGATGCTGCCGGGCCTCGACGGGCTGGAGGTGTGCCGGGCCTTGCGCCGCGAGTCCGACGTGCCCATCATCATGCTCACCGCCCGTGACGCCGAGATCGACCGGGTGGTGGGGCTGGAACTGGGCGCCGACGACTACGTGGTCAAGCCGTTCAGCGTGCGCGAGCTGCTGGCCCGGATCAAGGCCGTGCTCCGCCGAAAGCAGCCCCCCGATACCCCGCCGCCGGCCGATCACGCGCTGCGCGCCGGCCGGCTCACCGTGGACCCGGCCCGGCACGAAGTGCGTGTCGACGAAACATTGGTAGACGTGACGCCGCACGAGTTCGAGGTGCTGCACGCGCTGGCCCGGCACCCCGGCCAGGTCCTCACCCGGGAACAGCTTCTTGAGACGGCCTGGGGCACCACGTACTATGGCGATACCCGGGCCGTGGACTCGGCCATCAAACGGCTGCGAGCCAAGCTGCGGCGCGCGGCCCCGGACGTGGATATCATCGCCACCGTGCGGGGGATAGGATACAAGCTAGAAACAGGCAGTCGGCCGTCGGCCGTCAGCGGTCAGGCGTCCACAAGCTGATCGCGTTCACGAGGGATGCACCATGTTCCACAGCCTGCGCACCAAACTCATCCTGAGCCACCTGCTCGTCGTCGTCGTGGGGATGACGCTCTCCGGCGCCCTGCTCCTGGGCCTTGTGGAGCAGTACCTACTCGACGCCCTGGCCGAAAGCCTGACGGCCCAGGCGTATGTGGTGGCCCGGGCGTTGGTCCCCGACGCCGTGCCGGCCGCGTCCGCCGCCAACGTCTCCCAGGCCACCAACGCCACGCAGCAGGCCACCAACCTCTATGTGCAGCAGACCTACACCCGCAAAACGCAATCGCCGGCGGTGCAGAACTCGAACCTGGCGTACCTGGGCGAGGTGACGGTGCGATTGAGCAGCGACCTGCCCACGCGGGTCCGGGTGCTGGACGCGCAAGGGCTGGTGCTCGTCGATTCCGAGATGGGGGCCGACGAGGGGCAGAGCCGGGTTTGGGAGCCGGGCATCGCCGAGGCATTGGCCGGCCACCAGACCGTGCAGGCCGCCGACGGCGTGATGCGCGTGGTCGTGCCCCTGTTCCACGGCGACCAGGTGGCCGGGGCCATCTGCGTCAGCCAGCCGCTCGACGATGTACTGGCCGTGCTGGGCGACCTGCGCCGGCTCTTGTTGCTCGCCACGGCCATCGGCGTGGTGGGGGCCGGGCTGGCCGGCCTGGTGCTGGCCCGCGCCATGTCCAACCCCCTACGCGAGTTGGCGACGGCCGCCGCGCACCTGGCCCGGGGCGAGTTCGACCGGACACTACGTGTGCGCGTGCGCTCCCGCGACGAGATTGGCCAACTGGGTGACAGTTTTCGGCGCATGAGCGCGCAGTTGCAGCGTACCCTGGATGACCTGGCCCGGCAAAGCGAGGAGCGCCGGGCCATCCTGACCACCTTGGCCGATGGCGTGCTGGCCGTCGACGCCGGGGGACGGCTGCTGTTCGCCAACCCGGTGGTCGCGGATTTACTGCATGTGGACGAGGGGATCATTGCCGACGAGGACGTGCGCGCATTGCTGGCCCGGGCGCTGAACACCGGACAATCGCAACGCCAGGAACTATCCATCACCGGACGCGCCGTGGAGGTGCTGGTGACGCCGCTGGCAGAGGGAGATAGTGCGCCGGCCGGGGCTGTGGCTGTCTTGCACGACGTGACCGGGTTCCGCGAGTTGGAGGACCTCAAGACCCGCTTCGTCAGCGACGTATCCCACGAGTTGCGGACGCCGCTCACGTCCATCAAGGGCATGGCCGAGACGCTGCGCGCCGGG
This sequence comes from Chloroflexota bacterium, assembly GCA_018823415.1. Lineage (GTDB taxonomy): Bacteria > Chloroflexota > JAHJIN01 > JAHJIN01 > JAHJIN01 > JAHJIN01. The sequence goes on along the minus strand of JAHJIN010000091.1, from coordinate 33,028 downwards.
GCCGTGGACGATGCCCGGGTGCGCGACCGGTTCCTGGGCACCATCGAGGCCGAAGCCGACCGCCTGACGGCGCTGGTGAACGACCTGCTGGTGCTCTCTCGCGCAGACTCGCACATGCTGGAACTGCGACTGGACGATGTGGACCTGGCGGCGTTGGCCCGCGAGAGCGCGGAGCGGCTGGCACCCCAGGCGGCGAGCCGGGGCGTGCGCGTGGAGGTGGCGGCGACCGGGCCGGCCGTCGCCCGGGTGGACCCCTACCGCATCCAGCAGGTGCTGGTGAACCTGCTGGACAACGCCATCAAGTACTCGCCGGCCGGGGGCGTGGTCACGGTGACGGTGGCCCCCGAGGAAGCCGGCCTTTGCGTGTCTGTGCGCGACGAAGGGCCGGGCATCCCCCCGGCTGCCCAGCCCCACGTCTTCCAACGCTTTTACCGCGCCGACGAGGCCCGGTCCCGCCGCTTCACGGGTGGCGCAGCCCATGCCAGCACGGGCAGCGGCCTGGGCCTCTCCATCGCCCAAGCCCTGGTGCATGCCCACGGCGGCCGCATCTGGCTGGAGAGCGCTGAGAGCGTGGGCACCACGGTGAGCTTTTTTCTGCCCGGATCGTGAACCACCCGGCGCTCTGGCCTGTATGTAGAGAAGAAGCACCACTCACTGCGAGGGCAAGCCATGTCCCACACCATTTCGCGCGGATGCATCATCCGCGACCGCGTTATCCGTGGCTACACCATTTTGCTGATCCTGGCTGTGATATGCTTGGGGGCCTGCGTATCCCCGCCCGGAGTTTCCAACACTGCTCTACCGGAAGATTGGCCCTATCGGTGGTTGCAAGGGGTCCCCTGCCGCCCACCATGCTGCCACGCCATCACCCCGGCCGAGGCCGCCGGCGTCGTGTGGGGCTATACTTGCGCCAATGACGTGACGGCCCGCGACCTGCAAAAGCGCGGCGGCGGCCCGTGGAGCCGGGGCAAGGGCTATGACACGTTCTGTCCTCTGGGGCCGTGGATCGAAACCGATCTGGACCCGGGCGATCTGCGCATCACCACCCGGGTTGCCGGCGAGATCCGCCAGGATTCCCGCACCAGCCTCATGATCTACAACATTCCCACGCTGGTCAGTTTCATCTCGTACATCATGACCCTGGAGCCTGGCGACGTGGTACTCACCGGCACGCCGGCCGGCGTCGGCCCCGTGGTCCCGGACCAGCCGGTCGAGGTCGAGGTCGAGGGCATTGGCGTGCTGCGCAACCGCGTGGCCGGCCCGCAATAAGGGTTGGCCTCGAGTCCTGGTTGACGTTCTAGTTGAAATGGAGTATCACTGCCCCCGGTGCCCGGATCCGGGCGCTTTGCATTGCCCATGTTCGCACCCCGGGAGGGTTCATGTCAATTAACGCAGCCCCGGCTCCGGCGTCGTCGCCCTGGCGGACGATCCGGGGCCTGATCAAGACCATGCGGCCCAAACAGTGGACCAAGAACGGTTTCGTATTCCTGGGCCTCATCTTTTCCGACGCCCGCCTGTTCTTTGACCCCATCTCGTTTACCAAGACCTTTCTGGCCTTTATCATCTTTTGCCTGCTATCCAGCACGGTCTATTTGGTCAACGACATCGCCGATATCGACAAGGACCGGCAGCATCCCCGCAAGCAGCGCCGGCCGCTCCCCTCCGGTCAGATCCAGATCTGGCAGGCCGCCTTGCTGGCGCTGGTCCTGATCCTGGTCTGCATCCCGGCCGCTTTTTTGCTGAACGTGAACTTTGGCCTCATCGCCACCGCCTATCTGGTCACCATGATGGCGTATTCGTTCTGGCTCAAGAACATTGTCATCATTGACGTGTTTACCATTGCCGTGGGCTTTGTGATGCGGGCGATGGCCGGCCCGCTGGTGCTGGACATCCGTATCTCGCCCTGGCTCTATGTGATGACCATCCTCCTGGCACTGTTCCTGGCTCTGACCAAGCGCCGGCACGAGTTGGTGCTCCTGCACGATTCCGCCACCGGCCATCGCCAGATCTTGCAGGAATATAGCCCGCGCCTGCTGGATCAGATGATCGCCGTGGTCACGTCATCCAGCATCATGGCCTATTGCCTGTATACGTTCACCGCGCCCAACCTGCCGGCTGACCACAGCATGATGCTTACTATTCCCTTCTGGCTATATGGCATCTTTCGCTACCTGTACCTGATGCACCAGAAAAACGAGGGCGGCAGTCCCGACGAATTGCTGGTCAAAGACCTGCCCACGCTCATCGACGTGATGCTGTGGGGGTTGTCGGTGCTGCTGATCCTGTATATATTATAGTGCCTAACGGGGGCAACATCGGCAAGCTGTCACCCCTGCACGTGCGTGCGGTGCACGTGTTGCGAGCCGCCAAAGGCGGCGAAGCAATCTCGTTTTGCCACAAATTTCTTGTCTGGTTCTGGCCTGTCCAGGTTAGGAGCTGCTTTGACTGATCCTATGCCGCTTTTATCGACTGACGCTGCACCGGCAGCGCCCGATCCATCGTCCCCATCACCGGATCGCCCGATCTCTCGCTCAATACAGGGACCGGCCTTGACCGTGGCCCTGGCGCTGCCCGTGGGCCTGGCGACTGGTCTGCTGGCCGTGGCCCTGTGGCAGGCTATCCCTATGATCCGCATCGTGGCCGACGGGCCTTTGCTGGCCTCGCTGGGCTTTTTGCAACCCTATGTGGTGGTGTTGGCGCCGGCCCTGGGCGGTTTGCTGGTGGGACTGATCGCCCTGGCGGTGCCCGAGGTGCGCGGCCTGGGCGTGCCGTGGGTCATGGCCGCCTGCACCGGGCCGCGCCGCGCGCTCCGACCCATCGTGGCCCTGGCCAAGCCCCTGGCGACGGCCTTGACCATCGGGACCGGCGGCTCGGCTGGGCCTGAAGGCGCGGTGGTCCACGGGGGAGCCGCCCTGGCCGAGGCCCTGAGCACAGCCCTGGGCCTGTCGCCGACGCGGCGCCGCGCGCTGCTGGCCTGTGCCAGCGCCGGGGCCATCGCCGCCACCCTGGACACGCCGCTGGCCGGCCTGGCCTTTGCCGTCGAGATCATCCTGGGCGGGTTCTCGGTGACCTGGACCAGCTATCCCGGTACCCTGGCTGCGCTGCTGGTATCTACCGTCAGCGCCGTGGCCGTGCGGCACGCCATCCTGGGGCCAGCACCCCTGTGGACGGCCGTCAGCCAGCCCTTGACCCGGCCGCTGGACCTGCTCATGCTGGCGGTTCTGGGCCTATTGGCCGGTGTGGTGGCGGTCTTGTTCTCCTGGCTCATCTATGTGGCCGAAGACATTTTTGGCGCGTGGCGGCTGCCCGCGTTCTTGCAGCCGGCCGTGGGCGGGCTGGTCGTGGGCATCGTGGTCTTTTTGATGCCCCTGGAGGGCCTGCAAGCACCGCTGCTGGGCACGGGTCTGTCCGCCATGGGCACAGTGCTGCACGGCGAGGTGATCTGGACCACCCTGGCGCTGCTGGTGGTGCTCAAGGTCACCACTACGGCCTTGTCCATTGGTTCCGGCGGGTCCGGCGACCTGCTCAGTCCGGGGCTGGTGGTGGGCGGGGCGTTGGGCGCGACTTGGGGCCAGATGCTTCAGAGCGTGTTCCCGGGCCTGTGCGGGCCTATCAGCAACTATGCCCTGGCCGGCATGGCCGCTGTCGTGGGCGCGGCCATTCACGCGCCCATCACCGCTATCATCCTGGGCTGGGAGTTGATGGGCGACGTGAGCGCGTTACCGGCCCTGATCATTGCCGTGTTGATAGCCCGGTGGGTGGCCGGCCAGCTCGACCCGCTCTCGGCCTATACCACCAAGCTGGCCCGGCTGGGTCTGCGCCTGCACGCCGGGCGCGACGCCGGCGTACTCGACGCTGTCACCCTGGCCGATGCCCTTGGTCCGCTAGGGCCGGCCGTGCCGGCGCGCACCGATGACCCGGCCCTGGCCCACGCCCCTGTTGCCGAGCCCCAGTACACGCTGACGCAGGCCCTCTCTTTGCTCGACCAGCACGACGCGGACCGGCTGCTGGTGGTGGACCCGGCTTGCCCGGGCCGCTTGCTGGGCGTCGTGCGGCGTGCAGACATCCAAGACCTCTATCGCCGTGCCGCTACCGTCGGGCTGGCGCATTTTGAGCCCATCACATCAAACGAGGAGAATGTATCCCATGAGCAGGCTCCCGAGCCGCCTCCATCTGTCTAACCATTCTGTCCCGTCCTGGCTGGACCGGCCGTCGGCGTGGGTCATTCACCTGCGCAGCGCCATCTTGGAAGCCGAAATGCTGATCCTGCTCACCTTGGCCCTGCTCATCGGGTTGGGGGCTGGCGTGGGGGCCGTGATCTTTCGCTGGCTCATCAACACCGTTACCTGGCTCTCGTTTACCGTGGCTCCAGATGTCCTGAGCTTTATGGGGTCGTATTACGTCATTATCATCCCGGCTATTGGTGGGGCCATCGTGGGGCCGCTGATCTACTTTTTTGCCCGTGAAGCCAAAGGTCACGGCGTGCCCGAGGTCATGGAAGCCGTAGCCTTGCGTGGCGGCCGCATCCGGCCCGTCGTAGTGGTGGTCAAGGCCCTGGCTTCCTCCATCTGCATCGGCACCGGGGGCTCGGTGGGCCGCGAAGGTCCCATCGTCCAGATCGGCGCGGCCTGGGGGTCTACGCTGGGCCAGGTGCTGCACATGCCGGAAAATCGCATCAAGAGCTTTGTGGCTTGCGGCGCGGCCGGCGGCATCGCGGCCACGTTCAACGCCCCCATTGCCGGCGTCATCTTTGCCCTGGAGGTGATCCACGGCGAGTTTACCGCCCTGTCGTTCAGCACCGTGGTGGTGTCGTCCGTCGCCGCCAGTGTGGTGGGGCGGGTCGCTTTTGGCAACGTGCCGGCCTTTATCGCTCCCGAATACAGCCTGGTCAGCCTGTGGGAATATCCCCTCTACGCTATCCTGGGCCTGCTCGCCGGACTCCTGGCTGTGGTTTTTGTCTTTGTGCTTTACAAGACAGAAGACCTGTTCGACCTGTGGCACTTTCCCGAGTATTTGAAGCCCATCGTGGGCGGCCTGATCATCGGTACGATAGGTCTGGTCTTTCCGCAGATCTTTGGCGTGGGCTATGAGACGATGGACAAGGCATTGGTGGGCGACCTGGGGTTCGGGCTTTTGCTGGCCCTGATCCTGGTCAAAGTAGTGGCCACCTCGATCACCATTGGGTCTGGTGGTTCCGGCGGTGTCTTTGCGCCGTCCCTGTTTCTGGGCGCGGTTATGGGCGGCAGCTTTGGCAAAGTCGTCAATGCTCTGTTCCCGGCCGTCACGGCGAGTTCTGGTGCGTACGCGTTGGTGGGCATGGCGGCCGTGTTCGCCGCTGGTGCCAACGCGCCCATCACCGCCATCCTCATCGTGTTCGAGATGACCGGCGACTATCGCATTATCCTGCCGCTCATGGCTGCCACGGTCATCGCCACAGTGTTTGCCCGGTTCTTGAATAAAGAAAACATCTATACCATGAAGCTGGTGCGCCGGGGCGTGCGCCTGCGCCGGGGCGTGGACGTGGACATCATGGAAACGGTCCAGGTCCACGAGGCCATGTCGCGGGGATTTGACACGGTTGCGACCGCGCTGCCGCTGACTGACCTGGCCCGGCTGTTCGAAGAGACACACCATCACGGGTTCCCGGTCCTGAACGACGCTGACGAACTGGCCGGCATTGTCACTCTCAACGACCTGCAGCGCGTTGAACCGGCGGATTGGAGCCGGCTCAACGTCGACGACATTGCCACCAAGGACCCGGTCATCGCATATCCCGACCAACCCCTGGCCGAGGCGCTGCGCATGTTTGCCATCCATGACGTGGGTCGCATCCCGGTGGTCGAACGCGGGAACCCGCGCCGGCTCCTGGGCGTGGTGCGCCGGTCCGACGTGGTGCGTGCCTATCAAAAGGCCCTGGCCCGGCGCGTGGACATGGAGCAGCGCGTCGAGCGCATGAAGCTGCGCAGCGTCAGCAGCACCCGCTTTTCGGAGGTGGACCTGGACCCCGACTCCCCGGCGGTGGGCCATGTGATCCGCGACCTGGCGCTGCCCGAAAATTGCCTCATCGTCTCGATCCGGCGCGGCGGCCGGCTCGTCGTGCCGCATGGCGGGACCGAATTGCAAGCCGGCGACCGCGTGGCCCTGGTAGCCGCCGAGGTCGAGTTGGCAGACGCTCAAAAGTGCCTACTGCAAACCCTGGCGTTCGCGCGCGAGGAAACCGCCTATGCCGAGTTTGACCTGGAGCAAGATTCACCGGCCGTAGGCAAATGCATCCAGGATCTGAAACTGCCCCGCGATAGCCTCGTCGTGTCGGTGCGGCGCGCCGGCGAAACCCATGTGGCGCATGGAGATACCCGGCTAGAGGCCGGTGATGCGGTGGTGGTTTATGCCGAGCAGGATGACATGATGGGCGTGGAGCGGGCATTGCTGGGGAAAACGTGATTCGTTGTGGGCCTAATATTTGACGCATGAGAGGAAACCGGTGCGAGCAACGGTCGGGGTCTCGCTAGTGGTTGTGCTGATAGCCATGCTAACGGTAGCCGGCGCAGCGGTTGTGCCCGGCCCCGTTGATGTGCCGGCCCTGTCGCAGGCCGAGAGCCTGACCCAGGCCCGGCGCTATGGCGAGGCCCTCGCCATCTATGAGCAGCTTGCCGCGCGCCATCGGGGCGACCCACGGCCGTATTTTCGCATCGGCGCCATCCGGCAGGCCCAGCAACTCCCCATCCCCGCCGCCGAGGCCGTGCTGCTGGGCCTGGCCCGCGACCCTGGCAACGCCGCCGGGCTGGCTCTTTTGGGACGCATCTATGCTGAACAGGGGCAGTGGGCCGCCGCCGAGGCCAAATACCAGGCCAGCCTGACCAGCGACCCGGCGCAGACCGACGCGCGACTGGCCCTGGGGCGCGTCCTCGTTCGCCGGGGCCAACTGGGCGCAGCCCAGGCGCAGATGGCCGAGGCGCTACGTCAAGAGCCGAACCGGGACGAGGCCCACTATCTACTGGCCTTGCTGGTGGCCCCCCATGATGCCGCGTCGGCTCGGACCCATCTGGCGGCAATCGTTGACCCGGCCTGGGCCGGGCGGGCCCGTGCGTTTGAAGCAGCGCTGGTCCAGGCCGAGGCGGCCCGCTCCACCGGCGATGCCTACGCTCTCACCATCCTGGGGACCGGTTATCTCCAGGTGAACGAGCCAGCCCTGGCCCAGCCGGTCCTGCAGCACGCCGTTCGCTTGGCTCCCCAGTATGCCGATGCCCACGCCTATCTGGGGCATACCTATTGGCTGCTGGGCGACGGCCGGTTGGCCCTGAGCGAACTGGACACGGCCATTGCCCAGGATTCCCGGTTCGCGCCAGCCCATCACTGGCGCGGGTTGGTGCTCGCCTCGCAGGGCCGTGACGACGAGGCCATCGCCGCGCTCCAGCAGGCCCACGCGCTTCAGCCCGACGACGCCGTCACCTGCGCGGACTTGGCCACCGTCTACGAGGCCCAGCGCGATTACAATGTGGCCGCCGAGTGGTTTCAAAAGGCCGTCGCCAGGGGCCTGGCACCGGCCAATGGTTTGGTGGTCCTGCGCCAGGCCCGGTTCCACGTCGAACATGCCTTCCACTGGTCCGATGTGGGCCTGGCGGCCGCGCAGCAGGCCACCGAGTTGCTGCCCGGGTCCGCCGAGGCCTGGGAATTGCTGGGCTGGGCGCGGTTCCTGGGCCAGGACTATTCGGCCGCGCGCAGCGCCCTGGAACACGCCATCGCACTGGATGTGGACCAGCCCGGCGCCCACTATCGTCTGGGCGAAACCTGGCGTGCTCTGGGGCAGACCGACGCGGCCCGTCTCGAATACCAGATGACCATTGACCTGGCTCCCGAAGGACCGTGGGCTGCCCCGGCCCGTCAGGCCTTGTCCGAACTGGCAATGCCGTAACCTGGATGGACCAGAAAACTGCCAGAGACACCTGTTTTCTCCTTGGTGTTAGCGATTTGTTCCCAATGATTAAACCCGGAGGAAGACCCATGAACGCCAACCCACCCACCCCCGCCGATCTCATCGCCCAGTTTGCCCATCACGATGGCGCTGTGCGCGAACAGGCGCGCTACGCCCTCGTGCAACTGGGCCGGCTGGCCGTGCCTCAATGCGTCGAGGTCCTGACTGACCCGAATCATCAGGTGCGCTGGGAAGCAGCCAAGGCTCTCATCGACATCGGCGACCCAACAGCCGCGCCGGCGCTGGTCGCCGCTCTGGAAGACGAGCACAGCGACATCCGTTGGCTGGCTGCCGAGGGCCTCATTGCCCTGGGGCCGGCTGGCTTGGTGCCGTTACTGCAAGCCCTGACTCAGCGTGGCAAATCGGTCTGGCTGCGCGAAGGCGCACACCACGTGCTCAATGGCATCTCGGAAGCCGACTTGCCCGACGAGGTCGTGGCCGTGCTGGCTGCGCTGGAAGCGCTCGAGCCAGACCTCCACGCGCCGCTTGCCGCCCAGGCCGCCCTGCACGTGCTATCCTGAACGCCCTGGCCATCGAGGATCCGGTTATGACCTATGCAGATGCCTTGCGCTACCTGTATAGCTTTACGGACTATACCAAGCCGCCGGCCATCGCCTACACCGCGGCCAACTATAACCTGGACCGTCTGCGCCGTCTGCTGGACCATTTGGGGCGGCCTCAGGACGGATTCCGCGCGGTGCAGGCGGCCGGGACCAAGGGCAAAGGTTCCACCGCGGCGATGCTGGCGGCTATGCTTCAGGCGGCCGGCCGGTGCGCCGGGCTATACACGTCGCCGCACCTGCACACCTTTCGCGAGCGCATTCGCATCGACGGCGAGCTGGTCTCCGAGGCCGATTTCGCCCGACTCATCACCCGCATGGTGCCGGCCATTGATGCCATTCACCACTTGCCAGACCTGGGCCGGCTCACCACGTTCGAGATCGCCACGGCCTTGGCGTTCCTGCACTTTGCCGAGGCCCGGGTGGACACGGCGGTGCTGGAAGCTGGCATCGGCGGCCGACTCGACGCCACCAATGTGGTGGACCCGGTGCTGTCGATCATCACGCCCATCAGCTTTGACCACATGGCTATCCTGGGCAACACGCTGGCGGCCATCGCCGGCGAAAAGGCGGGCATCATCAAGCCCGGCGTGCCGGCCGTCATCGCTCCGCAGCCTGCCGAGGCCCGGGCTGTGTTCGAGCGGGTGGCCGGCGAGCGCGACGCGCCACTGGCGTTGGTGGGCCGCGATTGGACGTGGGCGGTGCGCGAGTCGACGCCCGAGGGCCTGCGGTGCGATGTAGTGGGGCCGGACCGAACCTATGCCGACCTGCACGTGGCGCTCATCGGCGGGTTTCAGGGCATCAATGCCGCCACCGCCGTCGCTGCCGCTGCCCAATTGGGCCTGGATGAGGCGGCGATTCGCCGGGGCCTGGCTGACGTGTGGTGGCCGGCGCGTCTCGAGATCCTCGCCCGCCGGCCGTGGGTGGTGGCCGACAGCGCGCACAATGGCGACTCGGCGCAAAAACTGGCGGCGGCTTTGGTGGACGTGTTCCAGCCCCAGCGCATTATCCTGGTGCTGGGCATTTCGCGCGGCCACAACCTGGACGATACGCTGGGGCCGTTGCTGCCCCTGGCGGCGCACGTTGTCGCGACCCAACCGCAGCATCCCCGGGCGCTCCCGGCAACCGAGTTGCAGGACGACCTTCGCGCCCGGGGCTGTGAGGCCCCCGCCTTTGCGACCGTGCCCCAGGCCCTGGACCACGCCCGGTCCCTGGCCGGCCCCGACGACCTGATCTGCGCCGTGGCGTTGTTTGTGGCCGGCGAGGCCCGGGCCTATTTCGGCGCGCCGGGGTCGGACCTGCGCGACCCGGTGTCCCATTGATCTCATCGGAGTCCAGACAATCGTGAACTATGCCGAGGCGCTGCGCTATCTCTTGAGCTTGACCGACTATGAGCGGCAGCGGTTCGCCGCCTACGAGCCGGCGTTCTATGACCTGGACCGGGTGCGTCGCCTGCTGGACCAGCTAGGCCGGCCCCAGGATCGGTTCCGCACGGTGCAGGTGGCCGGCACCAAGGGCAAAGGCTCCACGGCGGCGATGCTGACCGGCATCCTGACGGCGGCCGGCCAGCGCGCCGGGCTATACACCTCGCCGCACCTGCACACCTACCGCGAGCGCATTCGCGTGGGCGATGCCCTCATCCCCGAGTCCGAGTTCGCCCGGCTCATCGCCCATCTGGTCCCGGCGGTCGATGTGGTGAATGCCGACAGCACCGCTCCCTGCCTCACCGCGTTCGAGATCACCACGGCCCTGGCGCTGCTCTATTTCGCCCAGGCCGGCGTGGACGTGGCCGTGCTCGAGGCCGGGCTGGGCGGTTCGCTCGACGCCACCAACGTGGTGGATCCGGTGCTGTCGGTCATCACGCCCATCAGCCTGGATCATACCGCCATTCTGGGGGACACGCTGGCGGCCATCGCCGAAAAAAAAGCCGGCATCATCAAGCCCGGCGTGCCGGCCATCATCGCGCCGCAGCCGGCCGAGGCCCTGGCGGTCATCCAGGCAGCGTGCCAGGCGCGCAGCGCGCCGCTGACGCTGATAGGCCATGATTGGACGTGGGCGGTGCGCGAGTCGACGCCCGAGGGCCTGCGGTTTGATGTGGCGGGTCCGAACCGTGCTTTTGCGGATCTGCACCTGCCGCTCGTGGGCGAGTTTCAGGCCCTTAATGCCGCTGCCGCCGTTGCGGCCGCCGTCGCTGCCGCTGCCCAATTGGGTGCCCAACTGGGCCTGGCTGAGGCAGCGATTCGCAGGGGCCTGGTAGGGGTGTATTGGCCGGCCCGGCTGGAGGTGTTGGGGCGCCGGCCGTGGGTGGTGGCTGATGGCGCGCACAACGGCGACTCGGCGAGCAAACTGGCGGCGGCTCTGGTGGACGTATTCCGGCCCCGGCGCATCATCCTGGTGCTGGGCCTGTCGCAGGGCCACAACCTGGACGACATCCTGGACGCCCTGTTGCCGGTGGTGTCATCGGTGGCCCGGCACGATCCCCCGGACGTTGTGGTGACGCAGGCCCGGCATCCCCGGGCCGTGGACCGGGCCACCGTGCAGGCGGGTGTGGCGGCCCGGGGCATCCCGGCGCTGGCGACCGAGACGGTGAGCCAGGCCCTAGAACTGGCTGGCAGTCTGGCTGACTCGGCCGACCTGGTATGCGTCACCGGGTCGCTGTTCGTGGCCGCCGAGGCCCGGGCTGTCTATGGCGCGCCCGGGTCCGAATGGCGCGACCCGGTGCCCTATTAGCTCCATTTGCTCCCAAAAAAGGCCTCCGAGGTTGTGCGAACCTGCGGTTCGCCTGAAACCTCGGAGGCCTCTTGCTTCTGGGGGCAGTCCGGTTTCAATGCCCCACTGATACCATCATGGCCGCCAGGGCTGCCACTTCGCCGGCCTCATCCAGCAGGTTTAGCTGGATGTTGGCCACCGTGTCCGACGGCATGTGCAGGGCGTTCAGGTCGCCATCCTGGATCACCAGGACCCCTGGAATGCTCAATTCCATAAACGGGACGTGGTCGCTGCCGCCGGCATAGCCGGGCTCGCGGGTCCCCACGCCCATGCGCTGGGCCGCCTCTTGCACCAAAAAGTAGAGCACGCGGGCCTCAGGCACGCCGGGCTTGGTGATGGACAGGTCGTTGGGATAGCCCCGGCCCACCGCGTCAATGTTGAGCACTGCCGTGACGTTGCCCAGCGGCAGCCGCGAGGTGGGGTGCTGAGTGAAATAGTACGAGCCGATCAGACCCTGCTCCTCACCGCCCCAGGCAGCAAACAGCACGCTGCGCTGTGGCTGAAAACCTTGCTCGCGCCACAGCCGCGCAATCTCGAGGCCCACGGCCACGCCAGAAGCGTTGTCGTAGGCACCGTGAAACACCGTGCCGTCGGGGTCCTGGCCCAGGTGGTCATAGTGGCCGCAGATGACGACGGTTTGCCAGGCATAGTTGGGGTCTGCGCCGGGCCAGTAGCCCAGCACGTTGTGCGATGTGGCCGGGTGACGCTCTAGTTCCAGGCTCATGGACGCGCGCGAGCCGGTGCCAAACCGCGGCAAGATATCACCACGCTGCTCCATGGTCCACAGGTCCTGCATGTGGCGGCCGGTGGGGGCCAGGATCGTGTCAGCCATCTCTTCCGAGATGACAAAGACCGGGAGGCGTGGCTCGGCCTCGTCGTTCTGATACGAACCCTTCATTTGCGTGCGGGTTTCGTTGGGTGTGGGCAGCAAAATGCCCACGGCGCCGTGCTCCACGGCTCGTGCCGCGATTTCATAGATGCCACCGGCCCCGGTGGTCATGAGCACCCGGCCTTGCAGGTTCATGTTTGTCATATCGTCGATCTTGAGCTTGAAATCATAGCGGCCGCCGCCGATGAACACGATCTCGGCGTGCTCGGCCTGCCCTTCGCCGGCGTTATAGCCCACGATCTCACGAAAGTTGCCCCGATGCTCGCCGACCAATACCGGCTGATTGTCCTTGTCCTCGATGACCAGTGTGGGCGTGGCTGCAAGCTCTTGATAGTTGACCGGAAACGCCTGGAAGTAGGTGTCGTCATCGCCCATTGGCTTCAGGCCCAGTTCCTGGAACTGGCTGGCGATCCATTCGGCGGCGCCCTGTTCCTCGGGGCTACCGGTGCGCCGGCCCCCATAGTCGCCCCCGGCCAACTCGGTGATGGAGGCGAGGGCGCGTTGCTCGTCAAAGGCAAAGGCCACGCGCATCATGTCGGCTCGCGGGCCGACGTTGTTCATCACGGTCATGAACGTCAGCGCGATGGCGGCAATGATGGCAAAGGTATGCTTGCTGTAGAACACGTGGACCGGCACGCGGCCTCGTTCGATGAGCCGGCGCAGGCCCTCGCCCAGCAGATTGAAGGCAAAGATGGCGATGAAAAAGGCAACGGCCGGGTATAGCGGGATCCACGTCTTGTTCCGGATAAAGCGCCAGGAGCCGGCCAACATGCCGCCCCATTCAGGCACGTCCAGGTACGAGGTGGGCCGGTCAGAAATGTCCGTGCTGATGGTCCCACTGCCGATAAAGATATTCAAAAAGCCCAGCTCGCCCAGGATCAACAGGGCGGCGCTCATCTCCAGGGCGGTGAGGGCTACCAGCGAGGGGATGACGTTGGGCAAGGCATGGCGAAAAAGCGTGCTCAGTCTGCTCAGGCCCAAAACGCGCGCCCCTTCGATATAGGGTTGTTCCTTGATGACGATAAACTCGCTGCGGAAATACTGGGCCACCTCGGCCCAACCCACCATGCCCAGGGCGATGATGAACGTGGGCAGCCCGCGCCGAATGTCGAGCAGCAGGATGAGGACAATGGCCAGGATGAGGACCGGAAAGGCCGACATGAACTCGCCCACGCTCATGATGAGCCGGTCGGCCCGCGAGTCCTGATACCACCCGGCGATGGCTCCCAGCAATAGCCCGGTTACCAGGCGCGCCAGCACCACCAGGGCGCAGATCAGCAACGTCTGGCGTGTGCCATAGAGGATCTGGCTCAGAATGTCGCGGCCTTGCGGATCGCTGCCCAACGGAAAGGTGTCGGACGGGACATAGGGTGGTACGGTTCGCTGCCCGTCGATGGTCATGACGGGCCGCACTTCGAGTGGGTTGCGCGGGGCCAGGTCTTGGGCGTACATGGCCACAAACAGCAGCCCACCCACCAGCAGCAATCCCAGCAGCAGTGGGGCGTTGGTGAACACGTCCGTCAACCACGCCTTGACGTGGCGCTGGCGGCGTTCCTGGGCCTGTCGCTGCCAGGTTTCTCGTTGTTTTTCGTCAGGTGCGGCCATGTTGATTGCTCGCTGAATAGGATAAGGGAAATAGTCCGACGCTGTCGCGTCGGACAGTTTTTTCGACAAGAAACTTCAAGTATGCGTCACGCTAGTTCAACGCAGATCCCAAGTTTCTTAGCAGGGGCGCTAGAGCCGGGTGGCACTATCGCGCAGACGTGGGTCCAGGAAGCGATAGCCGACGTCTAGTAGCAGGTTGACCACGATGAACGTGAGGCCCATGAGCAGGACAATGGTGACAAGCGTGGCCGGGTCTTGTGGGCGCTGGTTTCGCAATAGGCCTAGGTCCGACACGAATCGGTAGCCGATCCCCGGCCATGAAAAGAGCACTTCGACCACGGGCAGTGTGCTCAGGGAAAAGCGCAGGCTCACGCCCATGGCCGTGAGGATGGGGATGGCAGCGTTTCTGAGGGCGTGGCGGCGCAGCATCTGGTTGGTAGACAGGCCCTTGGCTAACGCGGTGCGGATATAGTCCTGGTTCAATACGCGCGTCAACGTCACAAAGGTCACCCGGGCCAACTGGGCCATAGGCCGGGCCGCCAGCACAATGGCCGGCAGGATCAGGTGCTCATCCCAGCCAAAGCCGCCCACCGTGACCAGCCGGATGCCCGTGGCCGTGTTAAAGTTCACCACGCTCGCCTGCAGGACAACGGCCAGGAAAAACGCCGGGGCCGAAATGCCCAGGATGGACAGGCCGAGGGTGGCGAGCGAGACGCTGGACCGGCGCGTCACCGCCGCGATGGTCCCCAGCAGGATGCCCGCCGACGAACCCAGCGTCAGGGATACCAGGAGCAGGCCCATGCTTCGCACATAGGCCTCGGTGATGGTGCGCGTTACGGCCTGGGGGTCGGCGTCGGGCCATACGACACCCCAGTTGCCTTGCAGGACCGACACAAAATAGTTTGCCACGTGCTGCAGCCCATCGGCCAACGCCTGGCCGTAGGAATAGTTGGGGGCATTGGTGGCCTGGATGAGATACAGGGCTGGGATAAAAAACACAATGATCGCCAGCAGGATCACGAGATAGAGGGCAGCGCGTTTGGCCAAGTAGACAATGATCATGAGCCGGTGTTCCCTGGATAGGTTTCGATGTGTGGTCAGGGGGGATTATACCACACTTTGCCGGGCCTGACCAGACATGCGCGACGCTGTATTAACAGTGATTCGGCCGATTTGGTTCATTCGTGATGTGCAGGCGAATCACTCGCTGCGTCTGGGGCGATATGCGCACATCTTCGGCGATCTGGTGCCCGACCACCCACAGGATGCGGTCGGCGGCATCGACCAGCAGCGGTACGCCGTCGCGCCAGCGCCGGGGCACGTGGGCGTCGATGAGCACGTCTTTAAGCTTGCGCGTCCCGCCCAGGCCCAGGGGTCGCAAGCGGTCGCCGGCCCGCCGGCGACGCAGGGCCAGGTCGGCGCCGGCCCGGTCCGCGTCCAGGTACACGCAGTAGGCCGACGGCGGCGGGTCCAGCGCGTCGAGGGCCGGAACTGGCCCCTGAAGACAGGTGATTTCCAGGGACCAGGTGGTGGCCGGGAGCCGGGTGCAGCCGGGCACGTGCAGCGCCAGCCGGTCCACCGTGAGGCACAAGCCATCTGGCGGCACGGCCAGGGCATCTGGATGGCCCAGGACCAGCGCGTCGTGGTCCAAAACGGCCACCAGGTCGTGGAGCAGGTGGGTTTCTGCGCCGACATGGCTCCGGGCCGCAAGGTTTAGCACAGCCTCCGCGTGGTCCCAGCCCAGGTCCAGTGGCGCGCCCCACAAGAGCCGGCTTACGGCCTCGCGCACCAGCCCGCGCTGGATGACCGGGTCAAGCGACTGCCAGGTGGGCCGGTCAAAGGCGATGGCGCCGGGACGTTCGTCACGCACGATGGCCGGCCATGTGGCGTTTACCTGGTCCTGGAGAAAGCGGCTGACCTCGGCCATGGCGGTGGCCGAGCGCCGGATGGTATCGTCCAGGCCGGGGTTATAATCGCGCAGGACCGGGAGCAGTTGGCGCCGCACGCGGTTGCGCAGGATGGTCTCATCCAGGTTGGAGACGTCGTCGCGGAAGGGTAGATGGTGTACCGCGCAGTAGGTCTGTACCTCAGCGCGGGTGACGGCGAGCAGCGGGCGAATGAGGCGCACGTGGGACACGCGGCGCGTGTCATCTTGTCCTACAATAGGGGGGACCAGGGGCGGGATACGCATGGTTTGGTCGGGCAGCATCCCGCGCAGGCCGGCCGGACCGGCGCCCCGCAGCCAATGGATGACGACCGTCTCCACCTGGTCGCTGGCGGTGTGGCCCAGGGCCACGCCGGCGGCCCCGGTTGCGGCGGCTACGCCGGCCAGAAAGACATGGCGGACCTCGCGGGCCGCCGCTTCCATCGACAGGCCGTGGGCTTGCTGATACGCCGGCACGTCGTAGGCGGACACGGTGGCAGGGATGCCCCACTCGGCGGCCAACCGGGCCACGAACACCGCATCCTCGTCGCTAGCGGCCCCGCGCAGTTGGTGGTTGAGGTGCGCCACGTGCAGGTGCAGACCGTAGGCGGCGCACAGTTCGCGTAGGACGTGGAGCAGGCAGACGGAATCTGGCCCCCCGGACACGGCGACCACCAGCGTGTCGCCGGGCTGCACCAGGTGCTGCTCGTCGATCAAGGCGCGGACCTTGGCCGGGATAGTGCTCATACACAGGACTCCCGATGCAAAACGGCCCCCCGTGTGGGGAGCCGTTTGTCGTCATTGGTGGCGACGGTCGGATTTGAACCAACGACCAAGGGCTTATGAGTCCCCTGCTCTACCACTGAGCTACGTCGCCTAGCGGCAACAATGGCCTACGGCTGCTTGCGCCGCCATAGGCCATTGTTATTTTTTGGTTGCGGGGGTTGGATTCGAACCAACGACCTTTGGGTTATGCATCCCACTACAGCTTTCGCTGCCTGGCTAAGCAGTTTGTGGTCTGGACTTTCCCTTCACCCTCGGACCGGCTAATGCCGCCGTTAGGGTGCCTGCCATCAAGTCTCTACACCTTCTCTGGGCTTTTGTGCCTCAGAGCTTGGCTCGGGATTGCCACCGCTAGAGGTTTCCCCGAGTTTGACAGGTATCACACACGAGTTTCCTCATGTGCAGCCCATTGCAGGATTAGCTCCCAAGCATCTCGGTAATCAGCGGATAGCGGTTTCCGCTGCCGTTTGCCAGCTTCGACCATGTGAATCTCGCTGGCGTAGCTGATGAACACGTCCACTGGAAAGACATAGAAGAGGTCCAAGTCGGGGACATAGGCCAGCGCAAAATCAAAATCCGATGGTTGATATTCATCGCGTACCATCTTGCGCCGATTTGTCTTGGTGCGTCGATTGTCAACCACATGGTTCTGGCGTGAATCATCAAACCAAGCGCATTTGACCTGAACCTTGACGAGCTTGCCTCCGACATCGAATACCAAGTCATAAGGTAGTCGATCTCCGACGGGACAAAGCACTCCCCAACCATGCCTTAGTGCTTCAAGTATGGCGGCCTGCTCGGCTATGTCTCCTTTCAGTTTGGTGTTCATTTGCTAATCCTGCGGAATTGAGCCCAACGAGCTGCCACTGCTCCACCCCGCGTCACCCAGGCATTATACTTGATTTCGATCGGCGCGTCAAGTGCGCGAGCGCCCATAGAGTCGATGCATGAAACGGTTTGATGGCCCGTTGGGGCCGGATTTACCAGCGCAACAGGTGCCCATAGTGCAGCCGGTGCGCGATGACGGCGGCCTTGAGGCCGTTCAACGGCGTCCGCTCGCGGATGAGGTGCCGATACAGGCCGGCATGGTTGATGTCGCCCACAAAGACGACACCGATGAGCCGGTCGCCATCCTCGGAGAACACCAGCTTGCGGTATGTGTCGGCGGTGTGGGCCACGTGGGTCTCATAGTTCGTGCCGGCCGTGTGGACGATGCCCATGGACACAAAGGGCACTTCGGCCACCTGGGTGGCGTTGAGGATGCCAAAGGTGCCGGCATAGGCGGTGGGCTGGCCGGCCATGTTGCGCCCGGCGCAGCGCCCCATCTCCACGGCGTTGGTCCACAGGGCGGTCATCATGCGTTGGCCGGTGATGGGGTCAAAAGTCACGGCCACGTCGCCGGCGGCGTACACGCCCGACACGTGGCACGCGGTATACTCGTTGACCACTACACCCTGGTCCACCTTGATACCGCTCCCGGCCAGGAACTCGACGTTGGGCCGCACACCCTTGCCGATGCATACGATCTCACAGGGCAATTCCTCGCCGGTGTCCAGCCGCACGCCGCGCACGCCGTCTGGCCCGCCGAGGACCTGGGCGATGTTGCGGCCGGTGAGGATGCGCAGCCCAGCCTGCTCCAGGGCGTCGCGGATGAGGGCGGCGCCGTCCGGTTCCATGACCTGGGAGAGCACCTCCGGCGATGTGACGACCATCGTCACGTCCAGGCCACATTCCAGCAGGGCAAAGGCGGTTTTGAGGTTGAGCATGCCGCCGCCAGCCATGATGGCGTGTTGGGCCGAACCGACGCGCCCGGCGATGTCGCGGGCGTCGGCCAGGGTGCGCAGGGCATAGATGCCGGGCGTATCGGTCCCCTTGATGGTCGGCGGGACGTGAGGCCGGCTGCCGGTGGCGATGAGAAGCCGGTCGTATGCCACCGTCTCGGTCTCGTTGACGGTCACGGTGCGCGCCGCCGGGTCCACAGCGGTGACCGTGGCGTTCAGCCGCACGTCGATACCCGGGGCCGTGTAGGGTCCCTGGCCCAGGAGTGCGATGTCGGCCACTGTCTTTTGCCCGTCGATGATGAACGGAATCAGTGGCCGGTAGTAGGGCGCGGCTGCTTCGGCTGACAGCACGGTGATGAGGCCGCGCGGGTCCAACTCGCGGATGGCTTGGGCGGCGGCCAGACCGGCGGCGCTGCCGCCGGCGATGACGTATCTGGTGGGGGCCATGCGATCACCCCCTTTCTCCGGCTAGCATCTCGGCTGCGGCCTCCTGCCGCAAGTCGGCCGAGAATTCGTCTACGGTGCGATAAACCAACGCTTTGGTGGGGCAGGCACTCACGCAGGCCGGCTCGTCGCGGTCCGGGCAGCGGTCGCAACGATAGGCCCGGTGCGTCTCCAGGTGCCGGCCGATGACGCCATACGGACACACCATCACGCAGGTCCAGCAGCCGATGCACTTGTCCTCGTCAGTGATGACCACGCCCTCTGGCGTGCGGCTGATGGCGCCGCTGATGCAGGCGTGGACGCACGGTGCGTCCTCGCAGTGGCGGCACAGGACGGGAAGCTTGTGCGTCGGGGCTACCCATTCCACGAACAGGCGGCGTTTGGGCGTGGGGTGCTCGGCAATTGCGCCGAACAGGGTTTTGCTGTGCGAGTGCTCCACGGCGCAGACGATCTCACAGGTGTGGCAGCCCACGCAGCGATCCAGGCGGACGAATATCTCTTTCATGTCGTCCTCCCCTAAATGCCCAACGCGCGGCGCTTGGCGTTGACGTGGTCCACGATAAGCTGCGCGGCCTTGAAGGGGTCTGGTTCCACGGCGAATTTGCCGCCGACCACGCCCTCGGCGCCGGCGGTGAGCAGCGCCACCACTTCGGGGCTGCCCAGGACCGGCGGGGCCACGCCCAGCACCGTATAGATGCCCGAGGCCACCACGTAGGTGCCGATACTGACGGCCTTTTCGCTCATCCACTCTGGCGCGGCGCCGGCCACTGGCAGGTCGCTGATGTCTACGCCCAGGGCGTTGGCGATGGCAGCGCAGGCCACCAGGATGCGGCTGATGTCCACGCAGGAGCCCATGTGCAGCACGGGAGGAATGCCTAACGCCTGGCAGACGCCTTTTAATCCTTCACTGGCCATCTCGGCGGCTTCTGGGACCATCAACCCGGCCTTGCCGCAGGCGATGGAATTGCAGCCAGTGTTTACTACCAGGATGTCGTGCTTGATGAGCTCCTTGACCAGGTTCACGTGGCCGTAATCGTGCTGAATCTTGGGGTTGTTGCAGCCCACCACGGCGACAATGCCCTTGATGGCCCCGCTCTTGATGGTGCCCAGCAGCGGGTCCAGGGTGCCGCCTAACGCGCCCACGATGGCCTCCACGCTAAAGCCGGCCATCATTTTCATCTTTTCTTGGGGGATGTGGACCCTTTCCGGCACGCGGTTGGGAAAGGCTTCGATGGCGGTGCGCACGATCTCTTTGGCGATGTCGTAGGCGTGCTCTTCGTGGAACTCGATGTGCGTAGCGCCGGGGAACTTGGCCTTGTACGACGTGGAGATGAATTGGGTGTGGTAACATGCAGAGAGCGGGCCGAGCGCGGGAAAGATACACTGCACGTCCACTACCACGGCCTCCACCGCGCCGGTCATGACCATCAGCTCTTGCTGCAAAAAGTTGCCCACCGGCGGAATGCCATGGCGCATGAGCACCTCGTTGCCGGTACAGCAGATGCCGGCCAGGTTGATGCCCGCCGCGCCCTTTTCCTTGGCCAGGGCCACCAACTCGGGGTCCTGCGCTGCTGCCACGATCATCTCGGACAGGGTAGGTTCGTGGCCGTGGACGATGATGTTGACCTTGGTCTCGTCCAGCACGCCCATGTTGGCCTCGGACCAGAGGGGCTGCGGGGTGCCAAACAGCACGTCGGACAGCTCGGTGGCGATCATGCTGCCGCCCCAGCCGTCGCCGATGGCGGTACGCAGGCCGTGAAGAGTCAGGTTTACATAATCATTGTCCACGCCGATGTGGGTGCGGTGCATACATTCGACGATCTCGCGGTCGATACCGCGTGGGTCGATGTTCAGCTTTTGCCACAGCTCCACACGCCGGGCCGGGGCGCGCCGAGTGAACTGGATGGGGCCTTCTTGCTTGCCAAACTCGCCATAGGCGGCTTTGGCCAGGTCATAGGCAATCTCTTCTTTGGTGCGCCCTTCCACCGGGATGCCGTATTCGGCGGCTAGGCGGTGTAGTTTGGCCTCGTCTTTGATCTCGTAGCCGCCACCCTTGCCCTCAGCGGTGAGCAGCAGGGTGTGAGCGATGTCGCGCCCGTGGTCCGAGTGGGCCGCGGCACCGGCGGCGATCATACGCAGCAAGTTGCGCGCCACGATAATGTCAGCCGTGGCCCCGCACACGCCCTTGGTGGGGCCTTCACCGAACAGATCGATGCGGCACGGCCCCATGGCGCAGTTGCGGCAGCAGACGCCGGTTTCGCCAAAGCCGCATTGGGGCAGCTGCTTTGCCAGCCGATCCCAGGCCGTTTCCAGGCCGGCGGCCTCGGCCACGGCCAGCATGTCGTGAACCGTGGGATCGATGCTTTTCTGGAGAATCTCATCTTTCATGGAGTCGTTTCCTTTCTCTTTGATTCAGCATGACGGGTTTTGACACGCTCGGATGATGTATTTGGCGGGCAGCACCTCCTTTCTGGGGCGCGCTGGTTATGGATAGATGCGATAGAGCATCCGGGGGAAGGGAATCACCTCGCGCAGGTGTGGCAGCCCACAGATCCACGCCGTCACGCGCTCGATGCCCATGCCGAACCCACTGTGGGGCACGGTGCCATAGCGCCGCAGGTCCAGGTACCACTGGTAATCGTCGGGGTTCAGGCCCCATTGTACCAGGCGCTCTTCCAACAGCGCGAGGTCGCTGATGCGCTCGCTGCCGCCAATGATCTCGCCATAGCCTTCGGGCGCGAGCAGATCGGCGCAGCGGGCCACTTCGGGCCGGCTTGACTCTGGCTCCATGTAGAACGCCTTGACCTTGGTGGGATAGTGCGTCACGAAAACAGGCCGTTCGAACTGGTCGGCCAGCAGTGTCTCGTGGGGGGCACCCAGATCCTCGCCCCAGGGCAGGGCCGGGCAGTCGTACTCGGCGCCCTTTTCCTCGATGAGTCCCAGCGCTTCGTCGTAGGTGATGCGAGGGAACGGTGGCAGCACGTTTTCCAGGATGCGCGTATCTCGCTCCAGGGTTTCCAGATCATCGGCCCGGCGCTCCAGCACCCGCTGCACGATATAGCTCACCAGATTCTCTTGCAGTTCCAGGTTGCCCTCGTGGGTCAGGTAGGCCACCTCCGGCTCCACCATCCAGAACTCGGTAAGGTGGCGGCGGGTTTTGCTCTTTTCGGCCCGAAACGTGGGGCCAAAGCAGTAGACCTTGCCAAAGGCCATGGCCCCGGCCTCGGCATAGAGCTGGCCGGTCTGAGCCAGATAGGCCTTGCCCAGGTCGAAATATTCGGTGGCAAAGAGGTTGCTGGTCCCCTCGGCGGCGCAGGGGGTGAGGATGGGCGTGTCAAAGCGGACAAAGCCGTCGTCGTCCAGGTAATCCTGGGTGGCCCGGATCACCTCGGCCCGGATGCGCAGGGCCGCGTGGGGTTTGCGCGAGCGCAGCCATAGGTGCCGGTGTTCCATCAGGAACCCCACGCCGTGGTCTTTTGGTGTGATGGGATAGTCCTGGGCGAGCTGGACAATCTCCAGGTCGGTGATGGACAGCTCGTGACCGCCTGGCGCGCGCGGGTCCTCGCGCACGGTGCCGGTGACGATGATGCTGCTCTCCTGCGTCGCTTGCTCGCACCGGGCAAATACCTCGGGCGACACGTCCTTGACGAACGCCACAGCCTGGATGATCCCAGTGCCGTCGCGGACCTGGAGAAACTGGATCTTGCCGCTGGAGCGCTTGTTATAGAGCCAGCCCTTGATCGTGACCTCGGTGCCGACGTCCTCGGTACCGAGATACTCGGCAATGTCCTGGATGTAGACGTGAGGGGCCATGTTGTCCTCCAATTGGGGTTCAGATTGGTCTGGGTTTGTGTTTCTGGTTATCGAATGTCTTGATGCGGCGAGCCGGTGCCGCGCTCCAGGATAGCGACGAGCAGGTAATCGCTAAAGCCTTGCCTCAGGTTGGCCCATGTCCCGGCCGTGACGCGCCGGGCCGAGGTGTGGACCTGGAGGTCTGACGCCCAGGCGATGCGGCCTCGATGCCGCAGGCGCAGCGACAGGTTCATGTCTTCGGCGGTGCGCATGCGCATGTCATAGCCGCCGATGGCCTGGAAATCGGCCCGGCGCACAGCGAAATTCTGGCCGGGGAAGCACGGTCGGCCCAGAGCCATGAACAGGCGGAACCACAAGTTGAGGGCCACCGCCTGGTAGGCGCGCGCGTAAAGCGGACCCTCGCGAAAATACACCGGCCCCATTAGGCCCACCAGCCCGGCGTCGGCCTGAAAGTGCCGGGCGATGATGGACAGCCAGTGGGGGGTCACGATCGAATCGGCGTCGGTGCTGGCGAGTAAGTCGCCGGTCGCAGCGCCGGCCCCGCCCTGGCGGGCATGGGTTACGCCCTTGTCGGCGATCGACACCACGCGCGCACCAAACTGGCGCGCTATGTCGGCGGTACTGTCGGTGCTGCAATTATCGGCCACGATGATCTCGTACCCGTTGGCCGGGTAGTGCTGCTGACCACCATGCTCGACTGGTTGGAGCGACCGCAAGCAGTTGCCCAGATAGGCTTGCTCGTTGTATGCCGGGATGACCACAGAGATGAACATATTGTCTAGCTTAACCTTTGCCGGATCGTCGTCCATGCCAGATGCGCCTCGTCTACCCGCAAGATCAACAAACCCGTGCCATAGACCACAGTGCCCAGGGCCGTGAGAGCGCCCACCAATAACACCTGGCTGGCCAGCCCATCGTTCAGCCAGCCGGCCAGGACCAGCCAGCCGGCCCACACGGCCACGCCCATCAGGGCCGCTGCTACCATGGCCTTGAGCGTGGTGCCCCATATGCCTCGGCCGCCCAGGTCGCCCAGAATCCACACCAGGAACGCGAACATGATCAGGCCGTGCGCCGAGTTCTGCACCGCGTTCGCCAGGGCCAACCATGTCACATCGTGTCCCAGGGCGTTGGTCAGCCCCAGGGCCACTATGACATAAATTTCCACGGTAAGAACGCCCACCAGTGCCGGAAGTAGTGTGTTCTTGCGCGCGTAAAAGGCAAAGATCAGCAACATGTCCAGGGCGGCAAACGGCAGTTGGGGGGCATAGCACAGAAACACCAGGGCGGTGCGCTGGGTGGCTGCCGCGTCAAAGGCGCCGTGCTGAAATAGCAGGCGCACGATTGGCTCCCTCAGCACTATTAGCCCCACGGTGGCTGGCAGGATGGTCAGGATGACGAGTTTGATGCCCACGGCCAACGCGTCTTTGAACCGGGTTAACCCATCGGCAGCGGCGGCATAGCGCGCCAGGGTGGGCAATACGGCCAGACTCACCGCCGCGGCGACGAGGCCCAGGGGCAACTGGATGAGGGTGGTGCCAAAGCGCAT
Source organism: Chloroflexota bacterium (assembly GCA_018823415.1). Classification (GTDB taxonomy): domain Bacteria; phylum Chloroflexota; class JAHJIN01; order JAHJIN01; family JAHJIN01; genus JAHJIN01. The sequence goes on along the minus strand of JAHJIN010000091.1, from coordinate 8,942 downwards.
GGCTGCCATCCCGCCAGCGCCGGTCTGGGAGGCCAGGTTCCGGTCAATCACCACGCCCACCTGGCTGACCACCAGCCCGGCGCCGATGGGCGCGTATAGGCGCAAGATGCGCCGCACGGCCGGGTGGCTCAGGCTGCCGCGCAGGGCCGGCCGAATCTGCACGCGCTGGGTCCACAATCCCGGCACCTGGAGCACCATCTGGGCCAGGGCGCCGAGCAACACGCCCACGGCCAGGCTCATCGGCCCCAGCCCGGAGGTGAGGACCAATGCGCCGAGGATGATGCCGCCATTGAATGCCGCGGCGGCAAAGGCCGGATACGTAAAGACCTCGCGGGCATAGAGCACAGCCATGAACACGCCGCTCAGCCCCATAAAGACTACGGCCGGCAGTACAATGCGCACCAGGTCTACTGCCAGGGCTTGCGTCGCAGCGTCAAAGCCCGGTCCCATAAGCTGAACCAGCAGCGGCGCGCCGGCCATCAGTACCACGGCCACGATGGTCATCATCAGGCCAATCACGGTGGCAATGACGCTGGTCACGCGGCCCAGTTCGGCTGGATCATCGGCATAATCGCTAAACACGGGCACCAGGGCCGCCGAGAGCATGCCGCCCACCAGCAGATCATAAATGACCGTGTGAATGTTCCCGGCCACCGTAAAGGCGTCGGTCACAGCGGTGGCGCCAAACAAGGCGGCGATGACCTGCTCGCGGACCAGGCCCAGCACCCGGCTCAGGATATTGCCCAGGGCGATGATGGTTGCGGCTCGGGCGATACGGGCTTTCATGGCTAAAGCGGTGGGAGGCCCAGGTGGGTCTGATACGGTCGGCTCATGGGGCTTGATTGCCAGGGATCAGGGTGCGGGCCAGGATAGTGTCGATCAGGGCCGAAGTCGAATAGCCCGGCAGGTAGGGCAAGATCACGACGGTACCGCCATAGGATTGTACCACCGGGGCCTCGGGCAGCGGTTTACCCGTCGGTGCCGGTTCTTGTCCCGGGGCGTGCATGGCCCCGGCGCAGTCATAGTCACCGCCCTTGACGTATACATCGGGCTGGAGCACGCGCACCAGGTCTTGGGCCGTGCCGGCGTCAAAGATCACCACATAGTCCACGGCGGCCAGCGCAGCCAGCACAATGGCCCGGTCGTCCTGGGTAGCCAGGGGCCGGCCCGAGCCCTTGATGGCGCGCACCGATGCGTCGCTGTTCAGGCCCACTACCAGCGCGTCGCCGTGGGCGCGGGCCGCTTGCAAATAGATCACGTGGCCCCGGTGCAGCAGGTCAAAGCAGCCATTGGTCAGCACCAGGCGCCGCCCTTGCTCTCGCATCGTCTGGCGGATGCGGGTCATCTCTTCCAGAGAAACCACTTGGCCCATGTTTTCCTCCTTGCGGTTCTTTCCGGTGGTTGGTTGGCTGGGCGGCTAGGACTCGGCGCCGCTCGAGCCGGGTTGTTCGGTTTCTGGTTCGTCGGTCAGCGCCTCGTGCACGCTGCGCCGCAGTTCTTCGGCGGCGTCAATGGCCAACAACAACTCCAGGTCTGTCTCGGGGTCGTCGTCTGGTCGCAAATTCCAGGCTTCTTTTAGAGCGTCTACCAGGTTTTGCGTGCTGGTTTCCAGCATGCGGGCAATGTGCGCCGCCGTGAGTTCGCGCGAGACCAGTTTGGCTCGCGGCCCGCTGACAAAGCCCAGGGCCTCCATTGCCATCGCGGCTTCTGGATCCCCATCGCTAAAGTCCAGGTCGTCCATGAATTCGATGCGGGGATCATCTTCCAACAGCCCCACAAAGTCTTCCAATGGCAATGCGGTGGCTATACCGGCTACCTGCAAATCTCGCCAGACCTGTTTGACGGGGACAATGATGTCGGGATGATGAGCCAGGATCGTCACCACACGATCGGTAATGAGCATGACTTCCTCCTGAACGGCGTTAAAGGCTGAGCGATGGTGCTGCCTGCGGCGACCAGCATTTGCAGGCCCATTTTACACCGCATCGGCCAGAGGGTCAAGACCCTGTTCGTGAGGCGCAAAAAAAGCACGGCCCATTGGGGCCGTGCTGGTGGGCTTGGCGATAGTTGGGCTAGGTTTGGCGCACCACGGCCACGACCTTGCCCTGGATCTCGACGTTGCGCGCCGGGACCCGGAGGGGTTCCATCAGGGGATTGGCTGGTTGCAGGCGCACCATGGTTCCCTCACGATAAAAGCGCTTGAGCGTAGTTTCGCGTTCTTCGCGCAGCCACACGGCGGCCATTTCGCCATTTTCTACCATGCGCTGCTGGCGCATGATGACAATGTCGCCGTCGTTCACCAGGGCGTCGATCATCGAGGTGCCCCGGACACGTAGTGCATAGAGTTCGTCGCCATAACCGCGCAGGATATCACGGGTCAGCTCCAGCACCTCGTCCTCGTCCACATAGGCGCCGTTCTCTTCTGGCACCGGGATCGGCTCGCCGGCGGCGATACGTCCCAGGATGGGCACGCGCACAATGTTGTCACGCACCGTGCCGATGAGCAACTCGATCCCGCGCGAGACCTCGCGGTCGCGGCGGATCGCGCCCATGCGCTCCAGGGCCTTGAGATTGTAATCGACCACCGAGGTGGAGGTGATTGCGACGGCCTCGCCAATTTGCCGGATCGTGGGCGGATAGCCGTTGGCAGTCACAAACCTCTGGATGAAATCGAGGATCTGGCGCTGGCGTTCCGATAGCTTGGTCGGTTTCATGGCATTGTTCCTCCCTGATTGGGTTGGTAGGCGATATAGAACATTTATTCTGATGCTATTATAACATGAACAAACGTTCTAGTCAAGGGGTTTTTAAAAATAGTTGAACGATTCGTGATTCGGCGAGCCAGCATCATCCCCAGTTAAGACCGAGGTCCGACGGCCAATCAGACGCGAGGGGCTTGTAAGTGACCGGGCGACACGCTATAATGGTCGTAGCGATGCACACAAGGTCTCTCGACCAAATTTCAGGGAGGTGGAATGATGAAGCAACGACTCGTACTAGCTGGACTCGCGATCTCGATCATGGCGTTGGTGACGGCCTGCTTGCCGTCGCCATCGCCCGCGCCTACGATGCCGCCGGAGCCGACGGCCATCCCGGTTCTGCCCACGGCGACGGCCGCGGCGACGGCTGTGGTTGAGCCTACCACCGGGCCAGAGCCGGCGCCTACGCGCATTAACCTGGATGCCGGCAGCCCCACCGCCACCGAATCGGGCACTATTTCCGTTGGCGGCATGGGACAGTACGTGGTGGCCTTGCAGGCTGGTCAAACCATCCAGGCCCAGGTGTCTGCGCCCCAGGGTCAGGTGGTTCTGGTGGTGTATGGTGCTGATGGCATGGTGCTCCTCTCGGACCACGTGGGGGCCACCAATTGGCAAGGCCAGATTCCCACGACGCAGGACTATCACATCGATCTCAAATCCACAGCCAGCGGAGCGATCAATTACACATTTCAGGTGTCTCTGTCGGCCCAGCCGCAGCCCTCGCCGCAGCCGACCACCAAGCGCATCCAGTTCCAGAGCGGCGCCACGTCGGCCATCGAGCAGGGTAGCCTGGCGGCCGGCGGGCGTGACCGCTATGTGCTCAAGGCAATGGCCGGCCAGATCATGTCGGTGAGCGTGTCCTCTTCCGAGGGCAACGTGATCCTGGTCATCTGGGGAGCCGACGGGACGGTGCTTATCTCGGACCACGCCGGCACCACGCACTGGAGCGGCACGCTGCCCTCCACGCAGGACTATTACATCGATTGTCTCTCGGTGGGCGGCGATCCGGCCAACTATACTCTTCAGGTGACCATCCCGCCGGGACCACATCCCCAGCCACAGCCCACGGTCAAGCGCATTAGCTTTGCTCCGGGCGCGACAACGGCCGTGGAGCACGGCACTGTGGCCGCTGGCAGCCTGGACCGCTATGTGCTCAAGGCGATGGCCGGCCAGACCATGTCGGTAAATATCACCTCGTATGGCGGTCAGGTGATTCTGGTTATCTGGGGCGCGGATGGCACGGTACTGATCTCGGACCATGCCGGCACCACCCACTGGAGCGGCACATTGCCTTCTACCCAGGACTATTACATCGATTGCAAATCGGGGGGCAATGTGGATCTGGCCTACACCCTTCAGGTGACGATCCCGCCGCAGCCCGGGCCACAGCCCACCGTCAAGCGTATCACCTTTGCGCCCGGGTCCACCACGGCCGTCGAATATGGCAACGCGGCCCCGAACACGTCGGCGCGCTATGTGCTCAAGGCGATGGCCGGCCAAACCATGAACGTGTCCGTGAGCACCTCTCAGGGCGAGGCCATTCTGGTGATCTGGGGCGCGGATGGCACGGTGCTGATCTCGGACCATGCCGGGGCCACCACCTGGAGCGGCCCACTGCCCTCTACCCAGGACTATTATATCAGCGTGCAATCGGTGGGCAGTGCCGCCGCGGCCTTTGAGCTTACGGTCAACATCCCGCCGGCGTAGCGATCTGGCAACATGCTCACGTGCCAAACAGATGGCCTCGGAACCAACCGGTTCCGAGGCCGTTTTTTTGGGCGACTTGCGCCACAGGCCGCCGTGGTGTAGAATATGTCCTATGGCCATTTCTCGCTACGCTCGAAATGGCTGGGCAGTTTTGGCAGGGCTACGCCCCGCCCAAACTGCAACCGCTCACATCACCATTTTGTACACATCGAAAGTTTTGTCGATGTTGGCGCTGTTAGCGCATATATGTTGAGGAGGGTGCCATGACTTTGGCGATATCGGAACGAGCGCAGCAGATCTTTGGTGACCGTAACTGAGCGGAATCTGTGCTGCTGGCAGCAGCAGAGGCATTGGGTATCGACAGCCCCCTGATCCCGCGTATTGCCACGCCCTTTGGCGGAGGATTGGCGCACCGGGGTGAGTCGTGCGGGGCAGTGAACGGCGCGCTGATGGCCATTGGTCTGGCGCGTGGCCGGGACCTGGACCAGGACCCGGCCGTCAGAGATCAGGCCTATGATCTGGCCGGCCGGTTCATGCACCAGTTTGAGACGCAGTTTGGCGCCCTCCGTTGTCGTGACCTCACCGGCCTGGACTGGTCGCAGCCCGACAGCAGGGAAACGTTCTATGCCTCGGGGCAATGGGACCGCTGCCTCATGTACGTGAGCACGGCGGTGGCGATCCTGGCCGAGTTGGGAGTCTTGCCCGAGGACCCGGAGACCCTTTGATGGAACCCCGGCCGGTCGGCGCCGTCGTCCGTTACATCAAGACCCTGCTGGACACCGATGACCTGCTCTCGGACCTGTGGGTGGAGGGCGAGGTGTCCAATTATGTCCGGTCGTCGGCCGGGCATCTGTATTTTACGCTCAAAGACGCCGACGGACAGTTGCGCTGCGTGATGTGGCATGGGCGGGCAGATCGCCTGGATCGACTGCCCCAGGACGGCGACCAGATCTTGGCGCACGGCTATGTGTCTCTCTATGAGGTCAATGGCGCCGTCCAGTTCTATGTGGACACCATCCGGCCCACCGGCCTGGGGCTGCTTCAGCAGCAGTTTGAGGCCCTCAAGGCGCGCCTGGACGCCGAGGGCCTGTTTGATTCCAGCCGCAAGCGCCCACTGCCGGCCTTTCCCCGGCGCATCGGCGTGGTGACGTCTCCCACCGGGGCTGCCATCCGCGACATCCTGCACGTGCTGGGCCGGCGCTACCCCCTGGCCGAGGTCATCCTGGCCCCCACGCCGGTCCAGGGCGATGGCGCGGCGCCCCAGATCGCGGCCGCCATCGCTGCGTTGGATGGATACGTGGGCGTGGACGTGATCCTGGTGGCCCGGGGCGGCGGCTCGTTGGAGGACCTGTGGCCCTTTAACGAAGAGCGTGTGGCCCGGGCCATCTTTGCCTGTGGCTCTCCGGTCGTCAGCGGCGTGGGCCACGAGACAGATTTTACCATTGCCGATTATGTGGCCGATCTGCGTGCGCCCACCCCATCAGCCGCGGCCGAACAGGCGGTGCCAGACGCGGCCGATCTGGTCACGCGGGTGGCGCAGTGCCGGGGTCGCCTGGACCGAGCGCTGACCGGCTGCGTGATGCAGGCCCGGGAGCAGACCCGGCAGCGGCATTACCGATTGGCTCGCCACTCCCCGACCCGCCTCATCGCGCAACGCCGGCAAGAGGTGGACGAGCGCGCGCAGGCTGCGGCCCGGTCCCTCCGGCGCGATCTGGCCCTGCGGCGCGAGCGGCTGGATGGGCTGCACGGCCGGCTCCTGGCACTCAGCCCCCTGGCGACGTTGGGGCGTGGCTATGCCGTGGTGCATCATCAAATAGACGGCCGGCTGGTGACGAGCGTGGGACAGGTGCGCGCCGGCGACGGCATCGCCGTGCGGGTGGCGGACGGGGTGTTTGGGGCAGAGGTCATGGAACGTCAAACGTCTGATGACGTTGGCGCGTGATGGAGGGTGGTATGACGGACGAGCAGATCACATTTGAGCAAGCTTTGGCGCGGCTGGAAGAGATGGTCAGTCGCCTGGAGGCCGGCAACCTGTCGCTGGAGGAGAGTATCGCCTTGTTCGAGGAGGGGATGCGACTGGCGCAGGTCTGTGGCACCCGGCTGGACGAGGCTGAACTGCGCGTGAGCCAACTGGTGGCCGGGCCAGACGGCTATCGCGTGGAGCCGTTCGCATGAGCAAGGTGGCTCTCTATCGCGGCGATGACCGTTACCAGAACGTGCTGCAAGCCTTGACCGCCATCGCGGGCGACGTGGATTGGGCCGGCAAGCAGCGCATCCTCATCAAACCCAATTTCACGTCGCCGGTCATTCCGCTGGCTGCCACGCACGTGGACGCGGTGCGGGCGGTGCTGGATTTCCTCCGGCCGCGCACCGCCGGACACATCACCATCGCCGAGGGGGCCGGCCTGCGCGATAGCTGGGAAGGGTTTCGCAACTATGGCTACCTGCCCCTCCGCGAGCAGTATGGCGTCGAACTGCGGGACCTGAACCGCGACGAGTGGGTTCACGTATCGGTGTATGACAAGCGCCTGCAACCTTTGACCCTGCGCGTGGCCCGCACTGTGGCCGACAGCGACCTGCGCATCAGCATTGGCCCGCCCAAAACCCACGATACCGTCATTGTGACCCTGGCGCTCAAGAACCTGGTGATGGGCGCGCTCATCCGTGAGGAAAAAGGCCCCGACGCGCCCAGCACACCCGTCGAGCACACCGGCCCCACGCTGGGCAGCACGCTGCAATCCATCGCCCGCCTGGCGCCGCGCCGGGTCAAAGAACTGGCCCCTCTCCGCTGGGTCAAAGACCGGGTGGTGCAGCAGCTCATCCGCAGCGACAAGATGCTCATGCACCAGAGCATCCCGGTCTTCAATCTGAACCTGTACCTGCTGGCCCGGGCCGTCCCGCCGCATCTGGCCGTGCTGGACGGGTTCCAGGCTATGGAGGGCGACGGCCCCAACTATGGCACGCCGGTAGACTGGCGCGTGGCCATCGCCAGCGCCGACTGGTTGGCGGCCGACACCGTGGCGGCGCATCTCATGGGAGTGGAAATCGGGGAGGTGGGGTATCTGGACTATTGCCGCCGGGCCGGGCTGGGCACCGGCGACCTGGCTGCTATTGACATAACCGGCAATGTGGACCCGGCCGCGTGCCGGCGCGTGTTCCGGCCCTCGCCCACCGTGGACAAGCAGCGTGCGTGGTCAGACCCACGCATTGATGCTGTCATTGCTCGGATCGCTGCTTGATCAGGCTCACCACTTCGCTGGCCGTTTCTTCCACCGGCTTGGAGGTCACGTCGATGATCGGCCAGGCCGGAGCTTGCTGAATGATCTCGTGGCTATATGCCAGTTCCTGACGGATGTGGTCCACGTCGATATACATAACCTCCTGGGTGGCCGGGTCCAGTCCCAGCGATTTGAGCCGAGCGGCCCGGTGCACTGCCAGCCTCTCTGGCCGCACCGTCAGCGCCACCACCTTGCGCGGGTCCACCTCAAAGAGCTGGCGCGGCGGCTGGACGCCCAGCGCGATGGGCACGTTCGCCACGCGCCAGCCCTGGTACGACAGGTACATGCTCACCGGCGTTTTGGACGTGCGCGACACGCCCACCAGCACAATGTCGGCCCGGGGCAGGTCGGCCGGGTTGCGCCCGTCATCGTGGCGCACGGTAAACTCGATGGCCTCGATGCGCCGGTAATAGTTCTCTTCCAGTTGCCGGGCCTGCCCCGGCTGGGCCCGAGGTTGTGTGTCCAGCAACAGGGTCAGGCGCGTCAACAATGGCCCCATCAGGTCTATGCTGTGCACGCCATAGGCCCGGCCCTGGGACCATAAAAAGTCGCGCAGTTCGGGCGACACCAGGGTATGCACGATGAACCCGCCATATTCGGCCACCTCGGCAATGATCGCCTGAACCTGGTCCGATGTGGTGACGTTGGGATGGACCTGGATCTCGATCTCTTGGTCGAATTGGGCCAGGGCCGCCTGGACCACCTGGTGCGCCGTGGCACCGGTGGCATCGGAAACCACGTGAATGGCCGTCATGGTGTTTCTCCTGATGGGATGAGTGCAGTGAGCGTACAATCTCATTATACCATATCGAGCCAAGAGGCCGCGCGGCGACTGGCCGGACGCATCGCCCGGCAGATAGAGGATGCTGCTGCGCCCTGTACCTCGCCGAACGTTGAGGCGGCCGTGCTGCGGTTGTTGGGGATGTCCGAGGCGCGCTGGTTGGCCGACCGGCTGCACCAGTGGGGGGTGCTGGAGACTGGCGGCGCGCACTGGCTGGCCGGGGCCATGATTCGCCTCCGTGCCGCTGCGCCGGCCAGCGTGACCCCCAAACTGCTGCAAGACCTGGCGCCGGCGGACTTGGCGGTGCCAGTAGAAGTGGCGCCGGAGGTGCTCAAACACGCCGTGCGCGGCGCCTGCCGCACGCTGGAGGCCCGGCGCCGGGCGCGCGACGAGCGGCTGGCCCTGCTGCCGGCCGGG
>JAHJIN010000090.1 GCA_018823415.1 Chloroflexota bacterium | reverse complement strand
TGCCGCCCTGAGTACCCGGCTGCGCGGCGGCGCCGAACTGCAGGCGGTGCTGCGGGGCCTGGCCCGGCGGCGGCGCGACGTCATCCTGGATATGATCGTGGAGACGCTGCTGGTCCACGAGGCCACCGGCGGGGGCGGCGAGATCTCGGGGGTCTTGCAGCGGCTGGCGGAGGCGGTGCGGGCGCTGGTGCGCATCCGGCGCCGGGTGCGGGCCGAGCAGATGAAGGTCACCTGGGAAGGGCGGATCATGTGCCTGGCGCCGTTCGTGTTCCTGGGCCTGATCCAGATCACGGCCCCGGCCTACAGCCGGCCGTTCTTCAGTAGCGCGCTGGGGCAGCTCGCCATCCTGGTGGCCGGGGCCTTGACCTTGGGAGCCTATTTCATGATGCGGCGCATCGCCAACCGGGTCCTGACGCTGCTGGAGCGGCGGGAGTATCCGTCGCTCTACGAGGACGAACCAGCACCGGCTGCGCCCCCGGTCCCGGCCACCCCCTACGTGACGGCATAGGAGAACCGCGTGAACGTCGAGTTGGTCGCCCTGATCGGTGCCCTGGGCATCTTTTTCATTATCCTGTCGTTCGAGAGCCTGGCGGTGACCCGGCGTGCCCCCCGGTCCCGGCTCCGGCAGGCGGTCGACGCGGACCAGGTCGAGCCGCTGCGCGTGTTCGCGGGCCGGCCGCTGCTGGACCGGCTGTTCGGCCCCCTGGTCCTGCAGTGGGCCGGGCGGCTGCGGGCGCTGCTGAAAAGGGGCGAGCAGGATGAGCAGCGCCTGCAGATGGCCGGCGCCCCGGCCCGCTACCCCACGGTCAACGATTTCTACGCCTACAAGGTACTCTACGGCGTGGGGGCCTTTGTGGTGGGGGCCTTTGCCGTAGCCACGCTCGACCTGGGCGCCGGTTGGGTCTGGCTGCCGCTGGTCCTGGGCGTGGCCGGGCTGTTCTGGCCGGACCTGCAGGTGCGGCGGCTCATTAACCGCCGCCAGGACGACCTGCTGGCCGAGATGGCCTTCACCCTGGACCGCCTGGCGGTGCACGTGGCCGCCGGCCAGACCCTGGCCCAGGCGCAGCGGGACGTGGCGCGCCAACCCGGCGGGCTGTTCACCCAGGAGCTGCAGCGCATCGTGCGCGAGTACCAGGCTGGCGTGCCCCTGCCCGAGGCCTGGGCACACTTTGCGGCGCGCTACCCCCACGTCAACGAGGCGCCGCTGTTGGCCGGGCAGATCGCCATGGCCCACGACAAGCACCAGGAGATCGTGCCGGGCTTGCAGGCGATGGCGGTGATGATCCGGGACCGGGTGGAGGCCAACGTGCTGGCCCGGGGAGTGCAGACGCCGGTGTTCATGACCATCGTGCTGGGGGTGTTTATCCTGCCGGCCATCGCCATCATCGTCGGCGGGCCGGGGATCGTGATGATCTTCACCCAGTTTTTGTGACCAGACCACCGATCACGGCAAGTGTTGTAGTCATCGCTATGGGATACGTGACGTTCCAACCCGAGAGCCAAAGGAGGCCGAAACCCATGAACGCAAACTCGCTATTCTGGCGCGGTTACACCCGATTGCTAGGAGCCCAGCAGCGACTCACCAGAGAAGGGGCCCAGGACTTTCTCGAATATATCATCATCGTCGGCTTTGCCCTGCTGGTCGTCGCCGCCGTGGCCGCCCTGTATGGGGCCATCAACGGCAAGTTCCTGGACGCAGCGGCAGCCATCCAGGGCATCCACTTCTAGGTCCGGCCCCGCTGGCGGTGGGGCGCGGCGACTACCTCCAGTGGCCGGAAAGGGTGGTCCCATGCAGCAGTTCTGGCGCGGTGTTCGCGACGAGCGGGCCCAGGATTACATCGAGTTCGTGCTGGTATTCGGCCTGGCCGTGTTCCTGGCCGGGGCCTTTGGCACGCTGGCCTGGTTCTGGTGGAACCAGACGGTGTCCGCCACCGCCATCCACGACGGCACCCGGGCCGCGGCCGTCTGGGACGGGGGCAGCCTGAGCCGGGGCTATGCCACCACCCAGGGTCTGCTGAATGCCGGGCTGGGCGGGCTGGCCCCCGGGCCAGAGTCGTACGCCATCGAGTACGCTGGCCCCCTGCGCAGCGTCGTCGGCAGCGTCGATTACCAGTATGCCCTGCCCTTCGGCCTGGGCCAGGCGCGGGTGCGCGCCCGCTCGGTCCTGCGCCACGAGCGCTTCTACCCCGGGCCGCCGGAGGTGTGGGAATGAGGAGTCGGCCATGCGACGCATGATCCACAACGAACAGGCCCAGGCCTACATCGAGTTCCTGATGCTATTGCCGGTGGCGCTGCTGCTCATCGCCGGGGTCATCTTTTTCGGGCGGGTGCTGTACACCCAGATCGCCCTGGACAACGCCACCTATGACGGGGTGCGGGCCGGCATCGCCAGCCTGCACAGCGGCCGCGAGAGCGTTCAGGCCACCCAGGCCGCCCGGTGGACCCTGGCTGGCTATCACCTGGACCCTGGTGACGCCCGGGTGCAGGTGGGGGGCTTTCTCGGGGGGCGCGGCAACCTGCTGTCCTGCCGGGTGGACTATACAGTCTATGTGGGCGACATCCCTTTCGTGGACCGCTTCTTCCCGGCGGCCGGTGTACCGCTCTCGTCTACCGCCAGCGGCCAGGTCGAGCGCTACAAGTCCCGCTGGGCATACTGAGCGGAGGCGAATCATGGGGCGAAAGATATGGCGTGGC
>JAHJIN010000089.1 GCA_018823415.1 Chloroflexota bacterium | reverse complement strand
TCGTCAATGGTGCGCCGCTGGGGCCGGCCGCACACGGGGCCGGCAATGGTCACCTGGTTGATGGCTGCTGCTTCTACTACCTCTACTACGGATGACGGGTCGGTCATGGTGCCTCATCTCCTTTCGTTGTGTTATGGTGCTTGTGATTGGTCTGCTACGGCATGGCGCGCGGCAATGACCGGTTTGGCGTCGCGCAACGCCGGGGCTGGCCCCAGCGACCAGGGCGCGGCTGCGCGCACCGCTACCTCGCCCGCCGCCCGCCAGATCGTCACCGTGACCTGGCTGGCCGGCTCAGCGCCCAGGACCGGCTCGGCCGCGGCGCGCACGAGGGCGGTCGCTGCCGCCGGGTCGTCGGGATGCTGGGTCAGGTACTGGGCCACCTGGGCGCAGCCGGCGTCCAGTCAGGGGCCACCTGAAAGTCAAGGTCCGTTATGTGAAAGGGCACTAGCAGGAGCAGAGCAGCCAGCGTGCGTAGATGGCCGTGACAAAGTCTGGGCACTGGTTAGACTTTGATTTGGTGCGGCGAGCTTGATCTGGTCTTCTGCACCGCTAGTAAATGTCTCTCCGGCTTGGCCATGTACGAAAGTTTGGCTCGTCAGTGTCATACTCTCCATTCGTCAATTTGCTGATTTGGTGCCTCAGACCACCATTCCAGCTCTGGTCTGGGCTGAACAGCACTCAAAATCGGTCATTCTGGAATTTGGAGCTATAAACTGATCATGATCAGTTTATAGCTCCAAAGGGTCTTGACAAGCTCGTCTGGGTCCGGTATAATAAGCACGTGGCGAGGTTCTCGCCCACTAATAGACACCTGCACGACCAACAAGACATTCTACTTTCAACCTGACAGCCTGCGTCGGCCATAGGCCGGCACGTGAGCTGTCTTTTTGCGTTAAGCGCAGAAAGGACGGCCCTTCCTACAATTTCATACAGAGACATCCTGCGGGAACATTGTTCCCACCAACCTGAAGCCCACTGGACCTGGTTACACGCTGCGTCCATCGCAGCCCTATGTTTTGCCCAGGCCCACGTCGGGCTTTTTTTGTTTTCTGCACCTGACCAAAAGCTGAGCCAAGCTCCGATATAGCGCGTGGTACTTTCCAAGTCCGAGTAGCGCCAGGTGTAAAGCCAGGAACCGCACACACGCCCTCGGGATAAAGGCCACGGCCCAGCGGGCACTGTCGGGAAACCAACGTCAGTGCATCACCGTACAACGAATATCTAAATCGACCTGGTGCCGGTTGACAACATGACAACCTTGCCAACTTGACACCCAACCGGCACCAGGTCAATATACTACCTTTATTGGAGGACACCATGAAAAAGCGATGGGTTTGCTTGCCTGCATTACTGGTCATTCTAGCATTGCTACCATCAGTCACTTTCGCCGCTCCGGCCAACGCTACCACCACCGTCAGCGGCTACGCCTTCGCCAGCTCGGCGGCCGCGCTCCAGGCGGCCCGCACCGGCTCCTACGCCGGTGGGACCTGGGTCACGTCTCAGACGGTCATCCGCTGGTCTGGCAGCGTGGCCTACACGTCCGCCGGGTGGGTGGTACCGTGCGTCACCGCCACGGACACTACCCGGACCTTGAACTCGCAGTCCTACTCCTACCAGGGCTGGGACATACTCTGGTTCCAGGGGCTAGGACAGGATGTCCGGCCCTTCTGGTGGTAGCAATTCAACAACCTGAACCTGCGGGAGTGGTGAGGAAACTCCCGAGCCCACTCGTGGGCTGCTCGCCTGGCCGGCCTGGCCGGTCAAGCGAATAGCTCAGGAAGCTATATCCCGACCATGACCATTTTATACTTGTGTTCGTATCCGTCTGGCCCGGGCTAGACGGTTTACTTTTGCCCCGTATCCTGACATTGCCTACCTCGACATCTGGCGGGGCCAACCTGACACCTATCAAACGAAAGGAGGTGATGCCCAATCAACCACACCCGGTACAGGCTTGTTTGTGTCGCAAGTCAGTCTCGTCGCTGGCGACGAGATGATCTGGAAAGGAGGTGTCATCAGCTTGAAACCACCTCAAGCGCCCCCTGCTCTGGGACCCAGCCGGACGTATGGGCCCTGGCCCAGAGCGGGATCCAGCCCCATTAGCCTTTCATCTAGGAGGTCAATGTGTCCACGTATCGTAAAAGCCCAGCTACTCGCTCGGCTGGGTCTGGTTATCAAATGCCGGGCTTGGGATTTATCAGCCACTCAGAGCACAAACTGGCATTGCAGATGGCTGCGCAACTTGGGCCAGTCATGGAAGCAGGCGTGCTTACAGCCGCAGACGTTCGGGAGTATATCCTCGGGAAGCTACGCGACCATCGTGCCGCCCAGTCGTTTTTTGCTATGCAATGACTCCAGTGTTTCTGAGTAACGGATCGACCATGGTCTGATCCGTTACTCAGAAACACTGCCGTTCAAAATCATCGGAGGTGATTCATGGACCCCTTGTTGCCCCCGCTCAAATGGGCCGGCGGCAAACGTTGGCTGGTGCCACTCTTGCGCGAGTTGTGGGCGCCGCACGCGCAACGCCGGCTCGTCGAGCCGTTTGTCGGTGGCCTGGCCGTGGCCCTGGGCCTGCAACCGCGCGCAGCGCTGCTCAACGACATCAACCCGCATCTGGTCAACTTTTATCGCTGGCTCCAGCAAGACTGGGAAACTGCGGGCGATGTGGTCTGGTCCAGCGACCAAGCAACCTACTACCACCATCGCTGCCAGTTCAACGAATTGATTGCCGGTGACCAGGCGCACACCCGCCTGGCGGCGTGGCTGTTCTATTATCTCAATCGCACGGGTTTTAATGGCCTGTGCCGCTTCAATCGCCAGGGCCGCTTCAACGTGCCCTGGGGCGCCGGGCGCTATGGCCCGATATGCTATGATCGGGACTGGGCCGCCTACCAGGAAGCGCTGGCCAACTGGCAATTCACCTGCGGTGACTTTGGCGCTGTGCCCGTGCAGCCAGGAGATTTCATCTACGCCGATCCGCCCTACGACGCGGCGTTTACGGCCTATCACGTGGGTGGGTTCACCTGGTTTGACCAGGTGCGCCTGGCGCGGTGGCTGGCGGCGCACGCTGGGCCGGTGGTGGTATCCCACGCTGCTACCGACCGGGTCCAGCAGCTCTATAGCGAGCTGGGGTTTCAGGTTCAGTTGCTGCCAGCGCCCCGCCGCATTGCCGCCAACGGCGACCGAACGCAGGCCGTCGAGATACTGGCGACGCGCCATCTGGCTTCAGCGCGAGCCTGGCAGCAGTTGGACCTGTGGCCCCTGTCCAGCCCGGTGCGGTTTCCTTTTCCTGGGAAAACCGCGACGGCAGGTTGAGACCAGCCACTTATTATCCACAGGACACTGCCTATTGGTTCAAATGACCCACTGTGGTACAATACTACCACGGAGGGACAATCATGGAACAAAGTGCCGTCGACCGTCTGGC
>JAHJIN010000088.1 GCA_018823415.1 Chloroflexota bacterium | reverse complement strand
TCCGGTTTGAGCCGTCGCAAGAGCACAATTTGCGTCGGCTAGTATGCGTTCAGCATTCGTAACACTTGTACCGAAATCTTGTCTCATTTGTCAAAGATCGGCAATATGAAGATATCTAGGGGCTCCTGACAGTGGGGACAGACGGGCCAGTTCTCCCGAGCCTGCTCCTTCCACTGCGTCGCCCGACTCGCCAGAGCCAGATCTTGCAGCATCTTGGCCCGCAGCCGACTCAATCGATCATCCAGGGTCGCTTCGATCTCGTTCAGCGTGGCGGTGGGATGTTGCCCTCGCCATTCCCGCATCCCCGTGAGCACCTCGCTACACAGGACGGTCCATTCCTGACCAATGTCTGACGTGTCCATATCCCCTCTCGGCCTGACTGGTTGCGCTCCCATTTTACACCGCTGATCGCTGCACCGTCAAGCTCGCAAGAGTACGATGGACACCCCCTGTGACGACAAAAAGCTGCTCTTGTGGCATCTGTGCCAGCATCTCGTTGCCAGGAGTATTGCCCCCTGACGCGAAGCGTGTTATAATGGATAGCGGCGGAACACCGTATCCTGAAACCCCTTCGAGACAAGCAGGCAGAATGGCATGGCCAAGCTGGAAGACCTCAAGCCCGGCATCCAAGTCGCCGGGATCATCCCGGGACAGAGTATAGCCGTCGTGGACGTGCATTGGCACGGCTCGACGGCCGTCGAGTTGTTCTACAAGCGCGCCGACGGACTGCCCGGCACCCAACTGCTGTTCCGCAACGACGAATCGCGCCTGGAGATTGCCGCAGCCCGGGCCACCTGGCAGTTCAACGCCGACGGCGACCTCTTCCGTCTGGTGGCCGAAGCCTACCGTATCCGTCTGGCCCACCTGTTCGACCCCGTGTTGGCCGTCCATACCTCGCTCATCGAGCCGCTCCCCCACCAGATCACCGGTGTGTACGGCGATATGCTGCTCCGTCAACCACTGCGCTTCTTGCTGGCAGATGATCCCGGCGCCGGAAAAACTATCATGGCCGGCCTGTTGATCAAGGAACTCGTCGTCCGGGGCGACGTGCAGCGCTGTCTCATCTGCGTGCCGGGCAACCTGGCTGACCAGTGGCAGGACGAGCTGTGGTTCAAGTTCCAACTGCGCTTTGAGATCATGACCCGACAGACCTTTGAGACGTCAGTCGGCGGGAACCCGTTCCAGGAAAAGGACCGGGTGATCATCCGTCTGGACCAGATCGCCCGGGACGACGATCTCCAGGAAAAGCTGCGCCGCACTGATTGGGACCTGATCGTCGTCGACGAGGCCCACAAGATGTCGGCCCATTTCTGGGGTGGGGAGCTGGAGGAAACCAAACGCTACAAGCTGGGCAAGCTGCTCCGGTCCCTCACCCGCCACTTTTTGCTGATGACCGCGACCCCCCACAACGGCAAAGAAGAGGACTTTCAGTTGTTCCTGGCCCTGCTGGACGAGGATCGCTTCGAGGGACGGTTCCGCGAGGGCGCGCACGCAGTGGACGTGTCTGACATCATGCGGCGCATGATCAAAGAAGACCTCCGCCGCTTCGATGGCCGCCCGCTGTTCCCCGAGCGCCGGGCGTATACGTGCAGCTACCCGCTCCCGCCGGCCGAGAGGCAGCTCTACGACACCGTCACCGAATACGTCCGCACCGAGTTCAACCGGGCCGACCAGCTCGGTGACGACAAGCGCAAGGGCACCGTGGGCTTTGCCCTGACCGTCCTGCAGCGGCGGCTGGCATCCTCCCCGGAAGCCATCTATCAATCCCTGAAGCGGCGCCGGGAGCGGCTCGAAACCCGCCTGGCCGAGTTCGCGGCTGGTCAGCAAGCCGCACCGTCCCCCGGCGAGACGCGCTACTATGACCGGCAATACCTGGACGATCTGGACGACGCCCCCGCCGACGAAGTCGAGGAAATCGAGGAGCAGATCATCGACAGCGCGACCGCCGCGCTGACCATCGCCGAGCTGGAGGCCGAGATCGAGACGCTCCAACGGCTGGAGGCGATGGCCTATCGGGTCCTGCAAAGCGGGGTCGACCGCAAGTGGCACGAACTGGCGACCATTCTCCAGGACGATGAGCGGATGGTGGACGAGCACGGGCGGCGGCGCAAGCTGGTGATCTTTACCGAGCACCGCGATACGCTCAATTACCTGTGGCGGCGCATCGGCACGCTGTTTGGCCGTGACGACACGATGGTCAATATCGATGGCAGCGTGCCGCGTGAGGTGCGCCGAGCCACCGAGGACCGCTTCCGCAACGACCCGGACGTGCACTTCTTGCTGGCGACCGATGCCGCTGGCGAGGGTATCAACCTGCAACAGGCCCACCTGATGGTCAACTATGACCTGCCCTGGAACCCGAACCGGCTGGAGCAGCGCTTTGGCCGCATCCACCGCATCGGGCAGACCGAGGTCTGCCACCTGTGGAACCTGGTGGCCGGCGAGACGCGGGAAGGCTACGTCTACGCCCGGCTCCTGCAAAAGCTAGAGACCGAGAGTGCGGCCCTGGAGGGCAAGGTCTTTGACGTGCTGGGGACGCTCTTTGAGGAAACGCCGCTGCGCCGGCTGCTCGTCGAGGCGATCCGCTACGGTGACCAGCCGGAGGTCCGCGCCCGGTTGGAACAGGCGGTAGACAACGCCGTCGACCGCGAGCGGGTGCGCGAGCTGCTGGAAACGCGCGCCCTCGTCAGCGACAGCATGGACGTTTCCCAGATCATGCGCATCCGGGAAGAGATGGAACGCTACGCCGCGCGCCGCTTGCAGCCCTACTATATCAAGTCGTTGTTCATGCAGGCGTTTGCGATGCTGGGCGGCTCGATCCACGAACGGGAGCCGGGGCGCTACCGCGTCAGCTACGTCCCGGCCCGCATCCGTCATCGGGCCAGGGAACTGGGGACGACGGTGCCAGTGTGGGAGAAATACGACCGGGTATGCTTTGACAAGGAACTGATGAACCGGGCCGGCCTGCCAGACGCGGATTTCATCTGCCCGGGCCATCCGCTGCTCGACACGGTCATGGACCTGGTGCTGGACCGGCACCGCGAGACGCTGCGGGCGGGTGCGGTCCTGGTCGATCCCACCGACCCGGGCACGACGCCGCGCGTGCTGTTATTCCTGGAGCAGAACATCCAGGATGCGCGCACCGCGCAGAGTGGCGACACGCGCGTCATCTCGCGCGAGGTACACTTTGTCGAGATCGACGAGGCGGGAAACACCCGAGCTGGGGGGTACGCGCCTTATCTCGATTACCGGCCAGCCACTGCCCAGGAACTGGCCCAGGTGCAGGAGACTCTGGCGGCCGACTGGCTGACCGGGGCCGGCCTGGAGCGCCAGGTCGCAGCCTATGCCATCGAGCATCTGGTGCCGCGACACCTGGCGCAGGTGCGCGAGCGCCGCGAGGAGCTGATCGACAAGACGCAGGCGGCCGTCCACGAGCGTCTGACCAAGGAGATCAACCACTGGGACAAACGCGCTGGCGAGCTACGCCAGCAGGAAAAAACGGGCAAGGTCAACGTCAAGCTCAACGCGGCCAAGGCCCAGCAGCGCGCCGACGAACTGGCCGCCCGCCTGGAACGACGCACCGAGGAGTTGGCGCAGGAGCGACAGATCTCGGCCACGCCGCCGGTGGTCATCGGCGGGGCGGTCGTGATCCCCATTGGCCTGCTGCTGGGCGAGCGGACGCCGCCGGAGCTCGTCGACACGCGCATCACCGAGGCCATCGCCATGCAGGCCGTGACCCAGGCCGAGACGGAGTTGGGCCATCACCCACGGGATGTGAGCCAGGACAATCTGGGCTATGACATTGAGAGCCTGGACCCGAGCACCGGCCGGCTGCGCTTCATCGAGGTCAAGGGCCGCCGCGCCGGGGCCGACACGGTCACCATCACCCGCAATGAGATCCTGACCGGCATCAACTCCCCAGAACAATACATCCTGGCGCTGGTAGTGGTGGAGGATGGACAGGCCCGCGCGTCACGATACGTTCGAAAGCCCTTTGCCAAAGAGCCGGACTTTGGCGTGACCAGCGTGAATTACGGAATGAAGGAATTGCTGGGGAAAAGCCAGGAACCCGCGTAACAACTCTTGTCTTTCCTCATCCTCACGGTATCCCGAGACTATTGCGTGAAGGAGCGCACTGATGACCACGTATTCCGACCGCATCAAGCCGACCGACTATCACATCCGCACCTATCTGGAAGCCCTCCTGCACAAAGACTACCAGATCCCCACGTTCCAGAGAGAAGTCGTCTGGGACCGTGATTCGGTGAAAAAGTTGTGGGACAGCGTATATCGATTCTATCCGATTGGCAGCATCCTGATCTGGAAAACCGATTTGAGGCTTCAGAACCACCGGGCCATTGGGGGCCATGTCATAGCGGATGACGACCAGAAGGATAACTACCAGTACGTCCTTGACGGCCAACAGCGAACGACTTCTCTGCTCACCTCCCTCTATGGCGGACAGATCGAGGGTCGGGAAGGGTTTGATCCCACGCTATACTTCGACTTGACCATCGAAGACCAGGAGGACAACGATGATCAGAGTCACCGGCACCGCTTTCTATTCTGGGACGAGATCGATGACCGGGGCGGAACGCTGCCCCGCAACACACCGCGGATGGACCGGCACCGCCAGGGACTGATCGTCAGATTGCGCGATGTGATGAAGGATTTTGGCAGCGTAGAACGAAAGCTGGTTGAAGGAGAATACGGCGACTATGATCACCCGATCCGGAACCGGCTGCGCGATATTCGGGATGTTCTGGACAACTATCGCCTCTCCTTCATCGAGTTGAAAGGGATCACCGTTTCTGAGGTCTGCCAGATCTTTGAGCGCATCAACCAAGAAGGAAAACCGTTAGACATTTTTGACATCGTGGTAGCCAAGACTTTCCGGGTTCAAACCGCAACTCAGCCCGGCTTCTATCTTCGTGATCTCGTCGAACAGTTCCGTGCGGGAACGCCGGGCAACTTTGCGGCTATCGATGACCTGACGTATTTGCAGGTTATCGCCGTTGTCCTCCGCCAGCAAATGCCTGATGCTGGGTTCTGGAACATCACGCCGATCTATCTCAACCGGATCAAAACCGAGCATATTGAAACCGTTTGGCCAGGCACCGTTTTGGCCCTCCGTAGGACATTCGATTTTCTCGACAATTACTTGCATATCAAGGGCCCCCGGCTCATCCCGTATCGGTACTTTTACCTTGCCATCGCCAGCCACTTTTACGAGAACCCAACGCCGGACTATGATTTTCTCAAGCAGTATTTTTGGTACTACAGTTTTCACAGCCAGGACCTGCTGACCAACACAACGCACCTGCGGCAGCACGTTGACTTGCTCGACCGGGCCAGAGAACCGGGCGCAGCACGTCTGGACCGGTTTCTCATCGACCGAGATCGGCTACGGTCTGCTTCCTACAGCACCCGAGGTCGTCTCTCCAATGCGATCCTCTGCTTGCTGGCTAACCAGGAACCCCGGGACTGGGGCAAGCCAGACCGACATGTGTTGACAGACGTGTACTATGTACTGACCGACAAGCCAAATCTGCACCATGTTTTCCCCACTGATTACGTCGAGAAACACCCCGGCGCAAATCGACTGGACTCGAATAGTCTGATGAATATCGCCTATCTGACCCAACTGACGAATTTGGAGATCAGCAACAAGAACCCGGTCCTGTATTTGCGGGACTATGATGGCCCGGGGATTGAAGGGGTGCTGGGAACACACTTGGTCCCATTGGATATTCTGGACTGGGCTCGCCAAGATGACCTGCCTGCGAATGGCTTGGACATGTTCATTGAGCAGCGCATCGATTTGATGCTTGGCGACCTGAGAGAAAAGCTGACCGGCGTGACCTTTGATGTCGTTGACACTAGAGAAGATAGTGCGGGTGCATGAGGAGATGGTTCGTAGAGCAGCACGGGCTATGATCGAGGTCTGTGCCAACGGAGCAGTGAGCCGGCCTGACCCGAAAGGATAGCCAAGTCAATGGGCGAACACTTTACCTGTGTGGACTGCGGCCGCGGGTTCACTGTGAGCTATGAAAAGCAGCGCTGGTTCCGCGAGAAGGGCTGGGCCATCCCCAAGCGCTGCGATGATTGCCTGGCACGCCGCAAGCGCGAGCGCGGTTCGGGCCGCCAGCACGTCTCTGCCTCGCCCAAACGGCCCCCGGTTCAACCACGCCGCCAGCCGACGCGGCGCGCGCGCCAGTCTTCAGCTCAACCCTCGCAGCAGCTCAAACAAGACGTGCGGGCCTGGTGGTACAATCCCGCCGCGCGCTTTGGCCTGTTGAGCCTGGTCTTCGTGCTGCTGGCCGGTTTGGTGGCCGGCCTGGTGGCCCTGATAGCCGGCTGGCCCTGGTGGGTGGTCGTCTTGATCGCGCTATTGGCGATTAACGTGATCACCCTGGTCATGTATCGCTATGACAAGGCTGTGGCCGGCACCAAGATGGCCCGCGTGCCCGAAGCGATCCTGTGGCTGCTGGCCCTGTGCGGTGGCAGCCCGGCCGCACTGGTCGCCATGTATGGCTTTGAAAAGCGCCACAAGACGAGCAAACTATCCTTTCTGCTCGTGTTCTGGCTGATCCTGGCCGTGCAGATTGGCCTGTGCCTCCTGGCCTTCTGGCTGACCAAGGACATAGCCGGGCCTTCCCTGTTCGGGCCACAATGACAAGAACGGGACGGGAGACCCCATGACCTATCGCAAGAAACTCATCGAGGTGGCCCTGCCACTGGAGGCCATTAACGTCGCCAGCGCTCGCGAGAAATCCATTCGCCACGGGCACCCCAGCACCCTGCACTTGTGGTGGGCACGCCGGCCGCTGGCCGCCTGTCGGGCGGTGATCTTCTCCTCGCTGGTGGACGACCCCGACGACCCCGACGCGCCGCCCGAGTTCGTGGAGGCCTGCCGCAAGCTGCCCCCTGGCAAGAACGCCGCCGACCACGACACGCCCCGCCAGCGGCTATTCGACTTTATCGAGCGGCTGGTGCAGTGGGAGAGCACCACCGACGAGGAAGTGCTGGGGACCGCCCGCGAGCTGATCCGCCTGGCAACGGCCCCTGACGGGCCACCGCCACTACTGGACCCCTTTGCCGGCGGCGGGTCCATCCCGCTGGAAGCGCAGCGCCTGGGGTTGAAGACCCACGCCAGCGACCTGAACCCGGTGGCGGTGATGATCAACAAGGCCCTCATCGAGATCCCGCCCAGGTTTGCGGACAGGCCGCCGGTAAACCCCCGCGACCGGGAAAAGATGGGCAGCGGCACGCGCTGGAAGGGTGCGGCGGGGTTGGCCGCCGATGTGCGCTACTACGGAGAATGGATGCGGGATCAGGCCTGGGAACGGATCGGACACCTGTACCCAGATTGCAACGGCGAGACGGTGATTGCCTGGCTATGGGCACGTACAGTAAAATGTCCCAATCCTGCTTGTGGGGCGCAGATGCCATTGCTGAGTAGGTATTCAGTATGCACAAAGAAAGGGAAGAGAGTTTGGGTTGAGCCCCGGGTTGATTATCAGGCAAAGACTGTTCAATTTGTGCTAAAGCGAGGCAGTGGCACTGTGCCCGATCCTCCCAAAGTGGGGCGAGGTGTGCAGTTCCGATGCTTGGTCTGTGGCGAGCTGGCTCCAGAGGAGCACATAAAAGACGTTGGAGTCGCAGATCACAAGAATGCTCAGTTGCTCGCCATAGTCACTGAAGGTCCTGGCGGCCGTAACTATCACCCACCAGATCTGCAGCATCAGCTTGTCGCGAGCCGAGCTAAACCAGAGTGGGTACCCAACCTGGAGATGTCGACTCATCCGCAATACATGTCCCCCCCTCGATACGGTATGGTTACATTCGCAGACTTGTTCACACAACGTCAGCTCGTTGCCCTCGACACTTTGAGCAAGTTGGTAACCGATGTTGGTGATCAAACGTTGAAAGATGCCCTATTCGTTGGACTATCTGATGATGGTGTACCTTTGTCTGAGGCAGGAGAGGGAGCAAAAGCATATGCTGAAGCTATCAGCTTCTATTTGGGGATAAATGTTGGACGTCAAGCAAATCGTCTAAGTGCTTTGTGCTTTTGGCACTACGGAGGTGAGAAAATCGAACCGTTTTTCTCACGTCAAGCCTTCACCATGAACTGGAACTTTGCTGAGGCCAATCCATTCTCGAATTCCTCAGGAAATTTCCTGGGACAGCTAGATTACCTAACACGAGTAATAGAGACCCAGCAGGTCAAGGGAGAACCTGCAACAGTGTTGCAGCAGGATGCTGTGACGTACGAGTACCCTTCAGACATCATTGTATCGACAGATCCTCCCTACTACGACAATGTACCTTATGCCGATTTATCCGACTTCTTCTATGTTTGGCTAAGACGAAGCCTCGTGAAGGTTTTCCCGTCAGTCTTCGGCACAATGCTAGTGCCCAAAAACACAGAACTGGTGGCAGATCATCAACGCCTTGGTGGACGTGAGGAAGCCAATGAATACTTTGAGCGTGGCATGAAGCAAGTGTTCTCCAAAATGTGCCGAGCGATCAAGCCGGGATATCCTCTGAGTGTGTTTTACGCTTTTAAGCAATCTGAGACACAGAGTGATGAAGGCGCTGCCAGCACGGGATGGGAGACAATGCTAGAAGCGTTGATACAATCCGGATTTGTAATTCTAGCTACTTGGCCTATGCGTACTGAGCAAGCAACCAACATCAAGAAGTACAGGAATGTCCTGGCATCCTCCATCGTCCTCGTCTGTCGCCAACGTCCATCGGATGCATCTATGACCTCTCGCCGCGAGTTCGCCAATGCCCTGCGCCGCGAGCTCCCCGCCGCCCTGCGCGAGATGCAGTCGGGCAATATCGCCCCCGTGGACCTGGCCCAGGCCAGCATCGGCCCGGGCATGGCCGTCTACAGCCGCTACAGCAACGTCCTGGAGCCCAACGGCGACCGGCTCACCGTGCGCACTGCGCTCCAGCTCATCAACCACGAGCTGGACGCCTACCTGGCCGAACAGGAGGGCTATATCGACGAGGACTCGCGTTTTGCCGTGGCCTGGTTCGAGCAGTTCGGATTCAAGAAAGGTCCCTTCGGCCAGGCGGACGTGCTGGCTCGGGCCAAGAACACCAGCGTGGACGGCCTGGCCTACGCGGGCATCCTGGAATCCGGCGCTGGCAAGGTACGGCTATACCACTGGCCGGAATTGGCCCCGGGCTGGGATCCGGACACCGACAAGCGTCTGACAACCTGGGAAGCCACGCATCACCTCATCGAGCGGCTGAACACCCACGGCGAGGAGGGCGCGGCTATGCTGCTGGCCCGGCTGCCCTCGGACCTGGCGGCCCAGGCCCGGCAACTGGCATATCATCTCTACAGCATCTGCGAGCGCAAGGGCTGGGCCGAACATGCGCGGGACTATAACGCGCTGGTCATCTCCTGGGGCGCCAGCCAGGAGCAGGCCCGGACGTTCCGGGACCAGTACCAGCAGAGCGCGCTGTTCTAACCCGTCATTCTGCGGTCGGCTCGCAATGACGCGAGAGGAGAAGTCAACATGGCACTGAGCAACCGGGAGCGCGTGGGGCGCACACTGGAGGCACTGCGAGAGGGCCTGGGGCCGTTCATCGTGCGCGAATACCGCACCGTCTACACCCAGCGCGGATACGTGAACGAGATGGGCACCGCGCTCGCCAGCCCCGGGTATCCGGGCCTGCCGCAAGCAGCCTGGTCGGATGAGCAGGCCTTGCTGGCGGCGCTGGACACCCACGCCTGTCTGCACCTCATGTGGCGGCGCTGGAACGAGGTCTGTCAGGAGAAACTGGGCCACGTGGGGCGCTCGTACGTCAGCGAGATGATCGAGGCCCGCAACACCTGGGCGCACCAGGGGGCCTTTAGCAACGACGAGGCCTATCGCATCGCCGACACGGCCGCCCGCCTGCTGCGGATGGTCAGCGCGGCCCAGGAAGCGGCCTATGTGGACGAGATCGCCAAGGACCTGCTGCGGCTGCGCTTTGAGGCCGAGGCGGAAAAGGCCCGCAAGGAGGCCGCCGCCCAGCCCATCGCGACGGTCACCACGCTGGCCGGGCTCCAGCCCTGGCGCGCGGTGGTCCAGCCCCACCCGGACGTCGCCAGCGGGCGCTACATCCAGGCCGAGTTCGCCGCCGACCTGGCGCAGGTCATGGCCGGCACCGCCGAGCGCGAGTACCAGGATCCCCAGGAGTTCTTCCGCCGCACCTATCTCACCGAAGGGCTGCTGGCGCTGTTGGTGACCGGTATCCAGCGCCTCACCGCCCAGGGCGGCGAGCCAGTAGTGCAACTCCAGACCGCCTTTGGCGGCGGCAAGACCCACAGCATGCTGGCCCTCTACCACATCTGCGGTGGCCAACTCAAGCCCAGCGATTTCGCCGGTGGGGAGCGCCTCGCCGCCCAGATCGGCAGCGTGGACCTACCCGAGACCAATATCGCCGTGCTGGTAGGCACTGCCCTGGACCCGGCCCGGCCCCGCGAGTACCCGGACGTGACCGTCCACACCTTGTGGGGCGAGCTGGCCTACCAGCTCGGCGGCGCGGCTGCCTACCAGATGGTGGAGCAGGCCGACCAGAAGGGCGTCAGTCCCGGGTCCAACACCCTCAGCGAGTTGCTGTTCAAGTTCGGCCCCTGCCTGATCATCATCGACGAGCTGGTGGCCTATGCCCGCAACCTGTACGGGGTGGACCGGCTGCCGGCCGGTTCCTTCGAGTCCATCATGACCTTTATGCAATCGCTGACCGAGGCGGTCAAGCGCACCGCCGAGTCGATGCTGCTGATCTCGCTCCCCGAATCGGACATCGAGATCGGCGGCGAGGCCGGCCGCGTCGTCTTGAAGACGCTGTCCAACGTCGTCGGCCGCATCGAGGCGGTCTGGAAGCCGGTCACGGCCACCGAGAGCTTTGAGATCGTGCGGCGCCGGCTGTTCGCCTCGGACGTGGACTATGCCGCGCGGGACGTGGTGGTCAACGCTTTCGGCGATATGTACCGCAATGCCGCCAGCGAGTTCCCGGCCGGCGTGGCCGAGCGCGACTACCTGGAGCGCATGCGGGCCGCGTATCCCATCCACCCAGAGCTGTTTGACCGGCTCTACCAGGACTGGTCGACGCTGGAGCGCTTCCAACGCACCCGCGGTGTCCTGCGCCTGATGGCGGCGGTCATCCACCAGTTGTGGGCGCG
>JAHJIN010000087.1 GCA_018823415.1 Chloroflexota bacterium | reverse complement strand
GCCGATGTCAACGGGGCCTACCAGATCATTCGCAAAGCATTCCCGGATGCCTTGGGGCTACGGGATAGAGGGCTCGTAGTTGGCCCGATGCCGTTGGGCATGAACTGAAGCCATGTCACATTTGTCTATGGTGGATGGAACTATGGCCGTTTAGTGGTTATGACGATGATTCAGCCACCGGCCCACAATGAAACCGATGCAACTTGTCGAAACGCTCAAGAACGTTCCCCAAATCATGTCGACAACGGTAACCAGCACGGGCCAGTCTTTCAGGGTTGCGAGATTGGTGAGGTCGTATGTGGCATAGGTGACAAGCCCAAACAATGCCGCACGTAAAAGGGTTGTCTTGAGCGAGTTAGCCTCCAGCCCTGGCACAATAACGAACACCAAGATGCCCAGGATGAACAACAAATAGAAAATCATCGCGGCGAGCCAGTTGGGGGCAGGAGCCATCAGAAAGCCGAGAGACTCGTAATAAAACATGCGCGCTACAAGGCCGAGCCAGATCATATCAATAGCAAAGAACGCGACAAGTATAGCCAAGTAGAGTTTGAGGTAATATGCCATTGTCTTTCTTCCTATGGTTGACGCATTGGGCCGATGCAGCGGAGCGCGAAAGGCGCCGGTCGGATCCAATGAGGGTGTGTTGCTTTGCTCATATGAACCAAGCTAGAGATCCTTGCTATAACCTCATTTGCTCCTCTTGAAAACGCCGGTAGGAGGTCGGGGGATCAGCACTGAGGTGCGTTCTTTATAGGCCTCGTAGTCCTCCTGGCTGCCCCACTTTTCGTCAGCCCTCTTTTCCAGGATGGGCACTCCGCTGATGCGGGTGAGCAGAAAGGCGACAAATACCGGGGAGATGAGGGTGACCCACTGCCAGCCCTGCAGGATGGGCAGGGCGATGACTGCCACGCCGGTCCAGAGCACGATCTCGCCAAAGTAGTTGGGGTGGCGGGACCAGGCCCACAGACCGGTGTGGATGAATTGGCCCTTGTTCTTTGGATCCGCCCGAAAGCGGTTTTTCTGCAAGTCGGCCGCAGCTTCAATGGCGAACCCGAAAACCCAGACCAAAAAGCCGATCATCGCAAACCAGCCAAATTCCTGGCGAGTGGTCGTGGTGATGGCAGCCAGCGCGGCAGCCAGCGTCAAGGTCACCCACAACCCCTGCAAGGTCCAGGTGGTAAGGAAGCGGATGAAGGAGGGCTTGATCTCATCAAAGCGGGCGTCCTTCCCGGCCTTGTGGATGCGCCGGAACAAAAAGGTACCCAGGCGGACCGCCCAGATCATCACCAGAGCCAGCAGCAAGACCGACCGACCATCAACTACCGGGCTGAGCAGCACAGCCATTATGGTCACAGAGATATAGGTGATGCTGCCGGTAAGATCAAAGAACCTCTCGTTCTGCAGCAGGTAGGCCGGGATAAAGACCACCCACTGGATCAGAAAGGCCAGCCCAACCGACAGGGCGAAGATCGGGATGCCAAAAAGTGAGGCACCACCCTGGCTACCGGCCCAAGTGACCCCCAGTCCGATCAGGATGATAGTGGAAAGGGCAACAAGTGCATTGCGGTCTGTTTTCTTCATGGTGCTTTCCTTTCTGCCCCGGCAGAAAAGTAGGGCAGTCATCAAAAGCTGACCATAATTGGGCATGCCCTGACTGTGCAGGCATCACTATGGGTACCGATCAAGACAACCGATTGCTTTTGGTGAACATGCTCAAGTCGTACGTTCTATCCTCTCACGAATCCGCGCGACCAGGGATACTCGGTCTTTTTCTGATATTCTCAGGATGCCCTGCCGGTAGACCCCCAGTTGCTGCTCACCATAGGGTACGCCAGGTGGCAGAGGCACAATATGCCAATGAATGTGGGCGTTCCCTTGGTTGCTGCCTAGCGAGAGAAGGTACACCCGCTCGGCTCCCATTTCCTGCCTCACGGCTTCAGCGGCTCGATAGACCATACGTTGCAGGTCAAGATACTCCGCCAATGTCAAGTCGCCCGTCACCTGTTCTCGATGCTTACGCGGCGCGACAAGAGTATGCCCGATTACCCTCGGGTATTTGTCGAGGAAAACAATAAAACTGGCGTCTTCGTAGATGATATCGGCGGGAAAGCTTGGGTCGCGGGCGATGATCTGGCAAATGAAGCATGGCCCAGTTTGAGCACGCTGATGATAGGCTTCCCAATCGATTTGGTAGCGTTCGTACATCCTGTTCTCCCAGAGCCGAGGTGGACAGTGCGCCTGATGGCGCGCCGCCGGGTGAAATGGCAGCGGCCCGCAGCAGCCGAGCACCTCGCCGACTATAGTTAGCCCGCCTTCTCCCAAAAGAGTATGTTGTCTGTACCATGAACCGACTCGGCCAACACTTGCCCATCACCACTGACTACCATTGCCCCACCGAAAGAACCTTCTGACGATGTATTCTCGAGCGCGTTCACGAGTACGGTCAACACCCCGATAGTTTGTACGGCGTCAACATATTCCTGCCGCTCATCCTGGAGCCATCGATCGCGATCTGGCGAACGTCCTTCAAAACTACGCGCCATAGGAACAAGCGCCAAGTCAATGGTGCCTTTTACCTGCTCGATGACTTGAGCATTGAACAGATCCCCGCAAATGAGAACACTCACCCGCCCCAGTTCCGTAGGAACGGGCTCTATCGTGTCTCCTGCTACAAAGGGTGCACTTTCTTGTAGCTTCCTGTGCCGGAGAACGATCTGCCCGGTTCGATCAAACAGCACCGCCGCATTGAATGTGCCCTGGTCGGTCGCTTCCAGAAGGCCAAAGCAGATGTGGACAACATGCTCTCTTGCTTGTTGCGCGATCTGCCCCGTGGCAGGACCGGGAATCGGCTCGGCAAATAGCTTGATATCTCGTTCGTCGCAGAGGTATCCTGTCAGCGTACACTCGGGAAAAACAACCAGGTCGGGTTTATATCGAGCAGCGTGCCCAAGACACCTCTTCAAATGTACCAAGTTGGCAGCGGGGTTTCTCGGTTCAGTTTTGAGCGGGATCAAACAGATACGCATGGACAGATTCTGTCGTTCTCCGGTATGTCGATCTTGGCTAGGTCACCGCTAGACAACCCAACGGTATAGCTCAATAGCGGCGGGACCGGGGAGACTCATTTGCACCGGTGTTGGGTGGTGGTTACCCTGGAGCGCAATCAATTCGCGAACAAACCATCTTGACCAGCTTCAAGGCTACCAGTCACCCAGGGGGATGACGGTCGTCAGATTCGACGAGTGTCAGTGTTGCAATAGGGACACAGAACGTGGCCGGCCGAAACAGGCAAGGACAGCCGGGCACCGCAGCCACGGCAGGGCACCGCTTCACTACTGATGTCGATGGTGTAGCCACAGTACTCGCACACCACTTGCCGGGCGCCGGCCAGGGTGTGGAGCTCGGCTCCGCAGGCACCGCATTGGTGACGGTCGGTCGGCTGGGGCTGGACCTCGTCATATTCGGCATCAAGCCCGAATAGCTTCAACAGCCGTTCACCATCGGTCGGCGACAGGTGGGGCAGCCAGCTCTGGCAAAAGGTCGAATATTCCATCCGGAGGGCCACGCCCGGTGGCGCATGATCTGGATCCAGGGCATCCACGCCCGTTTCTTGTATGAGGGCATACGCTAGTTCCATTTGCTGTTTGAATAACTCGGCATAGGGCCAAAACTCACCGGCCACCATCCAGGGACCGCCGGGTGTAGGAATGCGCTGGAGGGCAGCCGCCAATGTCTCCATCCTGGCATCAAGGGGAGCTTGCCGGGGGTCCAAATCCTTTGTGACCGCGCACTCGGCGAGATAGGCAACCAACTGGTCGCGAAAGGCCGCGTCGTTCTTGGCCCGGGGCGACACGGCCATATGGCATTCCTGGACCCACTGGGAAAATACCTGGCGGTATAACTCACGGTAGCCGTCTCGGTCGCCCCGGGCCTTGGCCTGCGCCAAGGGTTCCTGTACTGCAGCGATGAGGCGATGGAAAACGGTGTTGGTGATCCCGGCGTTGGTATCGGCGTTGGCGATGCGAAAGTCATAGTCGATCAACGCGCCGCAATAGTCACAATAAATGTAGGCGGTAGTCGACGGCAGTGATTTGGGTCCGCCGCATTGACTGCAGCTAACCCGCTTGATAAACCGCGAGTGGGCCTTCAATGAAGCGGGCAGCGTATCGCCTGGGCGGGGCAACCCGGCCGAGACCCCCATTGGCTGCGGTGACTCGCTGGGCTCTGCTTGCTTGTGCTTCTTGAATAGCTTCATGGGAACCTCTCTTGATGTCGGTACAGATGATGGCGCTATTTTGTCCAATTGGGTATGTGATACACTAGCGATGATCGCTTCTTCTGGACAAGAAGCGGCCTGGGCCAGCGCGAGCCGCGCGATCCTGGTGACCTTTGGCATGGCCTATCGATATTATAGCACATCCACCATCCCAGGACAATACATTAACGCGCCCATCTCTGACGCTGTCATATAGCCATGTCTGCCCAAGTCCGTAACCCCCCAGAGTTGCTAGTGGTCGCCCCATGCCCTGATGCCGATATGGCATCTTGAATCGGTCATCATTCCCAGCAACCCAGACCCCAGCCCTGGAACCACTACACCCGCTGGCCTTTGTAAGCCCGTACTTTTTGTCAACTACCGGACGTAAATGTACCACCTGTTTTCGGCAAGAATGTACCGGGTCTTTGCGGCCAAAATGTACCACCTCTTTTCACCCAAAATGTACCACCCGTTTGCGGCCAAAATGTACCACCCCACCCAGGCGGCGAGACTCACCGTTACGAACTAGACAACTGTTGCTGGCTCCGTGAGCACCTCCTGTTCTAGCCGCTGGCGGCCCTGGGCGCGGAAGCTGGCCCCGCGCATGATGACCACCTCGGCGCGGTGCAAGAGGCGGTCCAAGCCGGCCGAGGCCAG
>JAHJIN010000086.1 GCA_018823415.1 Chloroflexota bacterium | reverse complement strand
CGGGGCGGCAGCAGCGCCCGGGCGGTCTACCTGGCCCACCTGGCCATCGTCACCCGCTGCGGCAAGGACCCCCACGGGGCCAGCGCGCGGGAACTGGGGGAACTGGCCGGGGTCTCCTGGCAGACGGCCGCCAACGCCAACCAACGCCTCGTCGACCTGGACCTCCTGGAGCTCACGCAGCCGGCTACCCCGTCCCTCGCCCACGTGTGGCGGCTGTTGACCCCGCCGGACCTGGCGGCGGGTGCATACCTTGACACTCCCTCACCCGGTACCGTGATGGAGTGTCAAGGTATGCACGCCCACGATGCCTTTCGCTGGGCCGGCCTGAACAAATCGGGGGCCGAGGTACTGGCGGCGTTGTCAGCTGGCGCGGCCGTGGCGGCGACCGACATCACCGCGCAGACCGGCCGGCACCGCACCACAGTCCAGCGCAAGCTCATGGCGATGGCGCAACTGGGGCTGGTCGAACCCGTAGGCGATGGTTGGTGGCGGGTAGTGCCGGGGGTGGACCTGGACCGGGCGGCCACGGAACTGGGCACAGCGGGTGCTGGGGACCGGCAGCGGAGCCAGCACCAGCGAGATCGTCGGGCACATCGACTGCTCCTGACCCGGACCCGGGACCATCGACCCCGGCAATAAGCTGGTGCCCTCGACCGTAGCCTGGCCCTGCGGCCGGGCTACGTTTCTGGCGCGCCTGGGCACCTTAACAATTCGGCATCTGCGCGGCCCTGGGACTTGACAGCGCCGGGTGACTGGTGTATAATAACTCTGTCATACAAGATAGGACGAGGAAAGTCAATGGATGACGATGCCAGGATCAGCACCCGCCTACCACGCGAGCTCTATGAACGGGCCAAGACGAAAGCCCAGCGTGAGGACATCACCCTCAGCCAGGTGATCCGGCGCTGCTTGCGGGACTGGGTGGACAACGATCCCCCGCCCGACCCACCGGAGGAGGAACAATCCCCCCAGACTGACTGATCACATTCCCGAAAATGCAAAACGGGCCGTGCAGGTGCTACGAACACCCACACGACCCTCACCGCCCCGCTGACACAGGCAGCGGTTTGGCTGAAGTCTATTGTAAGCCCGGATCGGGCTTTATGCAATAGAACAGCCGTTCCATCCCGGCCTGCTCAGCGGCTACACCGCAACGAGCAGGCCGTTTTCGTTTTAAACACAAAAACGCCCAAAACACAAGGAGGTGCCAAGATGGCCGAGGTACTGAAGAGTGGCAAGAAGCGGGTGAGTTGGAGCGAGGCGCTGCGAGAACTGGCGGCCACGCTGGCCGATGCCTGGGCCGGCGCCGACCTGCGCGGGCACCTGGCCAGCTGGTGGGCCGTCACCACCGGCGCGACGCGGGTGGACTGATGCACCACCTGGAAAAAAGCACCATCAAACTGGTGGCCAAATTCGCGCCCTGGCTGGCCCCGGTGCCCAGCGCCTTCTTCGTGGCCCGGGCCAGCCTGGCGCACCTGGATCTGCCGCTGGCGGTCGCCGTGGTGGTGGCCGTCATCGTGGAGACCCTGGGCCTGACCACTGTCCACACCGCGCTGTGGCTCTCCGACTGGAACCACCACAAGCGCCAGAGCGACCCGGATGCGCCCACGGCCCTGGCGGTGGCCCTGGGGCTGGTCTATGTGGTCACCACGGTGGGCCTGACGGTGGTGCTGGAGGTCGCGCCCGAACTGAGCCTGGTGGCCCCGGCCCTGTTCCCGGCGCTGGCGGTGGTGGGGGCAGTGAACCTGGCCCTCATCAGCCAGCAGGAGCGGCGCGAGGTCCAGGTAGCGGCGTCCAAAGCGGAACGCCAGGTGTCCCGGACGGGGTCCAAGAAACGTATCCCAACCATCCAGCAACCTGTCCAACGAGACGTTCAGGAACCAACATCGCAGTCATCCCGGGGCGTCCAAAAAAGACTCCATCATGGTGTTTTAGACGCCGCACATCGTTCCCGACGGCAGCGGAAAGCGGCGCTGTTGGACGCCATGGTGGACGTCTATCGGGACAGTCCAGAGATAGGGCCAACGGATCTGGCTGGACGGTTGGGCATCGGCCGCAGCACGGTCTACAACTACCAGGCGGACCTGGTGGCTGCTGGCCGTCTCGCGCGGGACGATGGCCGGGTCATCGTGCTGCCCGGCGAGTGAGAGGGAGTGGGAGATGGAGACAATAGGGGGACTGTGCCTGGGCGGTATGGGCTACGGCCGTGAAAAGATCCAGGAAGAGCTGTTTGATGTCGACGGGATTACTATAGGAATTCATCGCATAAGACGAATTAGACATAAACTTGGCTTGCGCTGCATACAAAAAAAGAAGTTTAAGGCCACCACAAATTCACGGCATTCTTTTCCTGTAGCGCCAAACCTGTTGGATCAAAATTTTAATATATCG
>JAHJIN010000085.1 GCA_018823415.1 Chloroflexota bacterium | reverse complement strand
GCCGATCTGGTGGTGACGACCAATACCTTCACCAGCAACGTGGCAGCCATGCAGGGTCAGATCCTCGTCGGGAGCGAGGGGGTGGCCGGCGGCGCTATCGCCGTCAACCGGGGCCGCGAGGGTCCATCGCAGCGCATCGTCATCCGCCATAACGAATTCGCCGGCAATACCGCGCTGCTAGACGGCATGGCCGGTGGAGCTGTGCTCGGCGCCGGCGGCGGGGTGCGGCTGACCGCCCTGGGTTCTCGGGTGGAGTATAACCGTTTCACCGGGAACTATGCCTGCCGCACCGGCTGCGGTGACCAGCCGAATACGGGTAATGGCGGGGGGCTGCTCGTCTTGCTCGCCATCGAAGAGACCTATCTGACCAGCGCCTACGCTACCGTCGACGGCAACCTGTTTATCGGCAATGATGCCGCCAGCGGCGGCGCGCTGCTCATCGCAGAAACGGATGGCTTTACCGTCACCAACAATGTGATAGCCGGCAACCACTCTCAGTTTGGCGCGGTCTGCTTGAGTGCGGAGAGCGTCTATGGCAGTAGCGATCTGCCATCCCCGGTCACCAACAACACATTTTACGCCAACGCCGCCTCCGCCGTGACGCTGGAGCGCTGGAACCGCACCCCGGCGCAACTGGCGAACAATATCGTCGTGAGTCACACGGTCGGTGTGCAGGTTGGCGGACTGGTGACGCCGACCCTGAGCTACAACCTGTTCAACGCCAACGGTGTGGATGTAACGGGGGTCAGCCCGTTCACGAATACTCACCCCATCACTGGACCGGTGCACTTTGTGGCGCCGGCGCTCTATGACCTGCATCTGCGGCCCGGCTCGGCGGCGCGTGATGCCGGCGACCCGGCCGGCGTGCCTCCGGCCCCGGACCACGATGCGGACGGCGTGCCCCGGCCCCAGGGCCTGGGCATAGACATTGGCGCGTACGAATGGCGCGGGTATTGGCTCTACTTGCCGCTAATCGCAAAGGGGTAGGCCCACTTCCGCTCGGCGGGGGTCAGGAGACCCCCGCCGCACGGGGGCTGATGTACTGTCCCTATGAGCATGTAGTAGCATAAATGATTTTCGGGCTCGGGTGCGTCGTTTGATTTGGTCGCCGGAACTTGGCCGTAGCCACCAAGTGACTTGTAAGAATAGAGGTATCTCGAATTTGCTGTTACAGCGGGCTGGAGATAAGGGCAACTGCGTGCCAGTATCCAGCAGAATGAGTAGGAACTCGGCCCCTGGCCGTGGGCGAAACCCGGGTTCCTGAGCACTGCTCACCATCAGTTTGTGAGAGAAAGGATGACACCATGTTCAGCAGATTGGGCGTTCTTGTATTCCTGGTACTGGGCGCAACGCTGGCGACAGCGTGCGCTGGGGCTCCACCAGCCGCGCCCACCGTCGTTCCCACGTCTACCCCGGCCCCGGCGGCGGAGCCATCCCCCACGCCGGAAGAGCTTTTGCTGGGGGCCCCGCCGCCGGACGTGATGGCGGGAAACTGGGCCGGGCAAGCCGATAACGGCGCCGCCTTCCTGTTCGTGATCACCCACGAAGGCGGCAAGGGGAAGCTGACCGGCACGTTCACCTATACGCCGGCCGGGGAGCCGGACATCACCGTCCCTATCGTGCAAGGCCGGATCGAAGGCCGCGACGTGACCCTGAGCGCCCAGGTAGGCTCGGTCATGTACAACTTTGTCCTCCGGCTGGGCGAGCACCGCAGCGCGCTGACCGGGACCTGGACCACCGCCGACACGGGCATACCACAGCCCATCACGTTCAACAAGCTCGCCATGTAAAGGGAGGAAACCAAGCCTCATATCATTCTGAGCGTCGTTTTGGCGGCCCTGGTGGTGACGTTGAGCGCGTGCGATACATCAGCGCCCCCGCCCACTGCGCCGTCACCACCCACCCGCAGTGTCCAGGGGATTGCCGCACTCACGGCGGCGCCCCAACCCACCACGGCGCCCACCGCCGCGCCGGTCCCCACGCGCATCCCGGCGGCCAAGCACGTCTAGTTGACCGATCAGGACCAGGGCCAAACCGTCGAGGTGGGCGAGGGCGGCATGCTCGTGGTCGAGTTGCCCGGCAACGCCACCACCGGCTACACCTGGGGCATCCTGGTCAACGACAGCGCTGTGCTCCAGCCGGTCGGCGGTTGGACCTACCAGGCCAAATCGGATGCGGCCGGCGCGCCGGGCACGTTCACCTTCCAGTTCCGGGGCGGCGCGCCCGGCACCTCGGCGCTCAAGCTGGGCTACAAGCAGTGGTGGGATGCCGCCATGACGCCCGATCCGGTCTTTGAAGTCACGGTCAACGTCAAGCAAGTGCTCACCGTTCGCTGCCACGACGAGGGCGGGCACGGCTACGGCCAGTCGGCCGTCGCGGAGTCACGGGGCGGAAAACCGCCCCGTTTTCTCGTGGCACAGTCGCAGACCACCATTATGCACACCCAGGCCGGGCAATTGACTTTCGCGCCAGATTCCACTATACTCAAGATGGGTCGATACATTGGCTTGGGCCGGCCCACCGGCTGGTCCTGATCCGCGCGCCACCGGGCGAAGGAGATGACACGCCATGACCGCGTCCCATCCCCTGTGCATCCTGCTCATCGACGACAACCCCGACGACCGCGAATTGGCCCTCCGCGCGCTGCGGCGCGAGTTCCCGGACCTCCGGGCCACCGAGGTCATCGACCCGGCCGGCCTGGACCGGGCGCTGGCAGCGGGTGGGCTGGACCTGGTGGTCACTGACTATCGCCTGCGCTGGAGCGACGGCCTGGCCGTGTTGCGCGCGGTCCAGGCCCGCTGGCCGCGCTGCCCGGTGGTCATGTTCACCGGCACGGGCAACGAAGAGGTGGCCGTGCCGGCGATGAAAGAGGGGCTGGCCGATTACGTGATCAAGTCGCCCCAACACATGCACCGCCTGCCCCAGGCCGCCCGCGCCGCGCTGGAGCGCCAGCACCTGCTTCAGGAGCGCGAGCAGGCCGTAGCCGCCCGGCGCGAGAGCGAAGCGCACTACCAGGCCCTGGCCGAAATCTCCCCGGTGGGTATCTTTCGCACCGACGCGCAGGGGGCGACGACGTACGTCAACCCGCGCTGGTGCGAGATCGCGGGGCTGGCGGCGAGTGCGGCGCTGGGCGACGGCTGGCTGCGCGCCGTGCACCCCGACGACCGTGCGCTGGTCACCACCGGCTGGGACACCGCGGTGCATAAGCAGCACATCTCCACGGCCCGCTATCGTTTCCGGCGCCCTGACGGCACGATCGCGTGGGTCATGGGGCAGGCCGTGCCCGAAACCAACGCGGCCGGCCAGATCGTGGGTTACGTGGGCACCATCACCGACCTGACCGAGCGCCAGCAGGCCGAGGAAACGCTGCGGGAGAGCGAAGAGCTTTACCGGGACCTGGTTCAACACAGTCACGATCTGATCTGTACGCATGACCTGGACGGCAATCTCCTGTCGGTGAACCCGGCGGCGACTGAAATCAGTGGGTATACCGAAGTAGAACTCTTGACCATGAACCTGCGGGATTTGCTGGCTCCAGAAGCGCG
The DNA here is from genome assembly GCA_018823415.1 of Chloroflexota bacterium. Lineage (GTDB taxonomy): Bacteria > Chloroflexota > JAHJIN01 > JAHJIN01 > JAHJIN01 > JAHJIN01. The sequence goes on along the minus strand of JAHJIN010000085.1, from coordinate 130 downwards.
CGACCTATTTGAGGCGTACCGGACTGAAATTCAAACGCACGGCCAGGCCCAGGGGCTCTTGCTCGCGCAGACCAAGAACGGCGCCCGCCGCATTCTAGAATATGACAACTCGCTCCGCACGGCCGGGGGC
>JAHJIN010000084.1 GCA_018823415.1 Chloroflexota bacterium | reverse complement strand
TGGTGAGCAGATCACATACTCCGGTTTGAGCCGTCGCAAGAGCACAATTTGCGTCGGCTAGTATGCGTTCAGCATTCGTAACACTTGTACCGAAATCTTGTCTCATTTGTCAAAGATCGGCAATATGAAGACATCTAGGGCGGCCCAAAGAGACGGTGGTACTGGAGGCTGTGGGGCCGGATGGAGACATCCGCTACTGGCGCGACGCGGCCGGGGTCCATCACGTGCCCAAGCGCACTCTGGATGAGATCATCGTGGGGTGAGGAGTTCACCATGCGTAGAGACCGGTCTCGGCTGCCCACGGTCGGCCTATGTCTGATCCTGGTGGCGATGATGCTGCCCGGCCGGGTGCCAGCGTCCACCCGATCGCCTACCGTCGCCGTCTACCCCGGCCACCCGCGCCTCATCGTCGGCGGCTACCGGGGCCTCAGCGTGGCTGGGATGCCGGCCCGCTGCGCCGACCCGGCCTTCCAGGGCCAGTGCGCCAACATCGGCGGCTACGGCCACGTGAACGACCTGGCGATGGACTACCTGCTGCACAGCGACACCAGCGCCGCCGCCAGCGTCGTCAACCACCTGCTGAACGACTCGTTCAACTGTTCCTATGAACGTTCCAACGTGGGCGGCTATGCCCTGGCCTACGACTGGGTGTACAATACCATCTCGAACCAGGGCACGCGGGATACCATCGAGGGCCGGCTGGCCGATTGCGCCGTCACCATCTCCAACACCCTGGGCACCAACGGCCCACACCTGTGGCACGGCTACACCTCCGACGCCGCGGCCCTGGCCCTGGTGGCCCTCTCGCTGGACCACGACCCGCGCCGGGCGGACCTGCTCGCCGCTGCCGAGCGTCTGTTCCGGAGCAATGCCCTGGAGGCCTACGCCTACGTGGATGGGGCCTGGCCCGAGGGCATCAGCTATCTCCGCTCCCACTTTTTCTCTGCCGACCCGCCCAGCCAGTTCGTGCTCGACGCCATCCGCGCCTGGCACTCGGCGGTGCAGCAGGACGACCCGACCCACGCTGACATCTATGACACCATCCGCTACCAGGAAGGCGACTGGCTGCAGCGTTTGGGCCTCTTCCACGTCTACCACCTGCTGCCGCCATACAGCGCCCAGAGCGCGCCGGCCTACACCTGGGCGCGCCACGGCGACATCCCCAGCGGGCAGTTGGCCCCCAACAAGCAGTACCGCCCCTACACGGATGCCATCGCCGATGCCTACGATGACGGCGTCCTCCAGCAGCTGGGCGCCATCATTGAGGACGATTGGGGCTTTGCCTCGGGCACCGGGTCCTATCACTCTATCCACCGCTACGCGCTGCCCACCAACCTGGACCCCTTCCTGCCGGCCGCCGCGTTCGACACGCTCCCCACCGCCGCGCTGTTCGGGCGGGACACCATCGGCTATGCCGCCCTGCGCGCCGGCTGGTCCGACGACGCGGCGGTCATCTTGTACCGTGCCGGCGACTGGTTCACCGGCCACCAGCACCTGGACCAGGGACATTTCGAGATCTGGCGCAGCGGGCCGCTGGCCGTGGACAGCGGCGTCTATGCCGATTGGGGCACCGAGCACCGCGAGTCCTACTATATCCGCACGGTGGCTCACAACAGCCTGCTCGTGCGCCAGCCCGGCGAGACGTTCGCCTACGGCTATAGCGCCGGCAACACTAACGATGGCGGCCAGCGCGTGCAGACCTACACCGGCTGCGCCCAGTGCATCCAGTCGGTGAACGAGTACGAGAGCAACATCGGGGCCGGGAAGCACTACGAGGCCGGTGACATCACCGCCTTTATCCACGCCGGCGACTATGACTATGTCGCCTCGGACCTCACCCCGGCCTACAACTCGACCGCCTACACCACCGGCTCCAACACACCCAAGGTGGCCCTCGTGCAGCGCGAACTGGCCTACCTGCGCCCGAACGTGCTGCTCGTCTTTGACCGGGTGCGCGCCACTGACGCTGCCTATGAGAAGGCGTGGCTGCTCCACGCCCCGGCCAAGCCGCAGACGGCCGCGGAGACCGTGGTCCAGGGAACCGCGAGCAACGGCATCATAACCAGTTCCGACGACGTGTTCCGCGTGGACAGCGGTTCCGGGGGCCGGCTCTTTGCCCAGACCCTGCTCCCGGCCAGCCACACCATCCGCAAGATCGGCGGCACCGATTATCGCTACTGGTCCGACGGGGCCAATCGCGCCGGGGGCGCGGCGGCCTACGAGACCGGCTACGCCGAGCCGGGCCTCTGGCGGGTGGAGGTCGTGCCATCCACTCCGCAGGCTGACGACCGGTTCCTGCATGTGCTTTACATCACCGACACCGCCGCCAGCGCGATGCCGGCGACCAACCTGCTGACCACCGCCGGCGGCGAGATGACCGGCGCGCACGTGGCAGAGCCGGGCCACGAGCGGGTGGCCCTCTTTAGCACGGCGATGGACGGTGCGCTCGTCGCCGGGCGAGTAGAGTATGACGTGACGGCCGGCGGCACGTGCGGTCACCTGTTGACCGGCGTCCTGAGCGACACCGTCTACCAGGTGACCATTGGCGCGGACGTGCAGACCGTCATCAGCAGCGCCGAGCACACGCTCTATTTCACCACCACCCAGACCGGCCCACTGCACATCTCCGTGGCCCCGCTGGGCACGCCTCCGGCCGCCGTCACCGATCTGCGTGTGACCCAGGCCGTCACCGGTGCCGGCACCCTCACCGCCACCCTGCGCTGGACCGCCCCGGCCGGGGCTGTCACCACCACCCTGCGCTATGCCAGCGCGCGCGTCACCGAGGCCAACTGGGACGGCGCCGCGCCCCTCGCCACCCTCGCCGGCACCGCCGAGACTTATGTGGCCGGCGTGCCCTCCGCCGGCGGCACTACCTATTTTGCCCTCAAGGCGCAGAACGACGAGGGGGCCTGGTCGAATCTGTCCAACAACGCCTTCTGGCCGCGTTATGGCCTCTACTTGCCCGTGGCCCTGCGCCAATCTCCATAGACCAGAGTGACTACCCGCAAGCGGCACCGGGGCCGGGATGGGGTGCTCCCCGGCGCGGAGCGCGCGGCGGCGGAAGAGCAAAACCGCGCCGCAGTTATTTGACGAAATATCAGCCCATGTGATATGATAGTATCGTGGGTCGGATGTTAACCGGTCCCAGTCGGTGGCGAACCGCCAGCCTGGCGGTCAGGCGTAGCTATGAACAGGAGGTGCTCAGATGTTCAACAAGCGAGCGGGCGTGGCCCTGGCCCTGGCCGGCATGGTCATGCTGGTGCCGGCAGTAGTGGCTCGTGACAGCACCGGGTCGGTCGCGGTCGCCCGGCTCGGCCCGGAAGTGGCCATCTCGGTCCCCGCAGTCCCCGACAGTCACCGCTACCAGGCGGACTTGGCCTTCAACTGGTTCAAAAAAGAATACCTGGTGGTCTGGCACCAGACCTGGGACGATGGGACGCGCCAGGTCTGGGCCCGGCGCATGTCTGCCGCCGGCCAACCGGTGGCGGCGCCGTTCCGGCTCTCCAACGCGCCCAATAACCAGATCTACCCGGCCGTCGCTTGCAACAGTTGGAAAGACGACTATCTGGTAGTCTGGATGTACGATGTCGCCGGCAATGGCTCGCGCTATGAGATCCGGGGGCGGATCATCCCCTGGAACGCCACTGGCCCCGGCACGGAATTCGTGATCGGGGACTGGATCGCACCCGCCAGCATGTGGAACCCGGCCGTGACCTATTGTGGGGCGACCCACAACGCGTATATGGTAACCTGGGATAGCTACAGCACCGAGACGGGCCAGCCACTCAATATTGTCCGCCGGCTCGTGGCGGCAGACGGGACCCTGAGCGCCAGCGCCGCCGTCACCAGCAGCGGGGCCCCACACCACTCGGACGTCGCCTACAACTGGGTCCAAGACGAGTGCCTGGTGGTCTGGGTCAGCGGCAGCACCAGCATCTATGGGGCGCGCCTGCGCTGGGACGGCACGGTCACGCGCAGCGATTTTGTCATCTATGCCGGGTCCACCACCGTGCAGTACCCCGCGGTGACCCAGAACGAGAGGTACCGCTACCTGGTGGCCTGGGAACGTCAATACGACATCGACGACTGGGACGTGTACGGGATCGAACTCGATCTGAATGGCGACACCGTGGTCGGTTCGTTCGGCATCGACTATTCGTACGACGCCGAAACCCGCCCCGACGTGACCGCCGACTGGTTCAGCGGCACCTGGCTGGCCGTCTGGCAACGCGCGGCGGCGGCGGGCGACGCCATCTGGGCCAGTACCTGGCCGGTCGGCGGGCTCCCATCGTCGCGCTTCCCGGTCACCGCCGTGGCCTTCTGGAACAACCGCGAGCCGGCGGTGGCCGCTGGCCCGCCGGGCAACCTCATCGTGTACGAGGGCCGGGCGGCGGAGCCCACGGAACGCCAGCACATCTATGGGCGGATGTGGTGGCCGGTGGTGGTCTATCTCCCGCTCACCCTGAAGAACCGGTGACGGTCAGCCCGGAGGCCATTGCCCTGTACGGTTCTCTGGGCGCCAGAGAGCGAACCGAATCCCTGATCTACAAGCAAGCGGCGACCTGAAACACAAAAATGACACAGCCATGGCAGGCAGCTTGTTGGCAACGCCAAGCCAAAAGCTGCGAGAGATATCGCGTCAGCTAGCCCAGACCTGCCCAGTATACAGGTGATTTCAGAGGTTATGGTGAACGACTCGAACAGTGCCCAGCCAACGCAGTCCATGCGATCATTCTTGGTCATTTGGACCGGCCAGGCTTTTTCCCTGCTTGGCAGTCATCTGGTCCAGTTCGCCCTTGTCTGGTGGCTGACCGTTACAACCGGTTCTGCCACAGTGCTGGCCTTCGCCAGCCTGGTAGCCTTGTTGCCCCAGATTCTCATCGGTCCTTTCGCCGGCGCATTGGTTGATCGCTGGAACCGGCGCATGGTCATGATGGTCGCCGACAGCGCAATTGCGCTGGTAACGGTCCTGCTGGCTGTGCTCTATGGACTGGGTGTCGTACAGGTCTGGCATATCTATGTCTTGTTGTTCATCCGGGCATTAGGTGGCGCATTCCATTGGCCGGCCATGCAGGCCTCGACTACGCTACTGGTACCTCGGGAGCACCTCTCCCGGGTTGGTGGATTGAATTTGACTCTCTCCGGTCTGGCCAACATCCTGATACCGCCGCTGGGGGCTTTGGCACTGGAAGCGTTGCCGATGCAAGCCATCCTGGCTATCGACGTCGTGACAGCTGTGCCAGCCGTTGCGGCTCTGTTCTTTGTCTCCATCCCACAGCCAGTTCGCCAAGAGATTGCAGGAACAAGTGGCACCAAGCCCTCGGTGCTGGCAGATATGCGCGAGGGGTTTCGATTTGTCTGGAACTGGAAAGGCCTGATGCTGTTCTCGGTCATTGGCACCCTGAGTAACTTGTTGGGGCGTGCGGCCGCCTCGCTAAGTCCCATTGTGGTCATTGAACACTTTGCAGGTGGCGCACTCGAGTTGGGCTTGCTCCAGTCTGCGGTGGGAGTGGGGGCGGTGCTTGGTGGGGTTACGCTGGGCGTGTGGGGGGGGGGCAAGCGTCGTATCATGACTGCCATGCTTGCCCTGGCGCTGGACGGCATCGCGATCACGGTGTTCGGGTTGACTCCTACGAGTGCTTTTCCGCTTGCTGTAGTGGCGATATCCATGGTCGGGTTCTTGGAAACGATGCTGATGGGTATAAATGGAGCCATTTTTCAAGCGGTGGTGCCACCCGAGATGCAGGGCCGCGTTTTCTCGCTGCTGATCAGTGCTGCACAGGTGGCGACGCCGTTGGGGTTGGCGATTGCCGGCCCGGTTGCTGACGTCTTGGGAGCCCAGTCCTGGTGGCTGATTGCTGGCACTGTCATCACGGCCATGGGTGTAGGGGCTTTCTTTGTGCCAGCCATTATGCAAATCGAGAATAGGACAAGTCCATAACCCGTGACAATTCTGACACGAAGCAAATGTACTCTAGCGCCAGAGGTCTATGCACGAATCTCAACTCCCTGACATCCGTGCATCAATCTTGCCTGGGCGGGGAAACAGTGTCTGGATCGGGATCGCTAGTTCTTGTCTGTCAAGTGCTCCCTGCTCCGTCCACGGGGCGGCCGGTTCCAGAGAACGAGGACCTTAGCGAGGTTTCCAGAGAGACTGGCTATCGCCGCTGCAGCCAGCCCGCTAGCGCCTGCCGGTACTCGGCCGGCGCTTCGACAAAGGGCCAATGTCCCACGCCGGGGATCAGCACCAACTCGGCGCCGGGGACCTGTTCGGCGATGAGGCGCGACTGGGCCGGCGGCACGATGGGGTCGCTGGCCCCGGCCACGACCAGCGTCGGCGCGTCAATATGCGGCAACAGAGGGCCGATGTCGATGTCGGGCATGACGGCGAAATAGGCGAGCATGGCGTCCAGGTCCAGGTGCCGGAAATCGGCCCAGGCGCCCTTGACCAGGGCGTCGAAGCGAGGATCAGCGCGGAGCCGGGCCGGGTCCGCCACCTGATAGCGCCCGGCATACTGGTATAGCGCCCGGCTGATCTGACCAGCCTTGATCTGCGCCTTCAAGCGTGCCCGTCCGAACCAACCGTCCCGGGCCAGCCGCTGATACAGGCCGAGCAGGCCAGTCCACCGGCCTCGGGCAAATCCGCCGATGCTGATGACGCCACACGTCAGGTCGGGAGTATGGGCAGCGATGTCGAGGGCCGCAAATCCGCCGGTCGAGTGCCCCACCAGGAGCGCCGGCTGTTCGCCGGCCAGTTGGCGGATGGCGGCTGTCAGCACGTGGGCCATCATCTCGGCGGTGAGGTCCTGGGCCGGCATGTCTGGAGGGAACGCGGCGGGATAGTGCCCCGGCAGGCTCAGGGAATAGCACGGCCCATAAGGTGTCAGGAGCGAGGCCAGTTCGTCGGCGGCCCAGAAGCGGACCGAGGCCGTGATGCCGTGCAGCAGGATGATGGACCGGCCCGGCGTGTCGGGATTCAAGGCCAGCACCATCAGTCGGTGACCGTCGATGTGCAGGATCTGCTCGGTCGCTGGGGTCATTCGCGCACCTCTTCATAGACCTGGTTGCAGGTGTTCATTCTGGCCTCTGCGAATCGGTCTCGTAGAGCAGGCGTACCAACTCGGTGGCGTGTGCTTTGGCCTCGGCCGGGTACGGGTAGCCCAACCGTTCGGCGGTCTCGGCTGCCACCCAGTGAAACAGGTCCATGGTGACAAACAGGGCGCGCCACACGTCCGCCTCGTCATAGTGAGCAAAGGCGGCCGACAGCGCTGCCACAGCGCGCGGGTCGGCCCATTCTTCCAGGAACCGGCCGCGCATCCAGGTGTCGTGGTCCCGGCCGTGTGTGGCCCGGGCGTGCCATTCGAGCATCTGGCGCAGCAGCCCTTTCATGTAGGCATCGCAGCAGCCCTTGGCCCACCACAGCTCACCGCGCCGCAGGTGCTTGGCCGTCCAGGGAGCGTGATACCAGAAATCGCTGACGACGTTGAGGAACTCAGCCTGGGTGGGTGGTTGAGGGAGCGGTGGCTCCGGCGCGCCAGCCACCAACTGCACCAGAAGGTCGTCCTTGTCCAACACGATGCGCACGCCGCGCCGGACGATGTCGGCCACGTCTGGATGCGGCCCGGCCTCGACCATCTGCCCGACCACGTCGGCCGGCACCAGCGCAAAATCCACGTCCAGCCCACCCTCGAACAGGACCCGGCGCTCCATTCCTTCGCCAGTGCCGGTCGGTTCTGTAAACGTCAGCCAATACGGGGCAACGTGCGCCACCCAGTCGGGCGTTGCCAGGAAGCGCTGTGGGTCGGTGATGCCGACCAGCACGTCCAGGTCAGCCCACTCGTCGGCCGGGTGGTCTGTGCGGGCACGGGAGCCAATGACCACCGCAGCCCGAATGTCGTCCTGCTCCTGTGCCCAGGTCACAAAGCGCTCGATGAGCCGTTCATAGGCCCGGGCGATTTCGTCGGCAGAAAATTGGACCTCGCTCATCATCATGCCCCCAGTAGTTTGGGCCACAGCGTCTTGGCGTTTCAAGTATATCACGCTGATTGGCCGGTGTCCAGTACAAGCACACCCGAACTATGTTGCGCCGCGTTCTGGCTCGTGGTATAATACCCGGCGCTTGATGCCCTGCCAGGAGCCATGATGGACCCTCTTACGATTCCCCCCGAGCGCCAGGCCGAGATGCTGGGCCGGCTGATGCTGGCCTGGGACGGTCAGTGGTTCCTCAAGGTGGTAGAGCGCTTTGGCCTGGAGGCCGGCGTAGAGACCAACGCCCGGGTCCGCGCCGCCTTTGGCCGCATCGAGATGCGCGAGACCTTGCGCGCCCTGGGCCGGCGGCAGGCCACCGACTTGGCCGACGCGGGGGCCATTCTCCACGCCTACATGCAAGCGTTCATGGGCCGGCGCATGCGGGCTGATTTGATCGTCACCGAGGACCGGCTCGAGATCGTGGTCCAGAAATGTGCCGCGTACCAGGGCGCGCGATTGGCCGGCCTGGACCGGGTCGATCAGGCGTGCGTGGCCTGCGAGGCGTTGTGGCCGGTCTATATGGAAACGCTGCTGCCAGATAAGCCCGTCCGCGTCGAACTGGTCCGCCGCCAGGGCCGGGGCGACGCAACCTGTCTGATCGTCATCGAACGCGAGGAGTAGCCGTGCCCGAAACCCTGTATTGTGCCAACCACCCCGACACTGAGACCGTGCTCCGCTGCTCCAAATGCGCCAAACCCATCTGCACCCGCTGCATCGTGCAAACGCCGGTGGGCGCCCGGTGCCACGAGTGCGCCAATCTCAAACGTTTGCCCATCTATCAGGTGGGGGCCGGCTCGCTGCTCAAGGCCCTGCTGGTGGGCACGGCCGTCGCGTTTGTGGTGGGCGGCCTCATCCTGAACGTGGGCGGCTGGTTCTTGCTCTTCCTGGCCGCCATCCCCGGCCTGGCCGTAGCCCAGGCCATCAATTGGGCCACCAACTACAAGCGAGGCCGCCCGGTGCAAATCGTGGCCGGCATCAGCCTGGCCGTGGGCACGATCCTGGGTGGCGTCACCCTGGGCTCGCTAGGGATGTTGCTTCAGATGGCTCCCGGCGAGAGTGTAGCGGCGTTGTATATGACCTTTCTGATAGGTCAGGCACTCAATCCGTGGGCCTGGCTGTTCATCGCCCTGGCCATCGCGTCAGCGGTGGCGCGCCTGCACTAGTACACGGCGGCCTAAATCCCTCGGTAGTTTAGGCCACCAGGGGCCGGCCAGTGTACGTCCACTTGAATGGCTTGGCCAGCGTGCGGTTGAAATAGTCGATGAAGTTGAGAATCC
>JAHJIN010000083.1 GCA_018823415.1 Chloroflexota bacterium | reverse complement strand
CCAGCATCCACCTGCGCACTGAAGGCCAGATCGCGCTCCTGGCCCGGCCACAGGTAACGCGGTGGCCAGGTGATGGTCCGGGAGACCGCGTCGTAGGAACCAGCGCTGGCGATGGTGTCCGGCAAGACCGTCAGTCCCAGCGGCACCGTCGCCGTGATGGAGACCCAGGTCTCTTGCCAGCCGGCGTTGCGCACGGCCCCGGTCAAGGTGACGATTGCGCCGGGCCGCACCATGTTGGGCTCTACCCACAGACTGCTGCCGCTGAGGTTGGGCGTTTCCCGGGGCGGCCAGACCACGCCGGAGACAAAGGTGTGCAGCGGCTCCACGTTGCCGGCCCGGTCCTCGGCCCGGATGTCGAACGTGTGGCAGCCGGCGCCCAGCTCCTGGGTGGAGGTAAAGAACCACCGCTGGCCGACGACCGCCGTCGCCGGCACCCAGGCGGTGCCATTGATGCGGATGGCCAGGCCCTTGAGGCCCGACAGCGAGCCATCCAGCTCGCCGGCCAACCGCAGATGTTGGTTGCCCAGCGTATCGGTAAACACCTCGGCCACGCAGTTGCCGCCCGGTTCCCAGCAGCCCGGCTCCGCCACCGAGGTGGGCGCGATCAGGTCCAGCCCAAACCTGGTCGAGACCGGCACCGAGGTGTGGCCCACGGCGTCGGTGGCGCGCGCCCACAGCGCGGTCAGCGGCTGGTCGGTGGTAAAGACCAGGGGCGCAGTGTAGGGCTGCCAGGTGACGCCGTCGGTGCTGACCTCGATGCTGGTCCCCCCCGAGCCGGTCTGCCCGGCGCTGGTGGAGGGGTCAGTGGCGATGATGGTGACCGTGACGGGAACGTTGTACCAACTGCCGTTGTGTCTGGGCCGGGGCGGGTTCAGGGTGATCTGCACGAGGGGCGGGTGGGCATCCAGCCGCACGGCGCGGTGGGCGGTCCCGCTCCAATCGCCGCCCTGGCCGCGCGCGCGCAGGTGCAGATACCATAATCCATCGGGAAAGTCCTGGTAGGTGGTCGTGGTGGTCAAGCCCTGGCTGAACGCGCTGGGGATTGTGTCCGGGTGGCGGTCCAGGTACCAGCGATAACCGTTCACCACAGCCGGGTCACCGACCGGTTGGGCCCAGGTAAAGACGACGGTGCTGGTGGGATACCAGGTGCCGGGGTCGGGATGGGTGGGGCTGGCGATGAGGGGTACGCCGGGCGTGACGCCCAAAGGCGCGGCCCCAGCGCCTGTCTCCAGCGGGACCGGCCCGATGGAGACGATATAGTCCAGCACCATGTAGGCTTGCTGGGTCCCATTGATAGACAGGGCCTCTTGCATGTAGGTATAGGGCGAATACTTGTATTCCATTTGATGGGTGGCGGTTGGCGGCAGGCCCCCGGTCTGCCCTTCCATGTACCAGCCCTGGTCCCAACTGATGCTCTGCGAGCTGCCATCCTCAAAACCATAGGTAGACGAGCCTTCGACGCCGATGCCCATGAACTCGGCTTCCCCGCCGACCGTGATGTTGTAGGACTTGCTGGTCCCCGAGACGTGCTCGGTGAACTGGGTGTGGTCCACTGACCAGGTGGAGTTGGCGCCGCCCACGCTGACCACGAGGGGTTGGCTGGCGTCGTCCCAGCGCCAGTTGAGGTCGCCTTTGACGTTCCACCACTGGTCATAGGCATAGATCTTGAACTCACCGCTGGTGGTGCTGGTGACGACGGCGGTGGGGTACGTATCCGGGTCACCGCCCAGGGGCCAGTATTGGCTCACGCGCAGCCAGGCCTGGTTGAGGCCCAGCATATAGTCAATCTCACCGATCACCAACTCGGGCCGGCCGTCGCCAGTTACCAGGTCGGCGGCGGCGAGGGCGGCGGAATCGGTCGAGCTGCCCATCGGGCTGGGCACGAGCGGGCCGGGCACCCAGTAGCCCACGTAGGCATCACCGTCCAGTCCTTCGCCGATGCTGTAGGCCCACTCGTTGCCCACCTCCTGTTGGCGCAGCCAGGCGGCGACCAGCTCGTCCTGGCCATCGCCGTTCACGTCGGCCAGGGCCAGGCCCAGGCCCTGGTCCTCGGGGCCAAAGGCCCCCTCGATATGTTTGGGATAAGGCCACCAATTGCTGCTGTCACCGCTGGTGTCCAGGTCCCAGCCCACGCGATACCAGCCCTGGTTGACGTCGGCTGGGTTGTCGATCCAGCCAAAAAACAGCTCGGGCCGGCCGTTGCCGTTGAGGTCGGTGGTGTCCAGCCCGGCGCCCTGGGTGGAGCTGCCCACCCAGCCGGGGATCGTTTTCTTGCCGCTCCAACTGCTGGCCGCGCCGGTGGCGTCCAGGTCCCAGCCCACGCAGTACGCAGCCCAGTTGTCGCCAGCGGGGTTGGCCACCCAGGCCAGCACCAGGTCGGGAGTGCTGTTGCCGTTCAGCTCGGTCACGGCCGCGCCCAGGCCGGCGGTTTCCCAGCCTACGCCGTTGGCGCCGGGTTCGGGCATCTGGTACGTGGCGCTCCAACTCGCGGGCTGGCCGTTGGCACCTACGTCCCAGCCGACACGGTAATGGATGACGTTTTCTCCGGCCGGGTCCTCGATCCAGGCCCAGACATAGTCGGGCGTGCCGTTGCCATTGAGGTCGGCCAAGTCCGAACCAGCGCCCTGGCTTGGCACCCCCGTGGGGTCGGAGATCGGGACCGGGGCCATCCACCCGCTGCGATAGGCCGGCACCCACGTCGTGGGTGCAGAGACCCGCTCTCCGGCGGGGTCGTTCCAGTAGCTGATGGTCTT
>JAHJIN010000082.1 GCA_018823415.1 Chloroflexota bacterium | reverse complement strand
GTGAGAAGCATGCGCTTGGCAGACATCTTTTTCCTCCTGGTTGGTGGATTGGTAAACTGATGGATCGGTTACGTATCCCACTCCGCTGCGCTTCGGGGATTATAATCCGGCGAAGCCGGGCTAGAGTCACGTTTGCCGTTTGACACATTACCCCCCTCGAGCGAAGAGACGTTACGGGGTCAGCGTCACGGTCATCGCGTTGTTGTCCTCATTCGTCTCCGGGATGAGGTTGCCGGGGTCGATGCGCACGATGAGGGTTACCTGGCCGCCGGGCTTGTAGTCGGTCCAGAGGGCCTGGCCGCCGCTGGGGATCGCGAACGAGCCCTGGGCCACGATGACGTTGGTGGCCTGGGCCACCACCCGGTACCCGAACGAGCCGGAGAGCGCGTCGGACGGGGACTGGGCCACCCGCAGGATGACCCGGCCATCGGCGGAGAGGAACACGTCCTCCAGGATCAGGTCGCCCTGGGCCGGCGGCGGGGTAACGGTGAACGGCTCGGACGCCTTGACGCTCTGTCCGTCCCACTGTAGCTCGAAATAGCCGCTGCCGCTGGCATTCCCGGGGATGGTCACCTCCAGGGTCTGGCCACCGTCTAGGACTCGCTTGGGCAGCACCTGGCCGTTATAGTACACCGTCACCGGTTGCACCGGCGCGCTCAGGTACAGCTTGACGTCGGAACCGGCCGGGCCGCTCTGGGGGCTGAAGGTGAAGGTGAGCGGCGGCGGGGTGACGGTAAACGGCTCCGCCGCCTTGACGCTCTGCCCGTCCCACTGTAGCTCGAAATAGCCGCTGCCGCTGGCGTCTCCGGGGATGGTCACCTCCAGGGTCTGGCCGCCGTCCAGGACTCGCTTGGGCAGCACCTGGCCGTTGTAGTACACCGTCACCGGTTGCACCGGCGCGCTCAGGTACAGCTTGACGTCGGACCCGGCGGGGCCGCTCTGGGGGCTGAAGGTGAAGGTGAGCGGCGGCGCTGGCTGGGTAGGCGGCGGCACTGGTTGGGTAGGCGGCGGCGCCGGTTGGGTGGGCGGCGGCGCTGGTTGGGTAGGCGGCGGCGCTGGCTGGGTAGGCGGCGGCGCTGGCTGGGTGGGCGGAAGGGCCGGTTGGGTGGGCGGTGGCACGGGCGGCGCGGTAGGGGCAACGAGGCCGCCGCTGGGACAGGTGCAGCTCAGCAGGATCAGGGCTATCGCCGCGAAGGCGAGCAGGGCGGGGGACAATAGTACAGACTTTTGGCTTTTCATGTTTCCCTCCTCATGTGTGGTGATTATCCGTGCGTACCGGATCAGTAATTGTGCGCGATGTCTTCCCCGTTGTTGGAGAACGTATTCCCCTGAATGGTGGGGTTGCCGGGCGCTGAGATAAACGCGATCCCCACACCACAGTTCTCGATGGTGTTATTCACGACCTGGGGGGCTCCGCCGTCAATGGTAATGCCGCCGTGACCAGGGTTTGGCCCCACGTAATTATTGCGGATCGTGGGGGAGCTATTATGCATGTCCACCAACTCGTGGCCGGCGTAGGAAATGGTATTGTGCTCGACCACCGCCGAGCTGTTGGCGCACACCGCGCACTCGCCCACGTGGCGCAGGATGTTGTGGCTGATCATGGTTCCATCGCCGGGGTCCATACAGCGATAGTACTCCACCACGCTGTACGAAAGAACGCCGTGGGCGATGGCCAGGTGATTCCAGTCGTAGATGCCGGGGTTGGGGCCATCCGAGGTGATGGTGATCATTTGCTGCGGCGTGCCCACGGCGTGCAGGGTACCGAGGATGTGGATCGAGATGTGATGGCCCTCGTCCCGGTAGGGCTCACCCAAGTGCACGCCATATTCGTAGTTGTGCTCCTGCTTGACGCCCTGCTGCATATCGTAGGGCCAGTCGAACAGGTTCGCCGCGTCCTGGTTCGCGGCGACGCGCACCACGGTGCCTGGTTCGATGGTCAGGGTGGCTCCCTCTGCCACGATGATGTCACCGACGATGCGGATCTCCCCGCGCCAGATCTCGTCCCACTGGATGCGGCCCTGTGTGGTGCGGTTGACGGCCGGCGCGGGCGTGGGGGGTACGGGCGTCCTGGTCGCTGGCAGCGGGGGTGATGGTGCGGTCGGCCTAGTCGGCCTCGCGGTGGCGACGACGACCGCCGGTCCGGGTGGGGTGCAGCCCAGCAGGATCGCGGCTGTCACCCCCACGGCGAGCAGCGTGGACAGTAGACCGGGCTTTTGGTGTTTCACTCCTCTGTCCTCCTCCAGCTTGATGGTGCTTTCATTGTAGCACGACGGCGAGGCTGGCGCAATGGTCGAATGACCGGCTGCGCCCTATTCATTCGACCAGGATCTGTGGTTGGAGCCCCTGCGGGTTTGGGAAACCCGCAGGGGCTTTGCTACCTGGAACTGTGCCCCCTACGAGGACTGGCTGCTGCGCAGGACGAGCGGCAGATAGAGCTGGTACTGTATCGCCGCTGCGCCGCCGCTCCAGAAGCCGCCGCCCAGGGTATATGTGCCACCGGTGAGCTGCCCGGCGTCCGGCTGGCCGATGGTCCCGCCGAGCTCGTATCCACCCCCGGTACTAACCGTGTACCCGCCGCCGTCCACCGTCCACCAGGACAGATCGTACCCTCCCTGGGCCCGGGCGATCAAGCCAACCGAAAGCAGCAACACCCCTGCTCCGAGCACAAGAAACAGACATTTGCGCATCTTTTCCAACCTCCAATCTCTAACCTCCAACCTCCAGCCCCCTACTGCGGATTGACCAGCACCCAAACCAGGCCGTTTTCGTCCGGCGCATCCAAGGCGATGCCCAGCACCGGCGCGCTCTCGGCCAGGGTCACGCCCTCCACGACGACGGTTTTGAGCGCCCGAGCCCACCCCCCTGCGCCGCTGGTGAGCCGCGTTCCGGGCTGGATCGCTCCCTGGCCCGCATCGACTTTGACCCGCGCCAGTCCCAAGACGGTCAGTGCCACGTAGTCGCCGGGTCGGGCAGGCCCCTCGGCGCTGCGCAATTCTAGACGCTGCTCTTCTTTGCCCTCCGGCTGCGGCACCGGCGTGAGGGCCAGACGCCCCTCGACCACGCCCACGACGCCGTTCCAGTTTGCCCCGGCCAGCCGTACCCGGGGCAGGGGCGCGCTATTGCCTGGCAGCGGAGCGGCGACGCCCGCCGCGGCGACCACGTCGCCCGGGGACAGGGCGTCGGGACCGGACACCTGGGCGATAAGGGTCAGGGTCTGCAAGGTCACGTTCTGGGCGTGGACCTTGTCGGGGGTGTAGAGGCCCCACTCGCCCTGGGCGTTGGCCGTATCGCCATAGAGGGCGTTGTAGACCGTCGCGGTAGCGCGCACGCCGTCCCCGCCAGCCTCTTCGACGACCACGCCATTCCAACCGGCAGAGTGAACGAACACCCCGGTGTCGTCCGCCCGGCCGACGTACAGACCGTGACCCTGGGCGCCAGCTATCTCGAAGCCGTTATTATAATCGCTCCATGTCCACGAACTCGGAGATCCGGCTTGACCGATGAGCACCCCATCCGCACCTGTATGGCCGACGAGTAAGCCATTGCCCCCCGCGCCGCTCACATGGAAGCCGTTGTAGTCTGCCGAGTTTACAAAGAATCCACTCCAGCCCGTCGAGTCCACACCCACGCCGTTCCCCCCTGCGGAGCCGATGTGCAGGCCATCAAAACCCGCGTTGCCGACGTACAAGCCATACCATTCGGCTCCTGCTACCTCCACACCGTTGTGGTAGTCACTAGGCGTCGATGAAGTGGGGGTGCCGGCCGCGCCCACATACACGCCATCGCCGCCCGCCGTGTCCACGGCCACGCCGCGGCCGCCCGCATCGATCACGTGCACCCCGTCCTGCCCCGCCGCGGCGACATACAGCGCATCGAGGCCGGCCGTCCCGACCCACAGCGCATATCCCCCTGCGCTGCTGAAAACTGCGGCCTCGCCGGCCCCCTCGTTCTCGAAGCAGGCCAGCGGCCCGCCGATGTTCGCCTCAGCGAGGAATGGCAGCGCCAGTGACAGGGCCGCCGGGGCCGCCGTCAGCTTTTGGCGCGGGCTGAGCGTGCTATAGCTGCCGCTCCCGGCCGGGCAGCGCACTGCCACCTGCAGCCAGCGGGCGTCGCCGGCAAAGACGGCGCCAAAGTCCAGCTCCACGGTGAACAACCCCCCGCTGACCGAGACGTTGCTCTTGGTCAGCGTGGCGCCCACCTGCCCGGTGAGATTGCTGGCCGAGTCCCACAGGCTGAACCGCAAGTCACAATCGCTGGTGACCGGCCCGCCGGTGTCCTGGAGCCGGCCCTGGTAGGTGAAGGCGGTGCCCACGCTGGCCTGGGACACGTCGCCGCCCTGCGGCCCCGGCCCTTGCGCCAGGACCAGTCCCGTGGCTGGGG
>JAHJIN010000081.1 GCA_018823415.1 Chloroflexota bacterium | reverse complement strand
TGAGCGCCGCGCTGCACCGGCCGGCCGAGCGTGTGGTGGTGGCGGACCACGACCAGGTCCAGGACTTTGCCCTGGAGCCGTTGCCCTGCATTCTCCTGGTGGACGACGATAACGATGCCCCGGACGTGCGCCCCTACTACATCGCCGCTCTGGATAGCCTGGGCTATGACTATGACGTGTTCGACGTGGGCGGCGGGGCCGGCAACGGTCCCTCTCTGGCCGAAATGACCGGCTATACCATCGTCATCTGGTTCTCGGGTGACAAGTATGGCAGTGGCGACTCGGCCGGCCCCAACGCTGCCGACGAAGCCAACCTGACCGCCTACCTGGACGGCGGCGGCCGGCTCTTTCTCTCCAGCCAGGATTATCTGTACGACATGGGGTTGACCGCCTTTGGGCAAGACTACCTGGGGGTTGGCTCCCACACCAGTGATGCCGGCGATGCCACTGCCAAGTATGGTGTGGCCGGCGACCCGGTGGGCGCCGGCCTGGGGCCGTACACGCTGACCTATCCGCCCGATTTCAGCGATTATGGCGATATCGTCAACGCCGGGACCGGGGCCTCGGTGGCCTTTCAGAGCGCCGAGTCCGGCGGCAACAACCTGGACGTGGACCGGGACGGCGGGAACTGGCAGACCGTCTTTTTCGGCACGTCCTGGGTGCCCATCTACACCCACAGCGCCGCCAACGGCCAGCAGGTGCTCCAGCGCATCGTCGAGTGGTTGGGTGGCTGTGGCTGTACCGTGCTGACCGGCGTCACCCTCGCTCAGACCACGCCCGGCCCGGTCTATCCCGGCGATGCGGTGGCCTTTAGCGCCGGCACGGCCCCGGCCGATGCCCACAAGCCGTACAGCTATCGGCTTACCGTGGATGGTGTGCCCGGTCCGGTACAGAGCAGCAGCGCCAACCCGCTGGCGTTCAGCCGTACCTTTGCCACCACCGGGACGCACCAGGTCGCCATCGCCGCCTGGAACTGTGTCCTGACCGAGCCTGACGCTGTGACCGACGTGGTTCAGGTCGAGGTGGCATGTCGTGAGCTGTCGGGCGTGACCATCGCCGGGGCCAGCAGCGGCACCCCGGGCGCGTATACCTTTATCGCCGCGTATGCGCCGGCCAACGCCATGCCGCCCATTTCGTACCAGTGGGACAATGGCGACGCGACCGCAGCCTCCGTGCGCACGCTGGGCCTGGGCACGCACACGCTGGCGGTCACGGCTACCAACTGCGCCGGCGCGCTGGTGACAGACACGCACATCGTCGTCATCAGCCCGGTCTGCACGCCGGCCCTGGCGGTGGACCTGGTGCTGGGCACGGCCGGCATCGTTTATACCGATACAGTGGCCCAGTTCCGGGCCAGCATCGTCCCGGCAGACGCCAGTCCCTACACTTATGTCGTCTATGCCAACGGCGCGGTTATCATCGGTCCGCACACTGGCAGCGCCAACCCGCTGGCGTTTACGCACGTCTTTGGCCTCGCCGGCGCGTACACCGTCGAGGTGCGCGTCGAGGACTGTAGCCTGGTCGCGCCGGTCAGCGACGCGGTGGTGGTGACGGTTCGCCGGGGAGATTGGTACTATGCCTATCTGCCGTTGGTGTTGAGAGACGAGTAGCGGTGTACTGCCGCTGATTCCGCACTAGACCCGGAAAACTCGCCAGTATCTCCAAAATGACAAGCCCAGCGTCCTGCCGGGACGCTGGGCTACATCGACCATGGCGCCGATCTACTACGGCTCGATGGCCACCACAGCCGTCATGTTCCAGCGCAGCCGTTCGTCATGCTGGTCTGGAGTGACGACGACCGTGTAGACGATGTCACCTTGTTTGTTCGTGCCCAGGGCCTCGACGCGCGTCACCTTACCGGGCAGCTTGAGGTCCGGCAGGGCGTCGAAGGAGATGGTGACCGGGGCTCCCTCACGCACGCGGGCGACGTCCAGCTCTGTCAGGTCCGTGGTCTCGATCTGCCAGGCGGAGAGATCTCCCAGCCATACCACGGGCATGCCTGGCGAGGCCATCTCCCCCGCGCGCATTTGGATGCTGGTGATGGTGCCGGCAAAGGGGGCTTTGAGGATCGCATCGCCCAGTGTTGCCTCGACCTGCCCCAGCGCAGCTTTGGCCTCGGCGACCTGGGCCTGGGCGGCGGCAATCTCGGCTGCCGTGGCACCGGCCTGGATCTTGTCCACGGTGGCCTGGGCCGCGCCCACCCGGGCCTGCGCCGCGGCGATGGTCTCAGACGTGGCCGGGGCTTTTACCCGGGCCAGCTCGGCTTTCGCCACGGCCAGGCTGGCGTAGGCCGCGTTGAGGGCATGGAATGCCGGGGCAGCCGGCTTTTCCCCCCAGACCTTGACCTGGTCATATTCGCTCTGGGCACGGTTTACCCCCACCTGAGCCTGTTGGACTCGAGCCTCGGCCACAGCGACCTCCTCCGGCGTGGCGCCGCGTCGCACCCGGGCCAATTCCGCCTTGGCGGCGTCCAGATTCGCCTGGGCCGCGGCAATGTCCGCTGGCTGGGCGCCATCCTTCAACTGCGTCAGGTGGGCCTCGGCTGACGCCAGAGAAGCCCGTGCCCGCTCCACAGCGTAGCGGAGGACAGCATCGTCCAGCCGTGCGAGTTCTTGCCCGGCGGTCACAGTGTCGCCTTCCTGCACGGTCACGGTCGCCACCCGGCCGCCAGTGGGGAAGGCCAGCGCGGCCCAGCGGACCGGCACCACTCGGGCCTCTGCTACCACGTCGCTGTTGGATTGCACCGCCGGCAGGGTGGCCGCGGCGCCCGGCGTCTCCGCGGTATTGCCGATCCAGGTTCCCCCCAGGGCTACAACCGCAGCGCCAGCCACGAGCACCACGATAGCCACTATACCAATCACGATCCACTTTTTCATCTCGTATCTTCTCCGTAAATAAACTTCGTTCGCGACGGACCAGGCACAGCCCCCTGCGGGCAGTCCGTCGCTGGCCCGCTGGACTGTGGTCCAGCGGGAACACCTATTTTCGTACCACTGGGTGCGCTAGGGCGGTGAGTAGCTCCTTCTTGTATCACGGTTCACGCTTCGAGTTGCCTCACTCGTACGCCAATACCTCACGAATCGTCAGGCGTGCGGCGTTGCGCGCCGGCAGCACACTGGCCAGCGCCGAGAGCACCAGTACCACAACCAGCCAGATAGCGACGCCATCCAGGGTAAAAGTCAGCGGGATGGGCGCGTTGAGCATGGCCTGGCTGATAATCAGCAACAGCAAATAGCTGATCGGAAAAGAGATCACCCACGCGAAACCCCAACTGATCGTGCCGATGACCAGCCCTTCTACGAGCACCGATTGGATGACTTTTAGGTCCACCGCGCCAATCGCACGCATGACGCCGATCTCGCGCGTGCGTTCCAGCACGTTCATGCTCATGGTGCCCGTTAGCCCAATGCTGCCCACAAAGGCCGTCAACAAGGCCATG
>JAHJIN010000080.1 GCA_018823415.1 Chloroflexota bacterium | reverse complement strand
CGGCCAGCAGGCCCAGCAGGACTACGGACCCCCACGCCACGGCCTGGACCCCATTGGCTGCCGCGGCTGCGCCGTCACCTTGCGTGGCCCCAAAGGACGACAACGTGACGGCGGTGCCACAGTTTTGGCCGCCATCGCCGATGATCCAGCCGTCGCCCCCCGGCGGGGCAGCGATCATGTTGGCCCGGGCGGTCGCGCCGAGGCAGTAGGTGCTGTTGCCGCCGCTAAACGTCCTGCCGCTCTGCAAGGTCTGCGCGTCCCAGCCGATCAGCAGGGCGTCATAGTTGGCCGTCGAGAGGGTGGCGCCGGCGAACATGCCCGTAAAGTTTGTCACACTGGCGACATCCCAGCCGCCGATATCCTGGTTGAAGGCGCTGGCGTTGTAGAACATATTGTTCATATACATGGCGCTGCCGGTGTCCCAGCCGCCGATATCCTGGTTGAAGGAAGTAGCGTCCTGGAACATACCGTCCATATACGTGACGCTGCCGGTGTCCCAGCCGCCGATGTCCTGGTTGAAGGCGGTGGCGCTGTTGAACATAGCTTGCATCCCCGTGACGTTGGAGACATCCCAGGCGCCAATATCTCCGTTGAAAGCGGTGGCGGAGGCGAACGTACCGTTCATCGCCGTGACGCTGGAGACATCCCAGCCGCCGATATCCTGGTTGAAGGCGGTGGCGTTCCGGAACATATAGTTCATATTCGTGACGCTGGCGGGGTTCCAGGCGCCGATATCCTGGTTGAAGGAAGGGGCGCTGTAGAACATATTGCCCATAGTCGTGACTTTGGAGACATCCCAGTCGCCAATATTCCCGTTGAAGGCGGTGGCGGTGTGGAACATATCGATCATAGTCGTGACGTTGGAGACATCCCAGGATGAACCTACAGTGTTGATATCCTGGTTGAAGGCGCTGGCGGTGTGGAACATGGCGCTCATATTCGTGACGCTGGAGGTGTCCCAGCCGCCGATGTCCTGGTTGAAGGAGGTGGCGTCACTGAACATATAGCTCATATTCGTGACGCTGGAGGTGTCCCAACCGCCGATATTCCCGTCGAAGGTGTTGGCAGATCGGAACATGTAACTCATATTGATAACGCTGCCAGTATCCCAGGCGCTGAGATCCTGGTTGAAGGCACCGGGGCCGTTGAACATGAAACTCATATTGGTGACATTGCCGGTATCCCAACCGCCGATGTCCTGGTCGAAGACGCTGGCAGTGTGGAACATAACGGCCATATTGGTCACGCTGCCGGTGTCCCAGCCGCCAATGTCCTGGTTGAAGGAGGTGGCGGATTGGAACATATTGCCCATATCCGTGACGCTGGAGACATCCCAGCCGCCAATATTCCCGTCGAAGGCGCTGGCGCTATTGAACATATTGCTCATATTCGCGACGCTGGAGGTGTCCCAGCCGCCGATGTCCTGGTTGAAGGAGGTGGCACTGGTGAACATATAGGCCATATTGGTCACGCTGCCGGTATCCCAGCCGCTGATGTCCTGGTTGAAGGAGGTGGCGGATTGGAACATATAGGCCATATTCGTGACGCTGGAGGTGTCCCAGCCGCTGATATCCTGGTTGAAGGCGGCGGATTGGAACATATTCTGCATATTCGTGACGTTGGAGGTGTCCCAGGTGCCGATATTTCCTTGGAAGGTGTTGGCAGATCGGAACATGTAACTCATATTGATAACGCTGCCAGTGTCCCAGGCGCTGAGATCCTGGTTGAAGGCACTGGGGCCGTTGAACATGAAACTCATATTGGCGACCTTGCTGGTATCCCAACCGCTGATATCCTGGTTGAAGGCGCTGGCGGTGTGGAACATGGCGCTCATAGTCGTGACGCTGGAGGTGTCCCAGGTGCCGATGTCCTGGTTGAAGGCACTGGCGTATTGGAACATAGTGCTCATATCCGTGACGCTGGAGACATCCCAGCCACCGATGTCCTGGTTGAAGGCGCTGGCGGATTGGAACATATTGCTCATATCCGTGACTTTGGAGGTGTCCCAGCCGCCGATGTCCTGGTTGAAGGCGCTGACATTGGTGAACATATGGCTCATATTCGTGACGTTGGAGGTGTCCCAGCCGCCGATATCCTGGTTGAAGGGGGTAGAGCTATAGAACATATAGCTCATATCCGTGACGCTGGAGGTGTCCCAGCCGCCGATGTCCTGGTTGAAGGCGCTGGCCCCGTAGAACATATAGCTCATGTCCGTGACCCCCGAGAGGTCGGGGGCGTCCGTGGCATTGCCCACCATGTTGGAGCAGCCGTAAAAAGCGCGGTTCATCGAAGTCCACTGGCCCGTGCCCCACTGTTCGATGCTCAGCAGTTTGCGTCTGTCCCCGCCGTTGTTAAAGTAGATGCGGGGAAAGCCGGTGCCGTCCCCGGGGACTGTCTCGTTGCGCTCGATGCGGATGGTGTAGGTGCCGGCCGCACCGTAATCGTGCGTGATGCTGCCGGTCTGGTTAAAATCGTCAAAGGTGCCGTCATTGGTCCAGTCCACGTTATAGTCGTAGCCGCTGCCCGTGGTGGGGATGGTGAACGAAGTCGAGCTAGAAGTGCCGGGGTTGTCGGTCTGGACGGTGATGACCAAGTCGTCGGCGCCGGCGGCCTGGCTAGGCCGGGGCGCCGTCAGGCCGGCGGCCAGCAGCAGGGCCAGGATGGTTAGAGTGCCCAATAATCGTAGTCCGTTCTTGGTTCGTGCGTGGGTCATGTTTTTCCTCCTCGTCAATGGCTGATTGCTAATGGTCAATGGTCAATCGTCAATGGGTTGGGTCAGCACCTCCTTTCGGTGCGCCGGGGCTGGCCCGGGGTTTCTTGCCACCGGCGCAGCAGGTAGGCGTGAGTGCGCCGGGGAGTGAGTTCCGGGGTCACGGGCGCCTCCTTCGTCCAAGCCTTGCGAAGGTTCCTGTAACCTTTGCAAGGCTACACGGACTACCCCCAGTATACCAGGCTATCGTGACGAGATCGTGACGAGAAGTGAGAAACATGCTATAATATGGCCACAACGACCAGATGGTGAGCGCAGGTGCCCAGAGGAACATGAGCGGCTCTGCGCTCCTGCGCCTTGGCGTCAAACCAGGCTGGCATAGAAGGGAAGAGTGGACATGGAGGGGCTAGAGTTACACCTGTTTGGCACGTTCCAGGCCACCCTGGACGGCGCGCCGCTGGCCGGCCTGCGGTCCGACAAGGCGCGCGCCCTGCTGGCCTATCTGGTGATGGAAAGCGGCCGGTCGCATCGCCGGGAGACGCTGCAAGACCTGCTGTGGGGCGAGTATCCCGCCGAATCTGCGCGAACCAGCCTGCGCTCGGCGCTGCACAACCTGCGCCAGGTCCTGGCCCCCCTGGCCGCCGAGGGCGCGCCGCCCCTTCTCACCATCACCCGCCAGAGCGTGGCCTGGCACCCGGCGCACCCGGCCTGCCGGGTCGACGTGGCCGAGTTCGACGCGCTGGTGGCGGCCACTCGGGCACACCTGCACCAAGACCTGGCCCATTGCCCGGCCTGCGTAGGCCGGCTGGCCCGCCTGGTCGAGCTGTACCGGGGCAACCTCTTGACGGGCCTGACGCTGGCAGACAGCCCAGACTTGGACGACTGGCGGCTGCTCCAGCAAGAGACCCACCATCGGCAGGTGATGGACGCCCTGGACGCGCTCACCGCCCACCACAGCGCCCTGGGCCGCTATGAGCAGGTGGCGCGCTATGCCCGCCGGCAGATCGAGCTGACCCCCTGGCAAGAAACCGCCCATTGCCAGTTGATGTGGGCGCTGGCGCTGAGCGGGCAGCGAGGCGCGGCTCTGGCGCAATACGAAACCTGCCGCCGCGCCCTGCGCCAGGAGCTGGGCGTGGCGCCAGCCGCCGAGACCACGGCGCTGCACCAGCAGATCGAGGCCGGGGCGCTGGGGTGGGATGCCGCGGCCGGCGGCGAGCCGGCGAACCCCTACAAGGGCCTGTCGCCCTTCCAGGAAGCCGATGCGCCGGACTTTTTCGGGCGCGAGGCGCTGCTGGCGCGATTGCTGGAACGCCTGGGCGAGGAGCACGAGGCCGAGGCGTGGACCACGCGCTTTTTGACCGTGGTAGGCCCCAGCGGGAGCGGCAAGTCCAGCGTGGTGCGGGCCGGGCTGGTGCCGGCCCTGCGCCGGGCGGCGCAGTGGAGCGACGAACACTGGCACGTCGCCGTCATGTTCCCCGGCGCAGACCCTCAGGCCGCCCTGGACACGGCGCTGGCCGAAGCGCTGCTGCCTCCCCCCCTCCCAGCGGGAGGGGGGGGGCGCGAAGCGCCGGGGTGGGGCGGGGGCCTCGCCCAGCGCCTGCCAGCGGGGGACTGCCTGCTCCTGGTCGTCGACCAGGCCGAGGAGCTGTTCACTCTCACCCAGGACGCCGATGTGCGGGCGCGCTTTATCGCCGACCTGCTGGCCGCGGCCCAGGTCCCCGGCAGCCGCCTGCACGTGGTGGTCACGTTGCGCGCCGACTATTACGCCCACCCCCTGGAATCGCCCGACCTGGGCCGGCTGTTCACCGAGCGCGTCGAGTTCACCCTGCCGCTTGCACCGGAGGAACTGCGCCGGGCCATCGAGGAGCCGGCCCGGCGGGCCGGGGTGAGCGTGGAGCCGGGGCTGGTAGACGCCCTGGTGACCGACGCCGGCGGCGCGTCCGGCGCGCTGCCGCTGCTGCAATACGCCCTCACCGAGCTGTTCGAGCACCGCGAGGGGCGCACCATGACCCTGGCGGCCTACCAGGACATGGGCGGCCTGGCCGGCGCGTTGGTGGGCCGGGTGGACGCGCTCTATGCCGGGCTGACGCCCCTGGAGCAGGCCGCGGCGCGCCAACTGTTCCTGCGCCTGGTGGTGCTGGATGAAGAGAGCCGCGTCGCCCGGCGCCGCGTGCCCCGCGCCGAGATCCTCTCCCTGGCCGGGCAACCGTGGCGTGAGAGCAGTTCCTCCGTAAATAACCCTGGGAACATTTCTCCCCCTCCCTATCCCTCCCCCAGCGGGGGAGGGGACTCACGTGCGGGCTCCCCCTCCCGGCGCAGCCCCCTGTGGGTGCGGGAGCGGGAGGGGGGCGGGGGGAGGGAGCGCTTGCCCAACGGGGACGCCAAACCGGATCTCCATCCCTCACGGCACCCGGCCGGGCATGATGTCCCCTTCGCAAGCGCCCAGCGCCAGGCCCTGGAGACCGTGCTGGACCTGTTTGGCCGCCACCGGCTGCTCACCTTTGACCAGGACCCGGCCACCGGTGCGCCCACCGTCGAGATCGCCCACGAGGCGCTCATCGCCGCCTGGGACTGCCTGGGCGACTGGATTCGCGCCAGCCGCGAAGACCTGCGCCTGCGCCGCCGCCTGCGGGCCTTGACCGGGGAGTGGGAGCGGTCGGGCCGGGACCCCAGTCTCCTGGCCCGGGGCCGGCAACTGGACCAGCTTGTCGACTGGGTCGCCACCGCCGACCTGGCCCCGGTCAAGTCCGAGTACCTGCACGCCAGCCTGTCCGCACGGGAGGCGCAGCAGGCGCAGGAGGCCGCCCTGGAGCGCCGCGCCCGCACCCGGCTGCGGGCGCTGGTCGCCGTGCTGGTCGTGGCCACCGTGGTGGCCCTGACCTTGAGCGCCTTTGCCTTCAGCCAGCAGCAGGCCGCCGAGCGGCAGGCGGCCGTGGCCCAGAGCCTCAACCTGGCCACCGGCGCCCAGTTGGCCCTCAACGAAGGCGACACTGACCTGGCCCTGGTCCTGGCCCTGCACGCCAATCAGATTCCCGACCCGCCGCCGCAGGCGCAACTGATCCTCAGCCAGGCGGCCTATGCCCCCAGCGCCCGGCTGGTCTTGACCGGACACACCGGGGCAGTAGAGAGCGTGGCCTTTGCTCCCGTCGATGGCCCGCCAGGCGCGGCGCTATCCGGCTCGGCTGACGGCAGCTTGATCCTGTGGGACCTGGAAACCGGCGACGCCATCCGCCGTTTTACCGGTCACACCGACGCGGTGCACAGCGTGGCCTTTTTGCCAACGTCATTCTCGCCAGAGAATGACACCAGCGCCACTCAGAAGTGGCGGGCCATTTCCGCCTCGGGCGATGGCAGCCTGATCGTGTGGGACCTGGACAGCGGTGACATCGTGCAGCGCCTGACCGGCCACACCGCTGCGGTGTGGGACGTGGCCGTGCTCCCCGATGGTCAGCACGTGCTCTCGGCCTCGGCGGATGGCACGCTGCGCCTGTGGGACCTGGCAACCGGCCAGACGGTGCGGCAATTTGTCGGGCACCAAGGGGCGGTCTATTGTGTGGACATCAGCGCGGATGGCCGCCGCGCGCTATCCGGCTCGGCCGACCACAGCCTGATCTGGTGGGACCTGGCAACCGGCGACGTGATTCATCACCTAGCTGGGCAGAGCAGCACCTACACGCACCCGGATACCGTGCTGTACACCCCCCAACTCGTCGGCCACCAGGGGCCGGTGTGGGACGTGGCCATCAGCCCGGCGGGCCGCATCGCCATGTCGGTGTCTGAGGACCAGTACGCCATTCTGTGGGACCTGGAAACGGGCGAGTTGGTGCGCGAGTACCAGATCCTCAAGTCGGGCTTGTTCAGCGCCCGGTTCATGCCAAACGGCCGGCTGGCCGTGCTGGGCACGCTGGATGGCCGCGTGGCGTTGTTACTTCCTTACTATGGGCAAATCGAGCGCGAGTTCCTGGGCCACCAGGGCCGGGTGCTGGCGCTGGACGTCAGCCCGGATGGCCAGAGCATCCTGTCCGGCTCGGCCGACGGCAGCCTGCGCCTGTGGGACCTGAGCAATGGGGCCGAATTACGCCAACTGTATTTTCCCGATTCCGGCGCCAGCCTGGCCCTCAGCCCGGACGGCCAGCTGGGCCTGGTGGCGCACTGGGCCGGCGACATCAACCTGTGGGACTATACCACCGGCCAGGAGATTCGCCGCCTGGTGGGGCACACCGAAATGCCCTATGCCGGGGTCAAGTTTGGGCCGGATGGGCGCATCGCCATCTCTGGCTCGGGCGATATCTTTGGCGTGGCCCAGGACAAGACGCTGCGGGTGTGGGACGTAGAGACGGGGCAAGAACTGCACCGTTTCGAGGGGTACGCGGACATCTTGTGGGATATTGACATCAGCCCGGATGGGCGCTGGGCCGTCTCTGTCTCGCGCGATGGCGCCGTCCAGTTGTGGGATATCCCCGCCAGCCTGGCCACCGGCGTCAGCCAGGGCCGGGCCCTGATCAGCCTGGCGCCGCAGGCGGCGCGCAGCGTGGCCTTTAGCCCCGATGGGCGCAGCGTCCTGGTCGGCCCGGGCAAGGGGGCCAGCGCCGTCCCCAATTACAACTTGCGCCTGATCGATGTCGAGACCGGCGCCGACCTGGCCCCGCCGGGCGCCTTTGCCGGGCACACTGAAACGGTGCAGGCGGTGGCCTTTAGCCCCGCGCCGCCAGGAGGCGGCACAGGTGGCCGCCTGGCGCTGTCGAGCGGGCTGGACAAGCTGGTGATCCTGTGGGATGTCGCCAGCGGGCGCGAGATCCGGCGCTTTGTGGGCCACACGGCCGAGGTCACCGAGGTGGCCTTTGGCCCGGGCTGCGATCCGGCCCAGGCTGACCCGGCCGGCCGATGCGTGGTGCTTTCCGCCGGGGGCGATGGCGTCGTCATCCTGTGGGACATGGAAAGCGGCGAGGCGCTCCGCCGCTACCAGGGGCATCAGGGCAATATTCTGGGGGCCGTATTTACGCCGGGCGGCCATACCATCCTCTCGGCTGCCATAGATAGCACCGTGCGCGAGTGGCGCATGGACCTGGACTATGACGATCTGTTGGTCTGGATCGCGGCCAACCGCTACGTGCCCGAGTTGACCTGTCAGCAGCGGGCGCAGTATCACGTGGAGCCGCTGTGCGAGTGAGGGCCTGACCTCAACACCTTTTAATATGGCAAGCAT